>JBCKWI010000036.1:0-17535 GCA_038922795.1 Gammaproteobacteria bacterium
GTGTTGAACCGCTCGGGTATCATGGCCATCATTGGCTAACTTAAATCCACACGCATGGCGCAGCATGTGAGGATGGACGGGAAAGTTAATACCCGCCTGTTGGCCGGCACGGGTGATCAGTTTACGAACAGTTGAAGTCGTCAGTGGACCCTTCCGCTCGGTGACAAAGACATACTGTGTTTCTGGATAGTCCCGTTGTAACCGACGTAGTGCACGGATCTCCGGACCCCTTAATGGATGAGATGAGGGTGCTCCATTCTTTATCCGGTTGACATGCAACAGCCCCTGTTTCAAGTCCACCTGTTCCCAACGCAGGCTGACGAGTTCTGATACGCGCAATCCATGCCGGTAAGTCAGCAGGACCAAGGTGGCGTCCCGGTGCCCGTGTCGGCCTATATTGCCAGCCGCTTTGACCAGGGCATCGACCTCCTCCGCAGTCAGGTATTCCCGGGTGCGGACGTCTTTGTTCCTGGGTCTTATGGGTAACTTTCCCGTTTTCGATGGTTGGGGGAAGGTGAGGACATCGGCTGTGGTGCTCATTTTTACTTGTCTCCTGCGGGTCGACTTTCCGGTTTTCGGCTATTTTTGGGAATCTTTTCGTTTCATTTTACGTTTCTTTGTCTCGTAGATAGGTTAGGACTGAGGGCCAGTCCGGAAATCGCGATGAACCAAACAGGATATGTTCACCGGAGAATCGATCAACACCATTCTTGGTACGATCATCGATTAGAAAGTGACCTGCGTTCAAATTCTTGTGGTGAGAAAGAATCAAACGCTTATATGCGGCTTCCCCAAGATGTTCTTTTACCCACAACAACTTGTCCGACCATGCAGACGGGTTTTCCCAAGGTGCAGTAGATAGAATGTAGGTATCAAAGCGTTCTGTAAGGTGGGTGTATGCTCCGAGTGCTCCCGGGATAGGCTTCATGAGAGAAAAAATCCCTGGTACTTCATCTAACCTACCTTTGTATTCGTTTACGGTCTCAGCAGAAAGTCGACCTATCCCTGATTGAAAATCAACAATTACGTTGTCCATGTCGATATACAGTATTTTTCGCATCGTATTAGCTGAATCTTCTTACAACTAGTATATGGGTATTCTCGTTGTTAATTTCAAGGTCTTGTGATTTGCGATCCTTTCGTGCCGGTAAGGCTCGAATAATGGCTGTAGTTTTTCAAAAACTATATTCCTTCGCTGCCACCTGACACATTTTCTTTTTACTTAAAGAAGAACATCAAGTCGGGAAAGTCAAACGACTAAACGAATTACTTAAAGGGCTATATTTTACTCAACCTAAAAGTAGTGTTTTAATTCACCAAATTAATTAACTCTTTGGTGAGGGCGGCAAATTGGGCTGTGTTCTCTTTAAGAACATTGGCTAGGATTTCTTCTTCGGGTCGTAATATATCTTTAATCCATTTTAGTTAACCACTTTTTTGCTATACTTTTAGTGGAGGGTGAAGATATGACATTATTTGATATAAAATTACCACCCTTGTTTCCGGCCGAAGGCTCCAAGATATACTCGCGCGGCGGGTCCCTGTATGCGCTTACCCCAGATCGCAAGGTGTTTTTTGATAAAGCGCCGGAGGGCGCTCTCGCCCCTGAATGGGTGGAGTCCTACGTTGATCCTTTTGACCTGGAAACAACCGGCACACCTTTTTCAATTTTATCCTTCAAAGCCATGTACGGGGCTTTCCCCTGATTTTCCGGAAACATCTAAAAAGAGTAATAATACCTAACAAAGCCAATTCATTCACACATCCAAAGAGCGCAAATTTTTTATTACTTTGCTTGTCACTACTGCCTGACTTATACCGACTTCCTCGATGATGGCTTTATAAAATGGATATGTAGCGGAATATTCGTACCACCTGTACCGCCTATATCATGCTCTATCTTATTGCCGTACTTCTTCGGTTTCAGCTTTGAGACTATCCACTTTCGGGCATCAACACGCAGCCGGTTTCGGGCCACGTCCTCGTTACATGTGACTGGTTCATCAGCAATATCTATTATTTCATCAGCCAAGTAATCGGCCTGATCCTCGCGCGCGCGCGCGTACTTATGTCGAAAGTCGCCCTTTTTCTCGTCACTTAACCAAGTCATAATGGTTCGATACCCAGGCATTTCATCAAGTTTGCAGATTTCTGCCAAGCTATATCCAAGTGCTATGAGGTAACAGATTTCATCTATTACTTTCTCACTGTATTTCGAGGGTCGCCCCATTTTTTTAGAAGTTTTCTTATTCATTGCCTGTTTTTTGCCTGTTAATTTCAGGTTTGCTTAGTCCCATATATTTATTCTGTTTCCAATCATTCAATAGCATATTCTTTGGTATTTTCAGTCAATCCTCCACAAGTTGGACATCTACGTTGTGTGTAGGAACCCGTTTCCTGTATTGTTGTTTTTATCTTGTCATCTTCATCCATCACCTCCGTGACATGCACTACATTGGCCGTTTTATCCCATTCAGGTAACGTAGTTAATCTCTCCTGATGTTTACGCTCATCTTCTTCTGCTTCCTTTTGAAGTTCGGGAAAATCATCACTTGCATGAAAGGCTGCGCCATACCATTTGTAACCACCAAAGATAAGCCTGTCATTTTTTTCTTCAATCCAGCAATTTCCACCACCAGCACTATCACTCCAGTAATATCTGCCAGTGTCGATATATTTTGTAATGATTCGGTTCCAATCCGTCACCTTCCACTGCTGTCTATTTACATTATTTATATCTTGCATTAGTTATCTCCTCTCATTTAGATTCAAACAAAGGGAACCATTTTTTTGCTTAGTACCGGAGGGCAACAAGACCCACCCTCCGGCGGTAGTTAGATAGATAGCTAGAATATCTAGATCACCACCTGTAACTAAGGGCCTTAAACCTTCGTATTTCCCGCAAGCCGTTGCTTACCCGCCTCCAAAAACTCCTTTCATACCTGTTAATTTCAGTAATTAATGTGAACCCTATGGTAGATCTAAGAAGGTTACCGACTATCGGTACAGTGAACCCAATATAACGGTGTCGATTTTGCTTAATTAACGGCTCTTTCATGGCCAAAAAACCTCTGATTAAAGTGATCAGTACCGACTATCGGTACAACAACGGCTGATTTTCGGTACAGTGAATTTAATTTTTCTCGCTTTGCACGTTTCCATTTTGGCCTTTCCTGTTTCCAGTCATTCGGCGCTACCCCTGTGACTTTACTGTGTTTCTCGCTCTGATTGATTGCGAAAAATGTAAGCGCATACAAGGCCGGTGATTTGTTGCCACCAAATGATCCATGGCGAGTTATTTTTATAAACCCATAATGGATCAACTCATCCCTCGCAGCATACAAGCTGCTCCTTGATTTATTCCAGCCACGCTCATTCATCATGCTGATCGTGATTGCCAGATCACCATTATTCACCGGACCGCCTTGCTTGACTCGGATCTGTGCGGCCACGTCAAATAGCAGTTTCACGCCTTTTGCGCTCAGCTTTTTGTAGTTATCCGAATTAATTACTGCGAAAGGTACAGCGAGAAATACGCCTGATTCTCTACGCCCTTTCGCTTTGATCCGGGATCTCACGTGGCCAGGTCCTCCTGATTGTTGAATACTTCCTGTTGTTCTGCTTGGTCAGTCGTTGTTGTCGGGCGGACCTCGTACAACGGACAGTTGCGGGAAGTGCAATTCTCGACCTGTTTTCTCCAAGTTCCTTCTGCGTAGGGGTCATATATACACCCGATACACATCGCGTTAATTTTGCCCCTTAAACCAGCCTTCCCGGCATGGTTACGGACCAAATTTTCACGATACTCGATCTTCTTGATGTCATCAGGCGAGAGGTTCATGCTTCCACCACCAAAAGCTGCCTGGCTTTGACCATTTCGTCAGGTAAAATGCGATAGCGGCAGACATCAACGTGCTTAGTACCATTCACACAAGGCACAGTCTCGCGCTCCCTGTGGATTTGGATTCCTTTTCCTTGGAGGGTGGAGACAGTGCTGTTCAGTGCCGTGTCATGTAACTTGATCGCCTCAAAGCGGTTCAACGATTTGCCGGACACAAAAGCAGAAAGGATCACATGCTCCTTCGTCCCGGGTTTTACTCTCCGGATTTTTTTGTTAGACTTGTCAGCGTTCGATTCTGATAAGCCCGCTTGCTGATTAACCCCCAGCGGCAGGTTTTCTTTTTTGGGTTCCATGGCGCACCGCCTACGCCGCTTCACGTGATTCAGCAATACGAGCCTGAATCCAGGCTTCAATTTCAGATTCGACCCAGCCAACCGCACGATCACCAATATTGATCGACAACGGGAATGACGGCGGCTCAGTTTTTTAATTTGTCGTAAATGGTGCTGCGAGACAGTCCGGTACGAGCCTGTACTTCCGGTAGACGTAGAATTGACTCAGACATATCTGTAACCTCCGATAATGTTCAAATTCTTACGGGGGGATACGATACAGAGTGGAACAACCAACAGGGGGCAAAGTAACAAAAATTAAAAAATCCCGCAGGGCGCGGGCGATTAGTGGTGCTTTCTTCTGAGTCTGGATACTCGCATCTTGAATGCACTTTTTTGTCCGGCCGGTATTCCATGTTCGGACAAGAATTTATCCATGAATCCTGGTAGACGTACATCCATGATATCCTTCATTTCTATCTTCCCTGGGTGCTGCTCCATATACTGATCAAATTTCGGGAGAGTGCTTAACATGAAGTCTTCCTCCTTCGAGTATTTGCCTTTCTTGCTGGCAATCTCGCGTTTTAAGTAAACATCGACTGCATTTTTAATACTTTCCCTTTCCTTCTTCCGTGAAATTTTGATACCGGCAGACATACTTCCTAGAATGATACCTCCCTCATTTTTTTTTTCTGTTTACGTGGGCGCCCTCTAGTTCGATTGAGTGCCTTGGCAAGCAGTAGAAAATAACGCTCAACAAATAAGCTGGCTTCATTTCGTTCTTCCAGACTCCAATCATTGAACGATTTATCAAGACAGGATTCATAATCTTGCAACAGATCGAGGATATTCTGAGCAGCGAATTCTTGAAATTTTCCGGAATTTACTGAAGCCAGAAAATAAGCGTGTACCTTTTTATCATCAGGATCACGGTGGGAGCGCTTCTTAAGATTTTTTCGCAAAATGGTGATAAAACAGATCCGGGCCGCCTTGACCGCCTCCCGTACGGCTTGACAAATTCCGTCACGATCGTCTGAAAGATTTTTCTTCATGCGCCACCTCCGCGCACCCTTCAAAAATGGAACCAAGTCAGACCGGGGAAGGTGTCCCGGCTCTTCGCTGATCAGGCTAGGCTTGGCAATAATCAAACCCGTAGCGGTTCGATCTCGCGGATCTCTTTTTTCCGACGTACTTCCCACAAGTCCCGCGCGGCTTGCATGGCCAGCCAGGATTCCGGGGTTGTTTTAAGCAGTCTCGCCAGGCGTGCGGCCATCTCCGGCGAACAGGCCCGCTTTTCATGGAGTAATTCGCTGACGGTAAGACGCGATACACCAAGCCGTTCGGCAAACTTGGCTTGGGTCATGTTCAAGGCCGGCAACACATCTTCACGCAAGATAGCGCCCGGATGGGTCGGCTTGCGGTTGGGGTTTCTCAAACTCATTAATGGTAATCCTCCAGGTTAACGTCAATGGCATCCTCACCTTCAAAGCGGAAGGTCAGCCGCCAATTACCCGATACGCTCACGGCATAGTGGCCTTTGCGGTCGCCCTTGAGGGGATGGAAACGATACCCCGGCAGGCGCATGTCTTCAGGACGTGAGGATGTATCCAGCCGATCCAGCAGCCGGTCCAGACGGGTGGCATACTGCGCTGGAATACCCCGATAGTCTCCACGGGTAAAAAACCGCTCAATTCCACGATGCTTGAATGACCGTATCATGTTATGTACTGGATTACATTGTACTGCAATGGATTACTGTGGACAAGGTTGGGCCACATTAACCAGTCCGGTTTCCGGTATCAGGCTTGGTAATTCATTACGCTTGACGGTCATATGACTGACACGCCTGTTTGATAATTGATATTTATCCTGCAGCTTTGATGCTGACCACATCAGCACCACTGCGCAGCCCATCCAGATAATCCGCCCAGTGCTGCATCATCTTTTTTCTATCCGGCAGATATTCTGACCGATGATAGGCTGCTCTTACCTGGTTACGTTCGGCATGGGCTAACTGCCTTTCAATCACATCCGGCCGCCAGCCCTGTTCATTCAAGATGGTTGAAGCGGTTGCCCGGAATCCATGCGCGGTGGCTGTTCTGTGATAACCCAAACGATACATGGCATAAAGCAAGGTGTTCTCGCTGATCGGTTTGCTTTTGTCATTACGGTTAGGGAATAACAATTCACTGTTGCCGGTCAGTGGCTTGAGTGAGTTCAATATATCAATGACCTGTTTTGAGAGCGGGACAATATGCTCATGCCGCATCTTCATTCTCTCCGCAGGGATGCGCCATTGTGCATTATCCAGATCAAACTCATTCCACCTGGCCCCCCGCAATTCACCGGGCCGGACAAAGGTTAGAAGTAATAACCTGAGCGCATGGAGTGTCACCGTCTCGCCGCTGTAGTTGTCCAGCTTGGTCAGGAACGCCGGTAACTCTGTGGCTTTCAATGCAGGACGGTGTTCTACCTTACGGGTTTTTAATACACCCTTCATTTCAGTAGCGGGATTGATCTCGATACGCCCGGTCTGGACAGCATAACGAAATACGGAAGCCACCCGCTGTAATACTCTTGAGGCTGTTTCCAGTGCCCCGCGTTTTTCTACCTTTCTGATGACAGCCAGCACATCCTTAGCGGTGATTTCATTCATCGGCTTGGTGCCCAAAGCAGAAGGGAAGGCATCATCTTCTAATGACTTGATCACAGACCCGGCATGATCCGGTGTCCATTGTTCACGCTTTTGTTCATGCCATTCCCTGGCGACAGCTTCAAAGGTGTTTTCTGCGCTGAGTATGGCAAGGTGTTTTTCCTCACGGCGCTTCACTACCGGATCAATTCCGGTCTTGATCTCTTTTTTTGCCGTGTCTCTGTCTGCTCTCGCCTGTGCCAGTGAGACATCCGGATACACTCCCAGGGCCAGTGTTTTCTCTTTGCCATGCAGACGATATTTCAACCGCCAATACTTTGAACCATTAGGATGCACTAATAGATACATGCCCCCGCTGTCCGTGAGCTTGTAGGGCTGTTTTTTGGCCTTACACGTACTAATCCGGGTGTTGGTGAGTGGCATAAATATACCCCCATTTCTGATACCTTGTACCCCCAAATATACCCCCATGTACCCCCGGATTGCAATGGATATTTGTGGACGGTACTGGATGTTAAACAGGGCTGTATATCAGTATTGGTGCGGGTTTTGTGGATGTTGCTGGACGGTACTGGATAGAAATGTGGTGCCCCGAGAGGGAATCGAACCCCCAACTGATGATTACAAATCAACCGTTATACCATTTAACTATCAGGGCAAGGGCTGGATCCGGATCCCCCGTCTATGATTGGCGCCGTATTCTAGGGGTTAACCTGCGGTAAGGCAATTTCACCGCATTGCACGGGTACCGAGTTGTATCTGGCCGGATACTCCGTGAACATCTGATTTAATACATCCTGTTGATCAGTCAGCTTGACGTCCAGCCAGTAAATGGCCTTTGCATCTCGATATGGTATGACCACCGGTTGATAGCCCTTGTTTTTCAGTTCATTCAGACGCCGGTTGACCGATGCCTGGGTTGAAAACAGACCCAGTGATATAGCATTACGCAGATCTCCGGTTTCGATCAGCCGGTAATCTGTTATGCCTTTGCTTTTCAGGTCTTCGATGGCCTGTATGGCGTTGTCACGGGAAGCCTGGGGCCTAAGATAAATCCAGAATAACTGGTTTTCCTGTCCGGTTTCGAGACGCTGCTGAACTACGACCCGGTGATCCTGAAACCAGACCATGAGGTCCTCTGCCTGGCGATTGTCCGTGAAAGGGCCATAAGAGAAACACATGATTCGCTCTTGTTGAACCTTGTCCGGGATCCCCGGAGCACTGATATCGGGAAGCTGTGTTACCAGTGCATCATCAAGATCTTCCTTAATCTTGATATCTTCCGTATTTATGCCTGCAACGGGCAATACTTCATCTTCACTGAGGATATTCTCATCATCCGGAATATTTTCCCGTACTTCTTCCTGCCTGTGCCGCGCTGGCGGAGGTGATGGTAATTCACGCATCAATACCAGTTGCTTTACACCTGAAGACACCACCAGCGCTTCCATGCTGTTGCCCAGATTAATCCGGGTCTGGCGATCGAGTTCCCAGCCAAAATAAATCAGATTGATTGCAAATAATACGATAAATATCCATCTCATAGGTTGTCACCGGCGAGCAGGGCCAGTCCTTCCAATACCAGGTAAGGTTCATATACAAATTTTCCTGCAAGCAGGCGCATGATTGTTTCCGAGTCACCGCCTGTTATCACACATTTCAATTTTCCTTCACATTCACGCTGCATATCCTGCAAGACATGTTCGATCAGCGAAACAATAGCAAGAGTGCAACCTGTCACCACCGCCTGCTCTGTGTTGCAGGCCAGACCTGTTGTTGCCTTCATATCCCTTATACAAGGTATAGCGGAAGTGGTTTTATACAGAGACTGCTGCATCATGGCGACGCCCGGGATGATCAGTCCACCCAGATGCCGGCCATGATGATTCAGCCCGTCGATCGTCACTGCTGTACCACAATCTACAATACAGGCTGCTGAACCGTATTTATTCCATGCGGCAATAATAGCCAGCCAGCGATCAATCCCCAACCTGGTAACTTCTGTATAGGTATTGATTACGCCTAACGCTGTCTTTGTTACCACAGCAAACTCAGGTCTTATATGCCACTTTTTATCAATCCATCTCACCAGTTGATCTGCGACTTCACTACCCGCCACATTTGCGATCCAGACCTGACCAGGTATCGGTAATTTATCCCACAAGCGATCAAGGCTGCCGGCAAGATCAGGTTTTTCGTAAAAATCGCCCTGGTAATCTGACAAGCCATGACTATCCTGTTGTATGTATTTAATCCGGCTATTACCTATATCAACCAGCAAATTCATGACTGAAGCCTCAGGCTGATTTCGCCGGAGTTAAATTTTTCCAGTCTGCCATTGACTGACATTAACAGGGCGCCATTATCATCGATACCCAGTATCAATCCATTCACGGTTCGATCAGGCAGGACAAGTTTTGCAAATTTTCCTTTCATGCAATCATAACGGCGCCATTCATCAATAATTCCGCAATCATCTCTTCCGGCATAATTATTCATCTGGTGGATTATTTCCGAGATCAAAATTGCCGTGAATTTATTACGTAACACTGCCGGTTGCTGTATTGTCGCAATATCCACCCAGGGTTGATCTATACCTGTACTGTAATTTGACTCTGCAGGAAATGAATAATTTATGCCTATTCCGATAACTATCTTGCAAGGTCCGGCTGATTCTGCGCGCATCTCGACCAGTGTGCCACCCAGTTTGCGATATTGCCAAATTACATCATTTGGCCATTTCAGGCCTGCATCTGATATGCCGATTCTGTTGAGGGCGCGCATAACTGCCACACCCGTACCTAATGATACCAGCGCGAGTGGTTCCGGAGCCGGATCAAAATGCCATCCCAGAGACAGACTGATACCAGCTGCAAAAGGTGATATCCAGGCATTGCCCCGCCGCCCCTTGCCCTCAGTCTGATACTCTGCCAGCGTAATGTGCCCATGAAAATCATCATGATCTATCCTGTTCAGCAAATACTGATTGGTGGAATCAACTTCTGCATGGAGAGTGAACTGTCTAATCAATGGTTTAATATCAGCATCAATATATGAAAATATTTTTTCCTGTTCAAGAAACTCCAGTGCCTGCGTTATGCGATAACCCTTACCTTTGACCGAGTATATAACCAGACCGGATTGCTGCAGTAATTTTATCCTTTTCCAGACAGCAGTACGTGATATTGAGAGGCATGCGCCGAGTTCATCGCCGGAGTGAAACCTCCCATCTGCAAGCAGGGACAACAATTTACTTTGGAAATTCATATATAAATGCAATTAATAACCACAATGTTCTTTCACATGGATATTAAAACAGCGTTTTCTTTTGCCGTTTTCATTTTCAATTTGATCAGCCGGATGCTTGGGAAGAAAGGAAATATCCGCGGGGGATAATAAACAGGCCCTGGTTAATTACCTGTTGTAATTATTTCTTTTTGTCTTTTCCATCGATATTATCAACAGTCAAATCGCTGTCGTCGTCATCATCCATATCCGGACGTATGGTAGCATCATCGCCATCCATTTCATCACCGTCAGAATCCAGCATTAACGTCGCATCTTCGGGTTCATGATCATTTTTCTCGCCGGAAGGAGAACCCTTGATTATCGTATCCTCTTCGTCAGGATTTACTGCCGAATCCAGCCCGCCCGTTAAATCAAAATCCGGCTCGGGGAAGTCCATATCTTCAATGGAAGCAGCATCACCGCGCGCAATTGTTGGCGCCTCTGTCCCTGCTGCCGGATTAGTCGCCATGACTGTATTCGAAATCATGGTCATGCCCGCATCCACCATTTCCGGCATTAAAAATTCAAATTCACACTTGTGCAGTCTTACCTTGTCGCCATGTTTAAGGCGTGTCTCGCTGGTAATCATCTTGTCATTTACAAATGTTCCGTTAATGCTGCCCTGATCGATGATCCAGTAGGCAAAATCCTTGTATTCAATCAGCGCATGACGCCGGCCTATGGTAGTTTGCGGGATGACAATGTAGTTAAGGTGTTCAGTATCCGTACCGGCAACACGTCCAAGCATGGTCGGTTTACTGCCCAGCTTGTATGAGGTTTGTGTGGTATAGCTGTTGATGTCATTGAAAAAGGCCTCCTGCGCATATTCATCATCTGCTCCTTTCTTGCGGCTACCCCTTAACAACATCAACACCATGATGATCACGGCAATGATCAAAACACCGAGCGCGACCAGGATCATCATCGACCGTAATTGTTCTTCTTCATCCATGCCTTGCGCCGGGACAGGGACTTCTATAATCACCGGCTGCGGGGGTGCAACCTGTACCGGAATCTCCACCGGGGCCGGAGCAATGATCTCAGGCTCCGGTTCAGGTGCTTTATTAATAAGCGCGGAGACTTGCTCATAGACAGCCTGCAGATCTTCAACTACGAGCGCCCGGTAATACTCACCACCGGTTTGCTGTGCAATGGACTGTATTAAGAGAAAATCTGCATTTTCAGTATATGCAATGCCGAAAATCTTGATGCCGGATTTCGCAGCATCAGCGGCCAGTTCATTTCTGAGCCATTTGACCTGTTCAACATCCCTGTTTTTATCACCCGTGTCGACTTCTCCATCAGTCAAGAAAACAATGGACTTCTTTGCATCACCCTGTCCATTGGTCTTGAGTTCATAGATGGCCCGCTCAATAGCCGCCGGACTCTCGGTCCAGGGACCCTTGTAATCAAGCTGATCGAGGCTTTTCAGCATGTCACCGCGGGTTGAATCATTCACCTCTGTCAAAGGCACAACTAACCGGATGGCTTTATCAAAAATAATGATGGCAACCCGGGTTGCTTCATCCAGCCTTTCTATAAATTTTACCGCTGCCTGCTTGCCAATAAACTGCGGGTCATTCTTTTTCATGCTGCCGGAGTTATCCAACACTAACACTACATCTTTTTTAAGGGGACTTCCGGTGGTTACTGTGGTTACAGGAAACGCATCTTCTGCAGGAAATAGCTCTGGAGCGAGTTCCGGTTCATCTGTGATAGTCTCTGATTCAGACTCCTCTACAGGTGCAGGTGCCTTTGCGCCCAGTGCCTGTACTGCCTGAAGCGCAGGATCATTCAGCAGGTCTTCATCTTCGGCCCATGCAGCAGGCGATATGACTAGCGCTGATATCAGAAAGAAGAAATAGAGTTGCCGGTCAATCATGTTCATTTTTCTGGTTTTACGAACCCCCTAATCGAGGTATTAAAGATAACACGTTATATTTATTATCTGAATTTATTAATGAACTTATCCAGGCAAACCGGTGAAACTGCCGGGTTCACTGCCAGTGGCAACCGGCCGTTCCGGCACAGAGCACCAGTCACTCCACGACCCTGCATATAATTTAGACGCGAGTAATCCAGCATGGGCTGCTCCCAGGAGATTATGGCAGGCTGTCACCCCGGAACCACAATAAAATACTGAATCAGAAGCTGTGACACCGGCCAGAAACCCGTGAAATTCATGGTGCAACTGCTCGCTGTCCTTGAAGAACCCCTTGGTATCAAGGTTATCTTTCCAGAAACGATTTATCGCCCCCGGGATATGTCCGGCTGCCCGATCCAGTGGTTCCGACTCACCCCGATAGCGAACCGGATCCCGCGAATCTATCAATAATACGGCTGCGGGCGCCTGATCCGCGGTTACCAGCCATTCAGTTCTGGCAATACCCTGAAAATCTCCTGGCTGGTTCGTTTGTGCACCGGACTTAACAGATAAACCCGCATCCAGCCATGCCTGCCAGCCACCATTGATTACGGCGGCCGCTTCATGTCCCATATAACGTAATAACCACCAAAACCTGGCTGCGAAAGAACCATAGACATGATCATAGGCAACGACCTGTGTGTCATTACTGATACCCAGACGTTTGAACAGATTATTGAGATGTCCTGCAGTTGGTAAGGGATGGCGCCCGTGATCGGTGACAGGAGGTCCACTCAAATCATCATTCAGGTCTGCGTACACCGCCCCCGGGATATGTGATTCAAGATAAGCGCTCTTGCCAAATGATTTATCTGCCAAATCATAACGGCAATCGACTATCACCCAGTCCGGGCGATCAATATTTTCGTTAACTGTAGTGACATCAATGACAGACGTATACATTATCGCTTATAAGTATTGTATTTAACTGTTAATGTTAATACTGCCGCATTATGATTTATAGCATAATCTCAGTAAGGATATGCGACATCCCCAGATAATATTATGGCCAGATACCATGCTTTAATCATCATGATATTTATAGTGAGCACTGTCAGTGGCTGTGGTTCGCTCAGCTATTATGCGCAATCGGTCAATGGACAGCTTGAGATCCTGCAGAAACGCCAGCCGATAGATACGCTGATAAAAAACAATGGTATGCCTCCGGACACTCTCGCTCAATTGGCGTTGGTCAGACAGATCAGGGGTTTTGCAATTAACAAACTTGGCCTGCCTGACAATAACAGTTACCTTGATTATGTTGATTTAGAACGTGACTTTGTCGTCTGGAATGTCTTTGCTACACCAGAGCTCTCGCTGCAAAGCCGGCAATGGTGCTACCTGATTGTTGGCTGTCTGGGTTACCGGGGTTATTTTTCTGAAGAGGCTGCATATACACTGGCACGTGAACTTGAAAACCAGGGATACGATGTTTTTGTAGGTGGTGTCAGTGCCTACTCAACCCTGGGTTGGTTCGCTGATCCGGTCCTGAATACGATGCTGCACCGTGGGGACGCTTATCTTGCCAAGGTAATGTTCCATGAACTTGCCCATCAGAAGATCTATATTAAGAATGACACCGAGATTAATGAAGCATTTGCCGATACCGTTGCCGATGTGGGTATGCGCCGGTGGCTGGCCCAAAATAATAGTCCATTATCTTATGAGAAATTTGAGAAAAACCAGGCACTGGAAGATGAATTTGTAGAACTGGTATTACGTTACAGAAACCAACTTGATAGCCTTTACAAATCCGATATACCTGATCCGGAAAAGCGTTTGAATAAATCTGCCATACTGGAAAAGATGATCAACGAATATAAACAAATAAACTCTGGCCTGAATGGACGTGCCCGCTATGATGCGTGGTTTGCCACGGGCCTCAATAATGCCAAACTGATGGCCGTCGTAACCTATCGCAAATACCTTACAGGTTTCAAAAAAATACTGCTGGCTGTCGATGATAATCTGGAAACTTTCTATCATCTGGCAGAGCAACTTCGACACTGCACACATGAACAACGCAGGAATATTTTGCTGTCAGGCAATATCCACTTCACATGTTGACCTGGCTGAAAGGTAACCTCCTGTTTATTGCCAGATCCATGTTCGGCACATGTCTGTTGTTTTTTACGCTGTTGTGCGTTCTCCCGCACTCCATCAATGCGGCTGATCAGGACACTGTCCAAGGCGGTCATCCCATGCATAATCCCGGTCTGGCAGAGGGTGTATTACTGATTGCAGGCAAGCAACTGAATGATCCAAATTTCGAGATGACAGTAGTATTGATTACTAAATTTGATAGCGAAGGAACCGCTGGACTGGTCATCAACAGGCGTACAAAAATCCCTGTGGCCGAGGCCTTGCCAGAGCTTCAGAAAATGATCCCGATCCTTGGTCATCTCTATATGGGCGGCCCGGTTGCGGTGAACAGCATCAATTTACTGATTAAGTCAGAAACGTCACTGCCAGCCGCAAAACAAGTCACGAATGGTATTTATCTGATCAACACGCTTGCGCAGTTCAATCAACTGGTACTGGATGATATTGAACCGGGGAATTTAAGATTGTTTTCTGGTCTTGCCGGTTGGGCGCCAGGTCAACTCGAAGCAGAATTGATCCGCGGTGACTGGTATCTCTGGCATGCCAGCACAGAAACAGTTTTCAATCCCGCCCCTGAGAATATATGGCATGACCTCATCCAGATAGTCACTGCAAAGTGGGTAGAAATGAGGGGCGCTGAACCCTGGGCAAGCTATTATTAGCCATGAAAATATGCTTTAATCTAAAACTGATATGTAAAAAAGTGACAACCGGATATTTACTGATTGAGAACTCTATCAACCTTTCATAACCGGACTTTATATAAATTTATCAATCACATATAGTCTGATGCTTACTGAAGGATAAAGCAGAAATCACCATGCTGAATAAATTTTTCTCAAAACCTGTCGAACTTAACATTGGAGATCGGACACTCAGGTTTTGCTCCATCCCTGATTTTGAATTTTGCCTGAATGGCAGGATCTCCCTGCCATCCAGGAAAATAACTGAACTGGTAAAACTGTCAACCAAAAAACTCAAGAATGAAGCTGTCACCATAAAGGACATAGAAAAACGTTTCGTCAACATACTCTCACGCTCCATTGAAAACCCGAACAGCATCAATCAGGCCTTGCGGGAACTGGATCCGACCATATTTTCACAAGACCATGGCTGGAGAGGCATTATCGCAGCCCTGAATGAGGGTGGAGATGATCTTAATCCGTTCCGGCGCATTGCCCTGGTCAAATATATGCAATACCTGGCTTCCCGGCAGGAGACTATCAAATATCTATATTCTGAAAAACAGTCCCATGCCAACGGTGCCATCAGGGCTGCCGAAGAAGGCGAGGAACAGGCAGATAAATTGAGCGGTACCTATATACTCGAAAATACGTTATTTGAACCCGTCAAGGATGACAAGAATGGCGAGTTTGAACGAATGCCCAAGGGCGAGGTGATTTCTCTACAACTCCCGGCAGGCAAGACTATAGATATCAGGCTGTCAAAACACAGGTGCATACTTTCCAATAAAAATGGCATTGAGTTTATTGATCAGGCGGGTAACCATCACCCGTTGATCAAGGGCAGAAATGTTATCGGACGGGACATTGCAAGCACAGTGAAAATCGACTCGTCCCTGCGTGATATCTCAAGGCTGCATCTACTCATTGAAAATCTGGGAGACAACAAACTTCAAATGACAGATATGTCTTCGCATGGGACATTTTTGCATCCATCTTTGCTGGCTCAACAGACCACCTGAAAAGGTTGAAAAGGCCGTCACAAACAGAAAACAGGCGTAATAACAGCAAGTTGCGATTAACCCCGTCGCAAAAGGTGCATATATTTCAAATCGTGATATCAGTATAACCAGTTAGTGTTTATTGGAATATGTGATTCTGTTAGAATCCCCCTCCTTTTCTAATCCCTAATCATTGGCGAATATAAAAATGACTATTAAAGATTTTAATACGGCGCAACTGACCCAGGAATATATGCACAAAGAGCCGGCAGAGATCATAAAACTGGCACTCGATAGTTTTGATAACATTGCTATATCCTTCAGCGGCGCGGAGGATGTCGTGCTGGTCGATATGGCAGCGAAGATCAATCCGAAGGTTAATGTATTTTCCCTGGATACCGGCAGGCTCCACCCGGAAACCTATCATTTTATTGAACAAGTCAGAAACCATTACAAGATCAATATCGAAATACTTTCGCCTGATCATGTGGCGCTGGAAAAATTTGTAAAGGAAAAGGGCCTATTCAGTTTTTATACCGATGGTCATAAGGAGTGTTGCGGGATAAGAAAAGTGATGCCACTGCGTAACAAGCTGAATGCACTGGATGCCTGGATCACCGGCCAGCGTAAAGATCAAAGCCCTGGGACCCGGGCTGACGTGCCTGTAGTCGAAAAAGACGGCGCTTTTTCCACCAATTCTCATACATTGATTAAATTCAATCCCCTGTCCTTCTGGACCTCGGCACAGGTCTGGCAGTACATACGGGCGAATGATGTCCCCTATAACGAACTACACACCAGGGGTTATATCAGTATTGGTTGCGAGCCATGCACCAAACCTGTGCTGCCCGGTCAGCACGAACGTGAGGGACGCTGGTGGTGGGAAGAAGCCACCATGAAAGAGTGCGGTCTGCATGCTGGTAATCTGAACAAGAAGACAGGTTGATCTTTCAGTATGCACATCTCCATGGTCAAAAAGATCAAGGCAGATGGTTCACCTTGCCGTAAATGTGCAGAGGTGGAAAAAAGGCTGGAAGATGCCGGTCTCACTGGCAGAATAAACCGGATCATTATTGCGGATGAACGTGATCCGGAGAGCGAGGGTATGCGTTTCGCCGCACAACATAATGTTGATCGCGCCCCGTTTTTTATAGTTGAGGAAGACGGCAAGGCGCCGCGCATTTTTACCATCTATATGAAGTTCCTGAAAGAAGTCCTTGCGGTTGAGACCTCTGAACAAGATGCTGTCAAGGACATCATGGATGCCAATCCGGACATTGATTACATTTAATTTAGTAGGTGGTATATGGCAGATGGAATATGGGTGTTTGCTTTTAATCCCAATATACTATCTACCACCTACAAAATACTAATCAATGTTCCGGTAACACCACATCCATGAACAGTTGATCCAGTTCCTCCTTGCTGACAGCCTTAATGGCTTCATCGACTATTCCCCGGGTCAGATGTGGCGCAAATAAACTGATGAAATCATACATATAGCTGCGCAGGTAGGTCCCACGCCTGAACCCTATCTTGGTGGTACTGGGTTCAAATAAATGACTGGCATCCAGCGCCACCAGATTGCTATCGATGTTCGGGTCATGCGCCATGCTCGCGACGATTCCTACCCCAAGTCCTAATTTGACATAGGTCTTGATCACATCAGCATCTGTGGCTGTAAACACAACCTTGGGTTTCAAGCCCGCA
>JBCKWI010000037.1:0-17365 GCA_038922795.1 Gammaproteobacteria bacterium
CGTTGAAATGCTGCCACCCTATTTTGATGCTGTATTTGGTAAAGATTGGGACGAGGCCGCCAGAATTCAAGGCCAGATCGCCCAACTGGAGAATTTTTCTGACACCATAAAAAACGAACTGCGCATGAATTTGCCAACCAGCCTGTTCATGCCCATAGACCGGCGTGATGTCTTGGAAGTCCTCGGCCTGCAGGACCTGATTGCCAACAAGACCAAGGACATTGCCGGCCTGATCCTCGGCAGAAAAATGGCGATCCCGGCACCATTGAAAGGCAGCTATAAGAACTTCCTCACCCGTTGTATTGATGCCACCCGGCAGGCCCAGGTTGCCGTCAATGAACTGGTGATCACAGGTTTTCGTGGCGATGAGGCCAGCCGGGTAAAATCCATATCGGCCTGGATTTTTCCCCGTCTGAATCTTACATAATTGCAATCTTGGCTGGTGTCATTGCTGCAATGACCGGCGCCTTCATGATCCGCAAGATCAGACAACGCCCGGAAAATAACAAGGCATATCACTTTCACAGTGTGGAGCTGGTGTTTGGGGTATTGATGATATTTACCGCCTGCGCCATGGCCTTTGCCCACGGTTCCAATGATGTTGCTAATGCTATCGGCCCGGTCGTGGCGGTTGTCAGTATCGTTTCAACGGAGGGAGTGGTCAGTCAGCAATCCCCCGTCCCCAACTGGTTATTGCTGCTGGGTGCTACGGGTATAGTGGCGGGATTAATGATGTATGGTCACAAGGTGATCGCGACTGTGGGCACCGGTATTACGGATCTCACCCCCAGTCGCGGCTTCTGTTGTAATCTTGCAGCGTCCGCCACCGTGGTCCTGGCCTCCGGGACGGGTTTGCCGATCTCCACGACGCATACCCTGGTCGGGGCCGTACTGGGTGTGGGATTCGCACGGGGTATCTCGGCATTAAACCTGCGCGTGATCGGATCCATTTTTATGTCATGGATCATTACACTACCGGCCGGGGCAATGCTGTCGATAGTGTTTTTCTATATTATTACTGCAATCGTTCCAGGAATGCCCTGAGTCAGATCCAGTAGGCCGTCCGGGTCATCACTTTAGAACAGAGCCGCATGCCGGACTTCACCACTGCCGGTAATTCAATGCCGCCTATGGTCGTGGCCACAGAACCATGACGGGCCTCATCTTCCATCATCTGTTGCAATATCACCCGGCTTTTCATGTCTTTTACGGGCAATCTCTGTAGATGCCCTTGCAAATGTACCACCACCTGCCGCTCTGTCTCCGCGACAAAACCCAGGCTCCACTTGTCACCGGCCAGCCCCGTCAGAGTACCTATTGAAAATGAACCGAGATACCAGACCGGATTCAGGTAACTGGCGTGACCGCCGAGTTCGTCCAACCGTTTTTTACACCAGTCCAGATGATCGATCTCTTCATCGGCTGAGCGGTGCATGGCCTGTCTTACCACCGGATCACGCGAAATAAGTGCCTGACCTTGATATAAAGCCTGGGCAGCAACCTCACCGGCATGATTGACCCGCATCAGACCCTCAACATGATGTCTTTCTGTGGCATTGAGGGTGGCATCAGGCACAGAATCAGCAGGAGAAACCCGGCCAGCTGCCTTTTCTGTGGCCCTATGCCTGGTCAAATACTGATCAAAGCGGATAATCAACTGGTCGATGATCCCGTAATGGCGCTCTAACATGGTGATTCGCCGTCCTGTTATGGGTTTAATTGGTATAATATACACCACTGGATGTATTGACAGTCAGGGGGTCTATCCGTACCATTCCACCTCTTTTTTGCCGTTGGCCAAATTCCTGAGAAAACTAGAGAGATGAGTACCTATACTGCAACACCTGCCACTATCCACCATGACTGGTATGTCGTTGATGCGGCTGGAAAAACGCTGGGCCGGCTGGCATCTGAAATTGCCAAACGACTGCGTGGCAAGCACAAACCGGAATATACCCCGCATATGGATACCGGCGATTATATCGTAGTCATCAATGCCAGGCGGGTCACGGTTTCCGGGAACAAGGCCAAAGACAAGATCTATTACAAGCACTCGGAATATCCGGGCGGCATGAAATCAATCACATTTGAAAAACTCATGGAAAAGAATCCGGAACAGATCATCGAAAAGGCGGTCAAGGGCATGTTACCCAGAGGCCCGCTGGGACGTGAGATGTTCAGGAAACTAAGGGTCTATGCCGGCGCAGAACACGGGCATACCGCCCAGCAACCCAGAACATTGGAAATCTAGTATGGCGGAACAAATCTATTACAGCACCGGCCGCCGCAAGAGTTCATCTGCGCGCGTCTTCCTGAAAAAAGGCAGTGGCAATATCGTCGTCAACAACCGTGCACTTGATACCTACTTTGGCCGTGAAACCGGCCGCATGATCGTCCGCCAGCCACTGGAAACAGTAAACATGCTGGATCAATTTGATATCAATGTCACCGTCACCGGTGGTGGTATCTCAGGACAGGCCGGGGCCATACGTCATGGTATTACCCGCGCCTTGATGGAATATGACAGCACCTTGCGCAAAACATTACGTCAGGCAGGCTTTGTTACCCGCGATGCGCGTGAAGTTGAACGCAAGAAAGTTGGTCTGCACAAAGCCCGCAAGCGCCCGCAATATTCAAAACGTTAATACGTTTTGAAGTCCAAAGTGGAAAGTTAAAAGTAAAAAGGATGCTGGCATGGAAGCTTTTGAAGACCTTACAGTCTGGAAGCGTAGTTCATCTCTTGCGGTAAATATTTATAATTCATTGAAAGGCTGTAAAGATTACAGCTTAGAGATCAGATAATACATTCAGCCATCTCAATCCCATCGAATATAGCCGAAAGATTTGAAAGGAATTCCAACAAACAATTTGCCCAGTACCTGCAAATCGCCAAAGAATCATGCGGTGAATTACGGTCTCAACTGTATATCTGCGCAGAAACCGGGTTGATTGGTAATGAACAGGCTGAATCTTTCCGGAAAGAAGCTATAGAGATTTCAAAAATGATCCATGGCCTGATCAGGCATTGCCGTCAAAACAATAAGCCATAAATCTTTAATCTTTTCACTTTTCACTTTACACTTGTTGCTGAACTTGGGGGATCGTCTAACGGTAGGACAGCGGACTCTGACTCCGCCAGTCCAGGTTCAAATCCTGGTCCCCCAGCCAAGTACAGCGATAGTATATACTCACATACTTAAACAGTTGTCGGTTCTGTTGACTGTTTAGACTCCAGGCAGCAAGGAACTTTTAATACACCAGAAACCGCGTTTTTCTTGGGATAAACCTTTACTTTTGGCAGTCTGACCTCATATAGTACGTACTTATAAAAATTATAATTATCTCCGGCTGGGAAAACTGTTTGGATGGTTTTATGACTAACTGACAGTTTGGTGCAACTATGAATGAAATCTGCTTAAGCGTCCTAACGTACTTCGACAATCAATCTGACTCGTGGGTGTCTGTCGCCCTGGAGATGGACTTATATGGGCACGGAGACACACCAGAGAAGTCATTTTCTGATTTACACGACTTGGTAAAAATGCAGTTAGGGTTCTCGCAATACAAAAATGATCCTGACTTGATATTTCGTCCAGCTCCAGTCGAATTGTTTAATCTTTATGCTCAGGTTAGGCAGGAGGCAATCCGTAATTACAGCAAAAAGAAAAAAATTAGAGAGACCGGCGACTATATTGTCAGCGGATTACCATTACCAAGCCAGAGCGTAATTAACAAGATTCAGAAGGGGTTTGCCTTATCGCATGCCTAAACCCCATAAAGCTGATGACGTAATTAGAAAGCTTAGGAAACACGACAAAAGGTTCTAGATTTATACGAATCGAGGCAAAGGAAGCGAAAGGATGATTTATCATCCTGATATTAACGGCAAGCCCGAATCATATCCCTTCAAATATCACGGCGGCGGAACAGAGTTAGCAAAAGGCACATTAAAGGCAATAATTCGCAGATTTAACCTGCCAAATGATTTTTTTAACTAGGTGGTTAGATCGACCCTATCAACCCATTCCCATCATTCCCCGGTTTGATCACCTTGCTGGTTATTGGTTGCGCTATCAGCGTCGTGTTTATATCCTGCGTAGCCCTGCGAAGTTGTCAATTTGGTGCTTTCGTGTAGTTAAATAAGCCAGCCCAATACCTCAACACATACTATGAAGCGGATTTTTTCATAGAAATGAACCTACCTCCTCTCGCAGTACAAATGAGTAACACTTTTTATATTCCTGATTCCTTGAAGCCTGCCATAATCCATCTTAATGTAAAATAAATTATCCATAGCAGAACACAAAAAATAAACCACCCACCAAAGATATAACCGCTATATTTCAATATGTGTAATTGCCTTTGGGTGTGTATTTGATTGTTAAATTTATTTAAATAACTGTCACCAAAATATTTTTGTATATTATTTCGTATATTTTTAATATCGTGTTTAGCAGCAATTAAAATGTCTAAATTGAAGACATGGTCAACGAGCTCTATGTCTTCAATCTGAGCGCTCGCTCTCTCTGCTGGTGATACTCCAAATGCCTTCTGAAATGGTGTAAGCTGGCTGTCATCTCCCTTTGTTTGCCTTACAATATATTCTTCAAATGCAGTCATTGGTTGATTGTTTTTTTCTTGCGACTCCCTTGCGATAATTTCATCAAGAATGGTCGTTGGCACTTCCCCTTCCGGCAAGGGCTTGTCTAATGAAGCATCAAATTCTCTTGCTCGTTTTATATACTCAGCGGTAGGCGCTGCCTCACGATATGTTATTTTTTTAGCAGGTGGTGGATCTGATAAATCATTGATAATCTGTGATCTGTATTTATAAAGGATATTGTGTTCAGTTGCTTCCCCGTATATCACAAAAACACCAATGGCTGGGACAGCCAGAGTAAATACACAGATAGTTATTACTATTCGTTGCCAACCAGTAAGCTTCACTTGTTAAATCCCGGCAAGATTAGAAAACACAACATGATTAATCCCCACTTAAAATAAACTTCCACGGGTTTACACCCGTGGTTTTAACCGTTACGGGCTTTGCCCGTCCGGGTCTTCGCCCCGGAAGCGCTACATCTCACGGGCTTATGCCCGGAGGTTTACTGATGCGCTAAATAAAATTATAGACGCTATATAAAATAAAAATGGCTTTTTAATTTTTTAGATCGTTTTTTTCAAAGCCCGTTTTTAAAATGGCTGATTAATAGCGCGGTACTGATACTGCAAACAAAGACGCGAGGGGGTGGCCGGGACAATGCGGCGATAGAGAGTTTCTTCTCCAGCCTCAAGACCGAACGTGTTGAGCGGCCGGTTGTACCGTAACCGCGATGAAGCGCGTGCCGATGTGGTTGATTATATCGAACGCTTTTATAATCCCCGGCGACGGCACTCGACATTGGGATATTTGAGTCCGATGGAGTTTAAAAAAACAAGCTGAATTAGCTTAACTGGGTGTACGCAGAACCCGGGGCAGGCCACCAAGCAATTTTGTGAACAGCAGAGCGAAGCGATGCTGGCCCGCGGGGTCAACTACATGGATGTAGTTGATAAATCCTGCCTCCCCACCAGTAGGAGCATGCCCTGCATGCGACAGGATTTGTTCGCGGGTAGGACCCGCTCCTACAACCCAATCACTGTCATCAGAGATTACTGATGTTATGTGTTGTAATAATCCGGTTTATGTTCCAATTGCTGCTTAGATTGCATTGACCAACTTTCATCTTCTGTTTGTACTTGCAACGGTATTTCCGGTTCATCCGTCTCCCGCTCATCCAGTTTGAAATATGAAACCAGTTCACCCAGATATTTTGCCTGTGCACCCATTGATTCGCTCGCCGCAGCGGCCTCTTCAACCAGTGAAGCATTCTGTTGTGTCATCTCATCCAGTTGTAATAATGCCTTGTTAACCTGATTGATGCCCGCAGATTGTTCCCGGCTCGCTACAGCGATTTCAGCAACAATATCACTGACCTTTTTGACCTCCAGCACGATTTCTTCCAGCGCCTGGCCTGAGTTATTTACCAGTTTGGTACCATCATTGACCTTGTCCACACTATCCTGAATAAGCTTCTTAATCTCCTTGGCCGCTGTCGTACAACGACCGGCAAGATTTCTCACTTCACTTGCTACAACTGCAAATCCACGTCCGTGCTCACCGGCACGCGCTGCTTCAACCGCTGCATTAAGTGCCAACAAATTGGTCTGAAAAGCAATCTCGTCAATAACACCAATGATGTCCGAAATCTTCCGGCTTGATTCTTCAATTACATTCATTGCTTTTATCGCATTACCCACTATCTGCCTGCTCCCGTCAGCTTCCTCCCGGGCTTTTTGCGCCAGCTGACTTGCCTGACTGGCATTATCGGCATTCTGGTTAACCGTGCTTGTCATTTCTTCCATACTGGAGGCTATTTCTTCAAGACTTGCAGCCTGTTCCTGTGTGCGTTGGCTCAACTCGATATTTCCCTGGCCAACCTGTTCCGAAGACATCCTGACTTCATTCGCTCCATTCCTGATTCCCTGGATGACTTCCGTCAATTTCGCCTGCATCAGATCCAGAGCTTCAAATAATTGACCCAATTCATCTTTTCTGTCTATGGAGATATCCGTGTATAAATTACCTTTTGCAATCTCTTTGGTTATGTTTATTCCCTGCATGACCGGTTGCATAACAACTTTCCTGACCAACTGAATAGAAATTAAGCAGATAATCAAACCAAAGGCGATCACTGTAAGGGTAATGCTTAAAAGGATTTTCCTGATCGCGGAAAAAAATTCATTCTTGTTAATACCGACATAGAGTATGCCTATCACCTCGCCGGCATTATTCTTGATTGGGTCATAAGCCGTGAAATAAGGTATGCCAAGAATATTGGCCTCACCCCGGTAAGACTCACCCCGGCCAAAAATGGCATCGTATACCGGGCCCTCACCCAGCTTGGTGCCAATCGCGCGCGTGCCATCTTCCTTCATCACATTTGTGGAAACGCGCGTATCATGCATGAATATCGTCGAGGTCCCCCCGACCAGTTGTTTAATCCGGTCGACAGTCTGGTAATCTCCATTTAATCGGTGTGCCCCGGCATAAAGGTTTCCATCCTTGATATAAAAATCACTTCCGAATGCGTTTAATAATTCCCAGGCAATTCGAATATTGAGTTCCTGGCGCTCGGTCGCCTGTTGACGCATTTCCTCGCTATTCAACGCCTGGGACCCGATTAAAATTATCGCCCCGCATAAAAACAGAAATATGACAAAATTCAGGCCGGCAATTTTATATGATATGGAAAATTGCTTTATCATTATTAAGTGCTCCCTTATTTCAAATTATTATTAGACCCTATCTCAAAATTCAACTTCCTTCCCCTTGAAGGGGGAGGATTGAGGTGGGGGTGAAATCACAGGAATGGTTGAAACTCAACCCCCCATCCCAACCTTCCCCCTGCCAAGGGGAAGGTGCAGTGGGTTGTTGCTTCCACCAAGAGCGGGAAACTAATTTTGAGGGTAGGTCCTAATCACTCCTTTATTCGTTACAATTTGAACCAGTAAAATCAATAGTACCGGGATTTCAGCATTAAAAACAGGCTGATGTATTAATTGGAAGGTTTCAACCAGCCAAAGCGGCTGGCGATTATTCGTTTACAGGGACGTTGCGTCATTGTTCGTCCATGCATGTAGCGCGTATTGTCTATCAGCAATACATCTTTGGCCTCCCAACGATGGGGATAAGCCAGGGTGTCGTGGATGTCTATCAATTCATTGATGATCTCATCTGACAGTTCCTCACCATCACCAAAATACACGCGGTTTGAGGGTTTGGCGTGTACTTTTTTGTCGAGGTAACGCGGATGAGTAATGCGCGGAAGATGTCCAAAAAGCGCTACCGCAAATACTTCATTATCATTCCTGTCTTTCGTAATTGCCCCGGTGCTGTAAAACAAATGTAGTGCACCATTTTGAATGGTAAGCCTTACCCGGGGTATTTTGTTTAATAACGCATTTAATGCGTCAATATTCTCAATAGAAAACTCCTGTTGCCAGCGTTCTTGTTCCCAATACATTTCGTAGGTCAAACCAGAATTTTTAAACCGATCCCGCAAGCTTGGCGAGAGACGTTCAAGAAACTCGATACCATCGATCAGGATAGTTTCCCCGCCTGGCTCAACGGGTGGGGTAGTGCACATAAAAAAAGCATATTTCTGGTGATATAGGATAAGGCTTGAAAGTCCCTTCAGTATGGCCAAAAAGTATGAAGTTCCCCTAAAATACTTCGTTGCTGTAACTGTCTCCATTGAATTGGCCGCGCATATGACGATAGGAAACAGTATAAAAATTATCACAAAAACCCCGTGTAAACGCTTCAAAATTCCCCAAATCAAAGTTGAATCCTCGTAAAAGTACAACTCCCGCATCATCGAATGCCTTAAGTATTTCATCAGGCCGGATATCCATGGGATTTTCCGGCAGCAGTGTTTCAAAAATTGTTATGCGGACTGTTTCCGTCTCGCAATCTCTTCTATCTGGCATTAACATGATATTCTGGCCCCTGATATTGTATTCAATAGCACACGGGCAGCGTGCGTAAACCACGAAAGTAGGTTGTCACATTCCATTCCGGCTTTTCCGTTGCCAGCCATATGTCCGGCAGATATTCAATAATCCGGCCAAATGTAATTAGTGCTTCGGTACGCGCCAAAGTAGCGCCCAGACAAGTATGAATACCCAGACCAAAAGCCAGGTGACGGTTAGGCGTTCTGGTTATATCAAAGGTATCAGGTTGGGGGAACTGTGCGGGATCACGGTTGGCCGCGCCTATCACGGCACAGATCTGCTCTCCCTTGAGAAATTGTTTTCCGCCCAGTTCACAATCCTCTGTTGTGATACGAAAGGTGGAGCGCTGGAGCGGACTTTCAAAACGGAGCATTTCTTCAATGGCGGAAGGCAAATATTCCGGGTTTTGCCTGAGTAAGTCGAATTGTTCCGGGTGCCGGAGGAGAGCGTATAGACCAGTACCAAGTAAATTGACTGTTGTTTCATAACCGGCAACCAATAATAAAATACACATCCCGAGTAATTCGTCAGCGGTTAATTTGTCCTGATTATCGTGCGCTTCAATCAATGCACTGATTAAATCATCCCGTGGCTCATGACGGCGTTTTTCTATCAACTGGTTAAAATAGTTGATGAGATCATGCGTTGCCAGTTTTTGCCGGTTGAGAATTTCTGTATTGGCGATAACAGAATCAAATCCGACGAGGATAGATGTAATCCATCGGCCAAACGTGCCGTGCTCCTTAAAGGGTACACCCATTAGAGAAGCGATGACCATCAACGGTAAAGGTAAGGCGATATCCGTAACAAAATCGCCTGTAGTACGGGTAGTGATACGCGTAATCAGTTCATCGGTAATCTGACCAATCCGGTGCTCCAATGCCTTGATCCGCTCCGGTGTAAATGCTTGTTTCACAAGATTACGTAAACGTGTGTGTTCAGGCGGGTCCTGTTGCAACATCGTAAAATCCATAGGCATAGTGTCTTCAGGCAAGCGCACACGGCTTATTTGCTTGGACAGGGGGCCATTCAATTTGAGTATATTGGCAACCTCGTCATAACGGCTGAACAACCACATGCCATGAGATTTGATTGGCTGAGTATTAGGCAACCAATAAGGATCATCCATATCACGCAACTGCCGGTAAACTGGATAAGGATCACTGAGAAATGAAGGAGAACTTAAATCGATAACATTCATGATGGTACGTAATTATTTTTTTATAAAACAGATTTATGATAAGAGACATTTCATCTTTGCTTCAAACAGGCCATGTTGGTCGAATACCTGTGATTCTGCTACTACGAAGATTCTGCCCTTTATGTTCCTTATTGAAGTGACCTCCATTCGAACCTGAATATTTTCCGGATCACGGATTGCGCGTTTGCTTGAAAAAGAGCTTTCAATCATCCATCCCTCTTGGGTTTTCTCTGCCAGGCCTGCCCACACATGAACATAAATAATCATTAATTGCGATAAAAACTCAATTGGTGGGTACATCGTCAAATGAAATCCCTCCTGATCCGTTGGAGAGATAAAATACGAACGCATTCTGATTCGTGCAGTCAGGATGTTGTCCTCTATTTCGATATGTGAAATTTCCCAAACATCCTGCGATCTTCCCTCATTCAGGTATACAGAAGAGATTCTGGCGATCTCTTCCTGACTCAGTATTCTTTTCCTCAAGTCAGTCATCAAATAGATCTACTGTGTAAATAATACTCCAAACCCTGACTCAGTCTTTCGATATGCTCCATTGCTTCAGGTCTTTCTCTCAAATTGCGGGCGACTCCGATTGTTTTATTAATGTCATATAGTACAGGCATACTGTTGTATATAGCATAATCAAATTTACCATAATCAAATCCAAGTTTGCTTCTTATCGTCCGCAACTCAGTTGGCACCTCATCAGTTGTTAAATACTCCCTTCGATATGCATTGATACCTCTGACGACCGGTTCAGGGGAAATATTTATAAAATGTATTTCCCGGTCGCCGAGAAAAATCCATTCGCGCACGCGATAATACCCGTCTCTGTCACGCTCCGGCAAATATTTTTCCACTACCAGATGCTCGTTCCGCCAGATCCCCGGCGGCACTTTCTGCACTGATTCGAAGATCGGATAATTTGTCAGCCATTCGGCCTTGCACCATGGCCTCAGCCACTCGTATTTTTGCCAGAGCTTTTGCGCCATATTATCGAGTCCGCGCTTGCCATTCAGATTATTAATTTGTCTTTCCGGCAAACCACCATAATTATTTCTGGTCTTGACAATCACCGGCCCATGATAAGTATCATCACGCCCGACAATCACCTCACTGAATGCAGGTTTTGAGATGTCGATTACTTTATGATTAATCACTACGGGATAGTGTTCCGCGGCCCGGACATATTCCTGAGGGACCACAGTCGGGTTGACATGCATGATCAGCAAGTCTGCGGCAGGCAAGGGACCATCAACCCCTTTCAGATTTATCACGCTATGCCCCTGCTGTATCCAGTGCTGACAGCAGTGCTTCAGTAAATAAGGCGCTTTTTCGGGATCAGTATGTAGATGATGCAGGATGGCGATTTTCAAAAAGATATCTTCCGTATCAAAATTTAATTATTTTGATGCATGACTTCAATTCCGCGGGCAAGATCGGTCAGTGCCTCGTCTTTCAGCAATTCATCCAGCAATTTCCGTTCATTACCGGATAGCTGACTGCCCCGGTTCAGTACATTCATTCCCTGGTTATTACCACTGAATTTTGTACCATCGAACGAGCTGCCGTCACTGGATTTTTTTATAACATTGGAAAACTCCCTGTCATTAAATTCGAGACCCAGTTCCTGGCTTGTCTGTCTCCGGTAATTTTGATCAGAAAACCATGAATTGAAGTAAATGGACACCTTATTGTCCAGGCACCGGGTCAGACCCAGATACTCCCGCACATAACTTTTCCATAATTCCGGCACTCTCTTCATCAAAGTGAATCTGCATTTCCAGATCGCGGACAAAATTATCGTCCAACAGATCGATCTCATTCTTCCTTTTGTAATATTCAAATACAACCCTTTCTGTGGAAGGGATCAATAAAATGCCTAATCTTGTATTGTTATCATGAGTCAATTTTGACCATGCATTTACAAATTTTCTAAAATCATCATGCATGAATTTAAAATCCGGGTTTTCCATGTCAGTATTGTTTGCACCAAATCTCGTTCTTCCTTTTGGCACATTAATAGTATGATCATGAAAAAAATAATCCTTGTTTGCTCTGTCCTGACGCTGACGTTTAATTTTATCAAATATCAATACCCTTACTGCATTAGTAATGGCAGTGTTATTGCCTATATATTTTTTAAATCTTTTAAAAATATTGTTAACTGATTTTCTTGCGCAATGTTTTTTGTAAGCGTCATTGGAATATAATGCAAGACCTAGATTGTCAATTTCATCTGCCCAAAAATCATTATCAAACTTTATGTGACAAAATGAAGCTATCATTGCGAAATCATTCGCCGGATATAGACCAATAATCACACCCTTGGCATCAGGATTAACTAGAGTTTTCAGGATGGCGTGATATGTGTAGATGCCATAGCTGGGCACGCCATAATTATAAACCTCCGTGCCGGTCATTTTCCCAAGCAATGACGGCCAGGTCTGATCAGAGCTGACATTGCTTCCGTAGGTAAAAGAATCTCCAATCGCGGCTATGTCATAAGTCTCCATGGGCCGGTTCCTGAACCCATTCTGATCAACATCTGCCAGGCGTGTAGAGAGCCGGTAACCCAGGACCGGATCATCAGTTTTGTTGGATTCTTCAGTGACGGGAAATGGAGTAAACAGCCTTAGGCCGACCTCACACAGTACCAGGCTGAAGATAATGCTGGCCACGAGCAGAGCGAGGTTTTTCATGGGCTTAATATACTAATGATCAGATTCTTTTTTAGAATTGCATCTCGTCAGTGATTCATTTCTACCCATAACTCATATGCCGCACGGGCATAGGCCTGGTAGCCTTCTTTATAGGTATGACCATCGTTTATTGGATAAAATTCTTCTCCTTTCTGCAGTGATTCAATAAATGCATCCACAGTATCACTCAGTGCGAACTTGTAATTAATTTCATGTTTATCCAGCAATGCAGATAAACTTTGTTCGAATTTTATCTGTTTCAACAAATCACTTACAAAACCGGCATCTAATAATTCGAGCCCGTTTTTTCTATAATAATATTCATAAATTACTCTCTCCACGGACGGGATGATTAATACACCCAGTTTTACATTATTATCATGTGCCCAGTTCCTCCATGAACCCGTAAATTTATCAAAAGTTTCAAACATGTATTTTGTGTCTGGATTTTGCATATCTGTCCTTTTTGCACTGTTTCTTGTTTGGGATTTTGGAACGGGGTTGATATGCCCGTCAAAAATGTAAAATTTATTACTGTCATTCTCCACAATCTTCAGACGTTGTTTGGTTTTCTTTATAACAAGCAACTTTATTGCACTTACTATTGCGGAATCATCAAACAAATGCTTCTTTAATCCGGAAAATTTTCCGCCTATTTTAATTGCACAATGTTTCCTGAGTGTCTCCGCAGGCGGTATTTCAAGGTTGAGGGATTTGATTTCATCTTGCATGAAGGTATTTTCCGCAGAATTTGCCGGGCATAATGAATTTGTCATTTTAAAATCATTAGCCGGGTATAGGCCAATAATTACACCTTTGACAGCAGGCTTAACCAGTGTTTTTAAGATTGCGTGATACGTGTAGAGGCCATAGCTTCCCACACCGAAATTATAAACCTCCATACCGGTCATTTTTCCAAGCAATGATGGCCAGGTCTGATCAGAGCTGACATTATTACCGTAGGTATGTGAATCACCAAGTGCCGCTATATCATAAGTGTCTTTTGGGGCGTTCCTGAATCCATGTTGGTCAACATCCTCCAAATGGGTAGAGAGCCGGTAACCCAGTACCGGGTCGTCAGTTTTGTTGGATGCTTCAGAGATCGGGAACGGTGTAAACAGTCTTAAACCGATCTCGCACAGAAACAGGCTGAAGATAATGCTGGTCACGAGCAGAGCGAGGTTTTTCATGGGTATAATATACAAAGATCAGGTTCTTTTTATTGATTTGTAAATCATCAATGATTCATATCTTCCCATAACTCATATGCCGCACGGGCATAGGCCTGATATCCTTTCTCATATGGATGGCCATCATGTATTGGATAAAATTCTTCTCCTGTCTGTAGTGATTCGGTAAATGCATTCACAGTATTATCCAAAGCAAACTTGTATGGGATATGATATATATCAAATAATTCTGATAATTTGTTTTTCTACTTCACGGGTAAAATTGGTATCCAAAGAATCAATCTTGTTCTTCCTTTTGAAATACTCGTACACAACTCTCTCCTTGGATGGGATAAATAAAATGCCTAATTTTGTATTATGTTCACGTGACCATGATGCCCATGACTCTGTAAATTTTACGAAAATATCATACATGAAATTTACTTCCGGATTTTGTAAATCCGTTTTTATCGAATGTATTCTTGTGTCTTTTTTCTTTACGGGAATAACTTGATCATCAAAGTAATAATATTTGGATCGTTGCAGATTATTTTTGAGTTTCACTAAAACCAGAATATTTGTCGCATTTATTAATGCAGAATTATTATATATATTCTTTGCAAGAAGACTCATAATTTTTATTTTTTTCTTATTCTTTGAGCAGTATTTATTATAAAATTCATCTGAGAGTAATTTCGGCTCAATTAAATTTAATTCATTATTCCAGAAAACACCCGCAGATAAATTTATCAGGCAAAATCTTCTTATTTCTAAATCATTCGCTGGAAATAGGCCAATAATTACACCTTTGACAGCAGGCTTAACCAGTGTTTTTAAGATTGCGTGATACGTGTAGAGGCCATAGCTTCCCACACCGAAATTATAAACCTCCATACCGGTCATTTTTCCAAGCAATGATGGCCAGGTCTGATCAGAGCTGACATTATTACCGTAGGTATGTGAATCACCAAGTGCCGCTATATCATAAGTGTCTTTTGGGGCGTTCCTGAATCCATGTTGGTCAACATCCTCCAAATGGGTAGAGAGCCGGTAACCCAGTACCGGGTCGTCAGTTTTGTTGGATGCTTCAGAGATCGGGAACGGTGTAAACAGTCTTAAACCGATCTCGCACAGAAACAGGCTGAAGATAATGCTGGTCACGAGCAGAGCGAGGTTTTTCATGGGTATAATATACAACGATCAAGATTAAGCGGCTGTTTTTTTATTTATAATAAACAGTATGTTAATGTTTTATGCCGTGACACAGAAAATATTCGTTGAAATTTTAGATTTTCTGATAGTCTGCATTCTGACATAATAAAATTTTAATTGTAAAGCTTAAGAATAACCACATATTGAGAGTAGGCAATCAAGTGAATACAAATCCAGGGCCAGGATCAGAATTACAGTTTGCACTCGTTTTTGCGATTGTATTTATTATTATCGGAACCTATCCAATGATGGGCGGTAATAACCCGAGAATATGGGCATTATTTATCAGCGCAGCATTTCTGGCGACAGGAATAATAAAACCTGCCCTGTTACAACCTCTGAATTATTGGTGGTTCAGATTCGGTTTATTATTACATAAGATCATCAGTCCCGTAATAATTGCCATTTTATATTTTGGTGCAGTATTTCCTACAAATATATTTCTCAGATTAATTAAAAAGGATCCAATGTCGCGAAAATATGAATCTGCAAGGGAAAGTTACTGGATTAATCGGGAACCTCCAGGGCCTGAAAAAAACAGTTTTAAAAACCAGTTTTAAAAATCAGGATATAAAAGTCAATGAGCTTTCTTAAAGAATTGTGGCAGTTTATAAAAGTCAGAAAAAAATACTGGTTATTACCGATACTTGTCATGATGGTTTTGCTGTGTGGACTCATAGTGCTTAGTCATGGATCAGCAATAGCCCCGTTTATCTATACCCTGTTCTAGATAAATGAAAATACTTGGTATTTCCGCCTATTATCATGATAGTGCTGCTGCATTGATTGTGGATGGAGAGATAATTGCCGCAGCACAGGAAGAACGCTTTACCCGGAAAAAACATGACCCGTCGTTCCCGCTTAATGCAACAAGATTTTGTCTCGAATATTCCGCAATTACACCACAACAACTTGATTATGTAATATTTTATGACAAACCTTTCCTGAAGTTTGAACGGTTACTGGAGACCTATGTATCTTTTGCGCCGAAGGGGTTCCAATCGTTCAAAATGGCGATGCCAATATGGATAAAAGAAAAACTATTCCAGAAAAGCCTGCTAATCCAGGAACTAGGCAAAATATGTGACAGTACCGATTGGGAAAAACTGATACTGTTTTCCGAACATCACTTAAGCCATGCGGCCAGCGCTTTTTATGCATCACCTTTTGATGATGCTGTAGTTTTGACCATGGATGGAGTAGGCGAATGGAGCACCACTTCAGTTGCTATTGGTCATGGAAATGATTTGAAAATAACCAAGGAAATTCATTTTCCACATTCCCTTGGCCTGCTTTATTCAGCGTTTACATATTACACAGGCTTCAAGGTCAATTCAGGTGAATACAAGTTAATGGGTTTGGCCCCTTACGGAAAACCGGCTTATGTGGACAGGATTCTTGACAATATTGTTGATATCAAGCCGGATGGTACATTCAGGCTGAATATGGAGTATTTCAACTACTGCACCGGCCTGACCATGACAAACAAAAAATTTGATCAATTATTTGGCGGGAAACCCAGGGACCCAGATGAAAAATTATCTCAACATCATATGGATATTGCAGCTTCCATACAAAAAGTAACAGAGAACATCATATTAAACCTTGCCCGCTCTCTATTTGATGAATACCGGATACCCAACCTCTGTCTTGCCGGTGGCGTTGCATTAAATTGCGTGGCAAATGGCAGGCTGCTTCGAGAAGGTATCTTCAATAACATATATATACAGCCCGCCGCAGGTGACGCTGGCGGCGCTGTTGGCGCAGCATATATTGCCTATCATTCCTACTGCCGCAATCCAAGAATTAATAATAAACAGGACAAGATGCATGGATCTTATCTAGGGCCTGCATTCAGCCAAAAGGAAATAGAAGACAGGCTGAATAAAGCCGGCGCGATCTTTAATGTGGCCCCGGACAATGCCCTTATTGAAATAACAGCAAAGGCAATCGCCAATGAAGAAGCAGTGGGATGGTTTCAGGGCAGAATGGAATTCGGCCCAAGGGCACTTGGCGCTAGATCCATACTTGGTGATCCACGTTCTCCAGGCATGCAAAAAGTGCTTAATTTAAAAATAAAATTCAGGGAAAGCTTCAGGCCGTTTGCGCCATCTGTTCTTAGAGAACATGTATCAGACTGGTTTGAGCTTGATGTTGATTCACCCTACATGCTCCTTGTGGCAAATGTGCGCGAATCAAAAATAATTAGAAATGAGCATGATGATGTAAATGCAGAAGGCCTGGACAAGCTAAACCAGGCAAGATCGCAAATACCCGCAGTCACTCATGTTGATTACTCGGCAAGGATACAGACTGTCACACCGGATTATAATCCGCGCTATTATGAACTGATAAAATATTTTTTAGAAATTACCGGCTGCCCGATATTGGTTAACACCAGCTTTAATGTCAGGGGCGAGCCGATTGTTTGTACACCGGAAGATGCTTTCAAATGTTTCATGGGAACAAATATGGATAAACTGGTTATTGGCAACTGCATATTAGAAAAAAATCAACAGAAT
>JBCKWI010000038.1:0-16328 GCA_038922795.1 Gammaproteobacteria bacterium
ACTCCAAGGACTCATTCATGTTATCAACATTCCTAATTACTCTCTGTTGAGTATGATTTTCTCTATAATTTTTGGTTCTTTCTATATATTCAAGTTCTGTCTCAGTTTGAATAGTAGATTTTTCTCCTGTCGGTGAGCATTCAGGACTATCATAATCGTACCACTTATCCCCAACTTTACACTTAGAAGCAGCAAGCAATAAATTGGGGTTAAAAAATATACAAAGAATGAAAAGCTTTTTCACCCACATGATCTACTCCTTGAATGGTAATTAATTCATTAAGTTTACTCGAACGTTATTTCGACGATAAAGTGATTAGATAATTTTTGGATTTGTTTAACTTATTAATAGTTCATTATATTCAGATATTTATTGTTAGCAAGATTTTATCAATTGACCTCTTTATCTTATAGATCAAAATGTTACTGCTTGAATGTTGGTTATTTCAGTTTATTAAGGCAGGGCAATTCCCGCATTTCTCAACATCACACTCAATCGGATTAGAGGCAGGCCAATCAAGGCCGTCGGGTCATCACCAGTCATTTTTTCCAGTAATGAAATCCCCAGTCCTTCGGACTTGAAACTGCCTGTGCAGTTATAGGGTTTTTCCTTGCTGAGATAACGTTCAATTTCATCTGCTTCAAGTTCCCTGAATTTCACAGCAAAGGGTACATAGCCAGTTTGTATAGAACCAGACTTGGCATTGACAACACAGAGCCCGGTCTTAAAAACCACATTCTGGCCACTCAGTTGTTCAAGCTGTTGCCTGGCTTTGTCATGGTTGCCGGGTTTGGTGAGGATATTATCTTTCAATAGTGCTACCTGATCGGAACCTATAATGATTGCAGCAGGGTGGAATTCGGCAATCTTCCTGGCCTTTTGTTCAGACAGCCGCATCACCAAGGCGGTCGCATCTTCCCCGTCCAGGGCTGTTTCATCTATCTCAGGACTCTGACAGAGAAAAGGTATCTTTAACCTGACCAGCAACTCCTGCCGGTAAGGAGAAGAAGAGGCGAGTATCAGGACTGGTTGATTTTTGTTATTTCCCACTTTATTATCTGAAAATTGACCGGATTACATCAAATAATTTATTTATTAGTCAATAAGTTATACCCATAAGTAGCGGTATTTTGACAGCGCCTTGGCGCATGGATACACTTTGCCGCCTGATGTCACCCGACTTGCCGCTTACAATCGAGCCAAAACGTCTCGCCAGGAACAGCGAAACAATAGCCGGACAGTATGCAATACATGATATGCAACGGCTAGGTGGATTATTGCACGATCAGACCGGCCAGGTGATATTCAGGCTGGAATTCACCCATGATGAAAAGCAAAACATCCCTTTTATCAGGGGCGAGATTAAAGCGCAGGTGAATATTCAGTGTCAAAGATGCCTCGGTGGTATGGAATTAAAGATCAATAATCCGGTGTATCTGGGTATTGTTGCTGACCGTGCTGAATCATTGGCGTTACCGGATGGGTGTGAACCTTTGCAGATTGGAGAAGAATCAATATCTCTGCAAGGTATGATAGAAGATGAATTAATTTTGGCATTACCGATTTCAGCAATGCACAATGCAAATGTATGCAAAGCCACAGAATTGATAAATGAAATTAACAATAAAACCGGGAATAGTCCCTTTGCCGCACTGGACAAACTAACCCGGAAATTATGCACTAACAGGAGAAATTAGAGCCATGGCTGTTCAAAAATCAAAAAAATCTACCGCCCGTCGTGGAACACGACGTGCCCATGATGCACTTTCAAATCCGACCCTGTCGATTGAACCCAATACTGGCGAAGTACACAGAAGACACCAAATCAGCGCAGATGGTTATTACCGCAGCCGTAAAGTGCTGGATAAAAAGGACGAAGCAGAATAAAGCTCTGTATTGATCCTGAGTATAGTACCTGCAGGCTTTTTGATATGCGGTACTACCACAATCTGATTATCCTGAAGAGATTATCTTGAAAGTTATCCTTGCCCTGGATGCGATGGGAGGCGATGGCGGCCCGTCAGTGATCGTGCCTGCTGCACTTTATGCCCTTGAAAAACATGAAAACCTGTATCTGATACTGGTTGGGCAACAGGATGCCCTGAATGAAGTACTCGCAAAAAACGGGGCAGCACAGAGTGAACGCCTGCAAATACATCACGCCTCTGAAGTTGTCGAGATGCACGAGTTGCCTTCTCTGGCATTACGCAACAAAAAGGACTCTTCCATGCGGGTAGCAATAGACCTGGTCAGGGGTGGCGTTGCAAAGGCCTGTGTCAGTGCCGGTAACACCGGCGCCTTGATGGCTACGGCAAGATTTGTGCTGAAAATGTTGCCTGGCATTGACCGGCCTGCAATTTGCGGCACCATGCCTGGCACTGAAGGTAATACGCACCTGCTGGATCTCGGAGCAAATGTCGATTCAAGTTCAGAACAACTTTTCCAGTTTGCTGTCATGGGCGCCGAGCTGACCAGTGCAGTCAATAATATACCCAATCCTGCAGTCGCCTTGTTAAATATCGGAGCGGAGGAAATCAAGGGCAATGATCGTGTGAAACAGGCCGCGACATTATTATCACAGAGCCATCTCAATTATGTGGGTTTTGTTGAAGGTAATGATATCTATACCGGGAAGGTAGATGTCATCGTTTGTGATGGTTTTACCGGAAATATCGCGCTCAAGGCAAGCGAGGGTGTTGCATCATTTCTGCTAAACAGTGCCAAAAAGCAATTCAGTCAAACACTTTATGGGCGTTTTGCTGCACTGATCTCCAAACCGGTTTTGGAGGCAGTACGCCGCAAGATAGATCCCCGACGGTATAATGGCGCGAGTCTGCTGGGCTTGCGTGGTATAGTGATAAAGAGCCATGGTAGTGCAGATAAGATTGCTTTTGCCCATGCGATTGAAGAAGCCATCGTTGAAGTTGAAAAAAACGTGCCACAACGAATTACTTCTGAACTTGAAAAATTATTTCCGGAAGGATAACCAGCATTGATTTATTCAAGAATTACCGGCACAGGTGGTTACTTGCCTGAGCGGATCATGACCAATGCTGAACTTGAACGTATTGTCGATACTTCGGATGAGTGGATTAAGTCACGCACCGGCATTGCCAAACGGCACATTGCCGCGGAAAATGAAACGACCTGTGATCTGGCAGAACAGGCTGCGCGCAAGGCGATTACCGCGTCCGGCATTAACCCTGACAAAATCGATCTCATTATCATCGGCACAACCACACCTGATGTCATCTTTCCCAGCACCGCCTGTCTGCTGCAAAAGCGTCTCAATATACATGGCTGTCCCGCATTCGATGTTCAGGCAGTATGCACCGGCTTTATATACGCGCTGGATATTGCAGACAAATTTATTCGTACGGGCGCTGCGACAACAGCCCTGGTCATCGGTGCGGAAACACTGTCCCGCATTCTGGACTGGACTGACCGCAGTACCTGTGTATTGTTTGGTGATGGTGCTGGTGCAGTCATTCTTGAGGCCAGCCCGGAACCCGGTATCATGTCATCACATCTGCATGCTGATGGTGAATATAATGAGCTTTTGCAGGTACCGGCCGGCATTTCCCGTTTTCCTGAAAAATTAAAAAATGGAACAGCCTTTATCCAGATGCAGGGCAATGAAGTATTCAAGGTCGCGGTCAATACGCTGGGACGTATCGTGGATGAAACCCTCGAAGCCAATCATCTGGAGAAAGAAGACATCGACTGGCTGGTCCCGCATCAGGCAAACACACGCATCATCTCCGCCACAGCAAAAAAACTGAACATGTCCATGGATCGGGTCATATTGACTGTCGACCAGCATGGCAACACTTCAGCAGCCTCTGTTCCATTGGCCCTTGATGTGGCAGTCAGGGATGGCCGTATCCAGCGGGGCGATACATTGTTGCTGGAAGCCTTTGGTGGCGGATTCACCTGGGGGGCCACTCTGATTAAATACTAATCACTTTTCATCAACTACCAAATACCAACTACCAACTACCAAATACTGTTTCTGAATAAATGACTAACAAACAACTCGCTTTTGTGTTTCCCGGTCAGGGTTCCCAGTCTGTAGGCATGTCTACAGTACTGGCGGAACACTATCCGATAGTAAAAGAGCTTTATGCCGAGGCATCAGAAGTGCTCGGCTATGACCTCTGGCGACTGGTACATAGCGGGCCGGAATCCGAACTCAGCATTACGTCAAAAACTCAACCGGCATTACTCACTGCAAGCGTAGCTGCATGGAAAGTCTGGGAGGAGCGGAGCGGGCCTTTACCCGCGCTGATGGCTGGTCATAGCCTGGGTGAATATTCAGCATTGGTCTGTTCCGGTGTGCTCGCATTCAATACGGCCATTGCTCTGGTGGCTGATCGTGGGGCCTATATGCAAGCAGCTGTCCCGGAAGGGGTTGGAAGCATGGCTGCCATACTGGGGCTGACCGATGAACAGGTCATCGAAGTGTGCAAACAGGCAGCCCAGGGACAAGTCGTTTCTGCGGCCAATTTTAATTCAGCCGGACAAATTGTTATCGCCGGTCATAAAGAAGCGGTTAATCGCGCTGTTGAGATAGCGGCTGGCGCCGGAGCCAAACGCTCAGTCATGCTTTCCGTCAGTGTCCCCTCTCATTGTGCCTTGATGCAGGAGACAGCCAGTAAGTTTAAATCACGCATGGAATCCATATCCTTATCTGCAGGCCAGATCCCGGTGATACACAACGTTGATGTGTCTATCAGGACAGAAGTATCTGCCATTAAACAGGCCCTGGCCGGGCAACTCTACCAACCGGTGCGCTGGGTGGAGACCATCGAATTAATGTCAAAAAAGGGTATTACAAAGATCGTGGAATGTGGTCCGGGGAAGGTATTGTGTGGATTAATCAAACGCATAGACCGGCAAATTGAAACATACCCGATTTTTGACCGGGAATCACTTGATAAGGCTTTATCTGTCATGAATGGCTAATTAAAGGAGTAAAATCAATATAATGAAGTCAGAACAGCAAGTTGCTCTTGTTACCGGCGCCAGCCGCGGTATCGGCAAGGCCATCGCCAAAGCACTTGGAGAGGCTGGTTTTTATGTCGCCGGCACGGCAACCGGCAAAACCGGCGTGGATGCCATCAAGGACCTCCTGTCAGAACATAATATCAAGGGATCAGCTTTCATCCTGGATGTCGCTGATCCGGCCTCGGTCGAGCGCCTGGGAGAGGAACTCAAGTCTGCTGACCTTACCCCAACCATTCTGGTCAATAATGCCGGTATTACCCGTGATAACCTGCTGTTGCGTATGAAGGACGAGGAATGGAATGAGGTCATTAATACCAACCTGAATTCCATCTACCGGCTCACCAAACTCTGTCTGCGCGGCATGATCAAGGCCAGATTCGGGCGTATTATTAATATCACCTCAGTTGTGGCCAGTTCCGGCAATGCCGGTCAGTGTAATTATTCTGCGGCAAAGGCAGGAATTATAGGTTTTACCCGGTCTCTGGCCAGAGAGGTTGGATCCCGCGGGATTACCGTCAATGCCGTTGCACCGGGTTTTATTGAAACTGACATGACGCATGGATTATCGGAAGAACAACAAAAGGCATTACTTGAACAGATTGCGCTTAACCGTTTTGGTGATGTTAACGAGATCGCCAGTGTGGTTGTTTTTCTGGCATCACCGGGTGCCTGCTACATCACCGGCGAAACAATTAACGTGAATGGCGGCATGTATATGGGGTAAAAAACCTATTATTTAGATTATAAAAGTGATGTTATTAATTGTTATTTAAGTAAATCTTAACTTGAGATAACTTCTAAGTTGCAAGAAATGTCTATTTCACTAAACTTACACACGCATTCGGTCACGGACCGTAGAGGGAGGAATAACCTATCATGAGTAGTGTTGAAGAACGCGTCAAAAAAATAGTCGTAGAACAACTCGGCGTTAAAGAGGAGGAAGTCACCAACGAAGCCTCTTTTGTTGATGATCTGGGAGCTGATTCACTGGATACCGTTGAACTGGTGATGGCCCTGGAAGAGGAGTTCAAGACAGAAATACCCGATGAGGAAGCGGAAAAAATAACCACCGTTCAGCAGGCAATTGACTACGTCAGTGCCAATATGGAGTAACACCATTTCTGACCAATAAAAGAGGCCGCGTTTGCATAAACGCGGCCTTTTCATTTCTACGGAAACGAACAACGGAAAACATTTTGAGCAAGCGGCGAGTAGTCATTACTGGTTTAGGCATAATCAGCCCTCTGGGTAATGATGTGGCTGGAACCTGGGAAAATATCCGGAACGGGAAAAGCGGGATCGGATTAATTTCTCATTTCGACACTTCCGCTTTCAGTGTTCGGATTGGCGGTTCAATTAAAAATTTTGATCCAGCCCGATATATCTCGCCCAAAGATATCAAGAAGATGGATCCTTTTATCCATTACGGCATGGCAGCGGGTTCCCAGGCTATAGAAGACTCCGGACTGGAGATTAATGAGAAAAATGCCCACCGTGTCGGGGTGGCTGTTGGTTCAGGCATAGGCGGGCTGCCCGGTATTGAAAAAGGGACACGGCTCTATCTGGAGGGTGGTCCACGCAAGCTCTCACCGTTCTTTGTACCGAGCAATATTATCAATATGATCTCGGGCAACCTGTCAATTAAATACGGGGCCAAGGGGCCCAACTTTGCCATTGTCACCGCCTGTACGACCGGTACACATAACATCGGTGATGCAGCCCGGCTGATTGAATATGGGGATGCCGACGTCATGATCGCAGGGGGTGCTGAAATGGCGACCTCGCCTACCGGCCTGGGTGGTTTTGCTGCAGCCCGCGCCCTGTCCACCCGCAATGACGATCCTGAGGCTGCCAGCCGGCCCTGGGACAGGGATCGGGACGGTTTTGTGCTCAGTGATGGTGCCGGTGTAATTGTGCTTGAGGAATATGAACATGCCAGAAAACGGGGTGCAAGGATCTATGCGGAGCTTATCGGTTATGGCATGAGTGGTGATGCTTACCATATGACGGCCCCTTCAGAAGACGGGGAAGGTGCTGCCCGGTGCATGGAAAATGCCATGCGTAATGCGGGCATCAACCCTGACCAGGTGGACTATATCAATGCCCATGGTACTTCGACACCGGCAGGTGATATGGTCGAGACCAAGGCCGTCAAAAGTGTATTTGGTGATCACGCTAAAAAACTCGCGGTGAGTTCTACCAAGTCCATGATTGGTCATATGCTTGGGGCCGCCGGAGGGGTAGAGGCTGTATTCTCAATACTGTCGATACAGGATCAGGTTGCACCACCGACTATTAATCTGGATAACCCTGATCCGGAGTGTGATCTGGACTACGTGCCCAATACAGCAAGACAGATGAAAATCAATATCGCGTTGTCCAATTCATTCGGTTTCGGCGGCACCAACGGAACCCTGATCTTCAAGCAGCTGGATTAATCGCCGGTAGATGCAATCTGCTGTTGGACACTGCCGCTGACAAAAATAAGGCGGGCCAATGTTTTTAATCAACGGTCAATACAGTGAATCTCTTTCAGTGCAGGATCGTGGCCTGCATTACGGTGATGGAGTGTTTGAAACCCTGGCTTTACAGCAACAGCAACCACTCTGCTGGGACAAACATTATGCCCGGCTCAAAACCGGCTGCATCCGTCTGGGTATGGAATGTCCGCCTTCAGACCTGTTATTTTCCGAAGCCGCGCAGATTTATGGCGATGCAGATTTTTCCGTTCTTAAAATCATACTGACCCGTGGCCAGGGGGGCAGGGGTTATCGCCCACCTGATAAACAAAATCCACTGTCAAGGATCCTGGCGACCTATCCATGGCCGGATTCTCCTGCCGAAAATCCTGTTGCAGGGGTACGAACCAGATTTTGTAATACGCGTCTTGGACACAATCCGCAACTCGCCGGAATCAAACACCTCAACCGGCTGGAACAGGTATTGGCCCGCAGTGAATGGGATGATCCTGAGATTGCGGAAGGGTTGATGCGGGACACCCACAATAACATCATTGAGGGGACCATGAGCAATCTGTTTATTATCAGTGATAATAAGCTGATAACACCGGATCTGACCGGATGCGGGATTGCCGGAGTAATACGCGAATGCGTGTTGGATCTAGCTGAAGAGTTGGGTTTACAGACATCAATTACTACTATGACTGATGCAGAGTTGTACGCAGCCGATGAAATTTTTCTCTGTAACAGTGTTATCGGTATCTGGCCGGTAAGGCAGATAGAACATCATGTCATCAGCCCTGGCCCATGGACCAATAAAATCCGGCATAAACTCATTCAAGAGAAGATGATCGTTCAATGAAACAGGCAGTCATGATCATTTCCCTGCTGTTAATGTTTATTACAGGGGTTTGTGCCTGGTGGTTCTGGCACGATATGCAAACACAACTGAATGCCCCGTTGAAACTCGATGCCCAGATTGATTTCACGATTAAACCGGGCACGGGATTGAAAACCGTCAGTCATGAATTGAAAAAACTGGGTTTGATGCATCAACCATATTATCTTCTGATTGAAGCCCGGCGTCAGGGCAAGGAGGGCAGGGTCAAGGCGGGTGAATATGAAATCAGCCCCGGAACCACACCACTACAACTATTTGACCAGTTTGTGGCAGGCAAGGTAAAGCAGCATGCCCTGACCTTGATTGAAGGCTGGAGTTTTGCACAGGTACTGAACGCGGTAAAAAATAATCAGATCCTGCAACAAAGCCCGGATCTGACCGATGGCCAAAGTCTGATGGCTACATTACTAAATCCGGATCTCTCGCCGGAAGGACAATTCTTTCCCGATACCTACCATTTTCCGAGGGGCACTACCGATATTCAGTTCCTGCAACGCTCCTACGATAAAATGCAACTGGTCCTTGCAGAGGAATGGGAACAACGCAGTGAAAATCTTCCCTATCAGTCACCGTACGAAGCGTTGATCATGGCGTCCCTGATTGAAAAGGAAACCGCGTTGCCTGAAGAACGTGGAGATGTTGCTGGTGTGTTTGTCCGGCGCCTGCAACGTGGGATGAAATTGCAGACCGACCCGACAGTCATTTATGCCATGGGTGATCAATACGGAGGGAAAATTCTGCGCAAGGATCTCGGTATCGATTCACCCTATAATACCTATGTGTATGCGGGATTGCCGCCGGCCCCGATAGCACTTGCCGGCCGGGAATCGCTGCGCGCCGCATTGCATCCAAAAGAAGGGAATACCCTGTATTTTGTGGCCAAGGGTGATGGCAGTCATCATTTCTCCGAAACACTGGATGAACACAACAAGGCAGTCGCCAGATATATATTGAGCAAATAGAACAATGAAAAACAATAATGGCCTGTTTATCACACTCGAAGGCATTGAAGGTGCTGGTAAAAGCACGCATGTTTCCTTTATTGCTGATTTTCTGAAAGAATCAGGCAAAGATGTGGTGATAACAAGAGAACCCGGCAGCACAGAACTGGGCGAACAGATTAGAAATATTCTGTTAATGCAGAAAACTCTCGCCATCTCCGGCGCCGCGGAACTGTTGCTGATGTTCGCGGCCAGGGCACAACATCTCGATCAGGTCATCAGGCCGGCACTGAATGCAGGGAAAACAGTTTTGTGCGATCGTTTTACCGATTCCACATATGCTTATCAGGGCGGTGGTCGCGGCATAGAACAGGAGAAAATCAACAAGCTGGTTGAACTGGTACATCCTGATTTGCAACCGGATCTGACCTTGTTATTTGATTTGCCGGTTGCAAGAGGACTGGCACGGGTACGTTCAGCGGGTGAAGCCGATCGTTTTGAATCAGAAACGATTGGTTTTTTTGAATCAGTACGGATTACCTATCTTCGGATTGCAGAGGCAGAACCAGGCAGAATAAAAATAATCAATGCTGACAATGATGTGAATATTGTTCAGGAAATGATCAAAAAAATAATGAAAGAATCGGGATTATGCTGAACCTGCTGCCTTGGCAACAACCTCAATGGCAACAGTTTGTACTTGTCAGAAAAAATAACCGCCTGCCACACGCATTATTGCTTGCCGGTCCTTACGGGATCGGATTAAAAGAATTCGCTGACGTCATGACCGTCAGCCTGTTCTGCCGCTCACCACTGGAAAATTATTTACCCTGCGGGGTATGCAAGTACTGTGAACTATTTGCAACGGGGAACCATCCAGACATCTACAGAATAGAACCGGAGGAAGAGGATAAGCAAATCAAGGTTGAACAGATACGCGAACTCATTGAGTTTATCAATCTTAAAAGCCAGTACGAAGGTTACAAGGTAGCCTTGATTACTCCGGCGGACAATATGAATCGCAGCGCAGCCAATACATTGCTCAAGACCCTGGAAGAGCCACCTGAATTCTCCCTGTTGATATTACTCAGTCACCGTCCCAATCTGTTACCGATCACCATACGTAGCCGCTGCCAGCAGATCTGGTTTAACCCGGTTTACGATCAAACTGCTTTCGACTGGCTGGAACAGAGACTGCAGGATGCTACACAGGCAGATGAATTACTGAAAATGACCGGTGGTGCTCCTGTCGCTGCACTGGAACTGATGGAAAATGGCGCTATCGATAAACAAAAAATTATCATTGACGACCTTGAGCTGTTACAGAAATCACAGCAAGACCCGATCAAAATCGCCGAGAAATGGAATGCTTATGGCAGCAATCAGGTGTTGTCATGGCTGTTACAGCTATTCGGCGATATGTTGAGGATAAAATCCAGCGCAAAACCGCTCAGGCTATATCAGACTGATGTGTTTACACGTTTGCAACGATTGACAAATCGATTAGACTTGTACAGATTAATGCTGTGTCATGACCTGGTTTTAAGAAACTACAGTCTGGGCATGGGGCAGATCAGTTATAATACACAGGGCTTGCTGGAAGATTTCATTATCTACTGGCAAAACCAGACAAACCATCCTGGAGGATAACTTACGTGAGCGTACCTGGTGGCCGTGATCCCCGGCAAGGCATCCTGTCATTGACGATTCGTGACAAGAGCGCACTCTATGCATCCTACATGCCGTTCATCAAAAACGGTGGTTTGTTTATCCCTACTGCCAAACACTACAAAATTGGTGACGAGGTCTTCATGCTGTTGTCCCTGATGGACAGCAAGGAAAAACTGCCGGTCGCCGGCCGTGTGGTCTGGATCACTCCCGTCGGTTCGCAGGGCAATAAAACTGCTGGTATAGGAGTACAATTCAGCGAACTTGATAAAGGCGCCACACGCAACAAGATCGAAACCCAGCTAGCAGGCGCATTATCATCTGACCGCGCAACACATACCATGTGATTGATAATCAGTACTGAGTGCTGATTACCGGGTACCAGATTATTTGTCACTACTCAGTACTCAAACCTTTTAATTAATTTCCGATGTCCCTGCTTGTCGATTCACATTGTCACCTCCCTTTAATGGAGGAAGAGATCGGGCAGATCTTTGCCACAGCCAGAGAACTGGATGTCGGACATATGCTCTGTGTCTCAGTCGATCTGGATACTTTCCCGCAAATAATATCTATCGCCCGGAACTATCCGCACGTTTTTGCTTCTGTGGGTGTGCATCCAAATACAGAAACCACACATGAACCTGCAGTTGAAGAACTTGTTCAACTTGCGAACCTTCCTGAAGTCATTGCCATCGGTGAAACCGGTCTGGATTATTTTCGTAGTACAGGTGATCTTGAATGGCAAAGGGACCGTTTCCGTAATCATATCCGGGCAGCAAAACAGGTCAATAAACCACTGATCATTCACAGCCGCGAAGCCGGACCGGATTTAATCAATATTCTGCGGGAAGAGGGCGCTGATACCATTGGCGGTGTAATGCATTGTTTTGTGGACGATTGGAACACAGCACAACAGGCCATGGAGCTGAATTTCTATATCTCATTTTCCGGTATTGTGACCTTTAAGCACGCTCAACAGGTTCAGGACGTTGCTCGCAAGGTTCCATTGGACCGGTTGCTCGTCGAAACTGATTCTCCCTATCTTGCGCCTGTCCCTTACCGGGGTAAGCCTAACCAGCCGGGTTATGTGCATTATGTGGCGAGATTTCTGGCTGAATTAAGGGGCGAAGACTTCCGGCCCCTGTCCCGGCAAACGACCGATAACTTTTTTAATCTGTTTACTAAAGCAACGAGAATTAATTAAATATAATCATATGTTGAAGTTTAATATTTCAAGTGCTTTATAGATTTTTTCCTGGCCAGTATAAAAGTGCGGGGAGAAACGGATACCGCCCATACGGTGAGCACAGATAATATTATTCTCCAATAATTTTCGATGCAGCCTCGCCATGTCAACACCATCGATTATAAAAGTCACAATCCCGGCATGGCGTGCAGCATCCCGTGGCGTCAGTAACCGGATACGTGACTTGAGTTCCAGATTTTCCATCAGATCATCCACATTTTGCCGGATTTTGTGTTCGATAATCGCTATGCCTACCTCTTCAATCAGCGACAAACTGGCTGACAGGGCATGGATACCGAGCATATTGGAACTCCCACATTCAAAGCGGCGTGCTGATGCTGCAATCTGCCAGTCTTTGGTATCGTAGTTGGTATAATCTTCCACCATATGCCAGCCGAACTGGCGCAGAGTCAGCCGCTCACGTACCCGCTCGCTGCAATAAAATAAAGCGATCCCTTCCGGTCCCAGCATCCATTTATGTGCATCAGCCATAACAAAATCTGCGTGTATTTGCTGGACGTCCATGGCATACGCACCAATACTCTGGATAGCATCAACACAGAAATAAATATTATGCGTATGGCAGTATTCCCCCAATCTTGCCAGATTCAGTTTAAAGCCACTGCCAAACTGTACTGAACTCACTGCCATGATACGGGTGTTTTTATTGCAGGCAGACATTAATGCCTGTTCCGCATCCTGCGCATTACTGATATGCACTTCCCTGAATTCAACACCGTGTCTTTTCTGGGCCTGCCAGACGATACGATTGGAAGGAAATTCCTGATCAGTACTGACAACATTCTCACCTGCATGCCAGTCTATTCCGCAAGCGACTACCGAAAGCGCTTCAGAGGTATTTTTCAACAGGCCGATATCATCAGCAGAGGGAGCATTGATCAGGGACTGTATTTGCCGGCGCAATTCATTTTCTTTTTTGACCCAGGCCGGATAATTCATAGCTCCTGTTAAAACATTCTCTTCGGCGAATAAATTGACAGCCGTTGCAGTGCGTGAAGGCCAGGGCGCTACCCCCGCATGATTCAGGTAGATGAGATCCTCAGGCTGAGGAAACTCCAGTGCAATCAACTCTTCAAGTGATTTCAACTCTGATAACCCTGTAGTCGCTTTGAAACAGTGACAGGATACAGTATTTATACCAGAGGGTAATAACCAGGGGTAAAACTATTAATTCAAATTGCTTTTACCTATTTCATCCAGGTGTTTTTTTAATGAGAATTTATCCAGTTCTTCAATTGGCAAAGTGATTAACTTTTCAATACGTTTGCCAAGTTCAGTATAAGTATCCAGAAACCCCTGAAATTCTTCATGTTGACTGGCATATTCCCGATCCGGATCGGGAATCCCCCAGTGTGCAGTCAGCGGGTGACCGGGCCAGAGAGGGCAGGTCTCACTGGCCGCACGATCGCACACGGTAAAAATAAAATCGAAATGGGGCGCATCAGGCCCGGAATATTCATCCCAGCTTTTACCGCGGAAATGCTCTGTTCGGTAATCATGTCTCTTCAACAACTCTATGGCCATTGGATGAATTCGTCCTTTAGGTATGCTCCCGGCACTGCAGGCATTGAATTTTTCCGCGCCCAGGCGTCCAAGCAAAGCCTCTGCCATAATACTGCGGGCTGAATTACCGGTACAAAGAAAAAGCACATTAAATCTACGCTCGGACATAAAACCTTTCATTTATTGTTCTAATCGACCAAAATAATATATATGGTTGAACATATATATGTCCAGATGTATATTTATGCCATGAGCATTTCACCTGAAATCTTTCTTAAATTGCTGTCTGATCCTACCAGGCTCAGATGCCTGATGTTATTGCTGCAGGAAGGGAAGTTATGCGTTTGTGAACTTACCCATGCACTGAATGATATTCAACCCAAGATCTCACGGCATCTTGCATCCTTAAGAGATGCTCAAGTCGTGATCGATCAACGGATGGGGCAGTGGATCTACTATCAAATCAACCCCAAACTGCCGGAGTGGGCCAAACAAACACTCAAGGCAATACTTAAAGGAGCATCAGGGCAGAAACCTTATTGTGATGATCACAAAAAGCTCAGTACCATGCCCAGGCGCCCGGATAATAAAATTTGCGCATGAGATAACTACAGTTTGCTTTCATGAAATCTGAAATAAGAGAAATAGGTTTTTTCGAAAAGTATCTCACTCTTTGGGTTTTTTTCTGCATTTTTGCCGGAATAGGGTTTGGTCATTTAATACCGGGTTTTTTTCGTACACTGGGCCGTCTTGAAATTGCCAATATCAATCTTCCTGTCGCCATCCTCATTTGGCTGATGATCATCCCCATGCTGCTCAAGATTGATTTGGGTGCATTAGGCAAGGTAAAACAATACTGGCGTGGTGCAGGTGTGACTTTATTCGTAAATTGGGGAGTAAAACCATTCTCCATGGCGATATTGGCCTGGTTCTTTATTGGCTATCTGTTTAAACCCCTGTTACCCGCGGAACAGATTGAATCCTATATTGCCGGTTTGATTATCCTGGCCGCCGCTCCTTGTACAGCCATGGTATTTGTCTGGAGTCATCTAGCCGACGGCGAACCGCATTTTACCCTGTCACAAGTGGCACTGAACGATGTCATTATGATCTTCGCCTTTGCGCCTGTAGTGGGCATTCTTCTCGGTCTATCATCCATCACAGTCCCGTGGGACACACTCTTTTTATCAGTCCTTTTATATATCGTTGTGCCATTAATCATCGCAAATTTGCTTCGCCGTCACATATTAATAGGTGAATCGGGCACGGAAAGACTCAGCAAAGTCATAACTGCAATTCAACCGGTATCTCTGGCGGCCCTGTTATTGACGCTGGTATTGCTCTTCGGGTTTCAGGGAGAACAAATTATTACCAAACCACTCATTATCCTGTTGCTTGCTGTGCCCATACTGATACAAGTTATATTTAACTCGGGTTTAGCCTATTTACTGAACAGGGCAGTATGCTCACCCCACTGTGTTGCTGCACCATCTGCATTAATTGGCGCCAGTAACTTTTTTGAACTGGCTGTTGCAACTGCAATAGCCTTATTCGGATTCGAGTCCGGCGCAGCGTTGGCAACGGTCGTTGGTGTATTGATAGAAGTACCTGTTATGCTGGCCGTTGTAAAAATCGTTAACCGCAGTAAAACCTGGTATGAAAATAAACTTGTCTACCTGTCTAGATGAGATACAGTCTTCAGCCAGCTTCCACAGTCAAATTGTTCTATCATGCGGAAATGCAATCAAGTCACTTGCAGACCAGGGAAATCGATGTGGTAGATGATTCAGGCCCCAAAATAACCGATAAAATAACTGGTCGTATAGCAGGACTACTTGACCATGATAAGGCCCTCGATGAATTATTCGAACGCCAGCAGCAACGCAAGGGCGACGTTACATTCAGTTCACCTTAGCAAACAGAGGGATTCCAGCGCCTGATTGAACCGCAATGAATATCTATATTACTTCGCATAATCTATATTATGTTAAATAGGATAAAAATGCAGTCAAGGCCTGAACTGGAGGTGCACTCAATATGACTAATACCCCTTGTTTTGCCGCACAAAGCGCAACCACCCCTCTCTCGCCTTTTACCATAGAACGCCGCGGACCCGGACCGAATGATGTGCAGATGGATATACTTTTCTGTGGTGTGTGCCATTCGGATCTGCACATGGCGCGCAATGAATGGCGGAACACTGAATATCCCATCGTACCCGGGCATGAAATCATCGGACGCGTAGCCAAGGTTGGTAACCTGGTTAAATCGTTCAAGGCCGGTGACCTGGCCGCCGTTGGGTGCATGGTGGACTCCTGCCGTGCCTGTGAAGATTGCAAGGATGGTCTGGAACAGTATTGCCGGAATGGCGCCACCTTTACCTACAACAGCCCGGACCAATACAACGGTAAAAGGACTTACGGCGGTTATTCAACACAAATAGTCGTGGATCAGGATTTTGTGCTGCATGTTTCTGCCAAACTCGATCCTGCGGCGGCAGCACCGCTCCTGTGTGCCGGTATTACGACTTACTCTCCCCTGCGCCACTGGAATGTCAGTAAAGGTGACAAAGTAGGTA
>JBCKWI010000039.1:0-16020 GCA_038922795.1 Gammaproteobacteria bacterium
ATATTCAGTTCCACTGATTTCAGTGAGAATAATTTTATGGGAAAAACGCAATCTCATATCATTTCTTCGGCTAGAGAGCTCAAGCAAAACAAGCTGCTCAAACCGTCTGGTGTTGGGGCCGATAACTCAGGCAATGTTAATGTATTCGACCGGTGGTTAGTCCATAAACTGCTGGATAACATCGGCAAACCTTCTCTTTCATTTATCCTGTGGAACAATGAGGAGATTACCTCTCCTGATATAAAACCACACGCCCGGATCCGGATTAGAAGCCGGTATGCCTTATATAAATTACTGCTGAATCCGCAATTGAACTTTGGTGACCTCTATAGCCGGGGAACGGTTGATGTAGAAGGGGATTTACCTTCGTCTCTTGTAGATATCTATCGTGCCCTTAACCGGGCTAATGGCAAATCGTTGCTGTCTAATCTTACCCGCCCAGTCTTCCAGCAACGAAATTCCCCGGACAAGGCACGCTGTAATATTCACCACCACTATGACATTGGTAATGAATTCTACAAACAGTGGCTGGACCGGGCCGCCATGCAATATACCTGCGCCTATTTCCCGGATCCGGCGATGTCTCTGGAGCAGGCACAAACCGCTAAAATGCATCACGTCTGCCGCAAACTTCGGTTGCAACCCGGCCAAACGGTTGTTGAAGCAGGTTGTGGTTGGGGTGGACTCGCGCTTTTTATGGCCAGAGAATATGGCGTCAGTGTCAAGGCCTATAACATCTCTCACGAACAGATCGTTTACGCGCGCGAACGGGTTGCTGAAACAGGCATGACACAACAGATTGAATATATAGAAGATGATTACAGAAATATAAAGGGGGCTTTTGATGTTTTCGTTTCCGTCGGCATGCTGGAACACGTCGGAATTGAAAACTATCAACAACTCGGCGCAGTGATTGACAATTGTCTGAAAGAGCAGGGCCGGGGTCTGATCCATACTATTGGCCGCAACCGGCCAGCTCTGCTGAATGCATGGATCGCGACGCGTATCTTCCCCGGCGCTTGCCCGCCCAGCCTCAGCCAGATGATGAATATCTTTGAACCCAGAGAGTTTTCAATACTGGATATCGAGAACCTGCGCCTGCATTATGTCAAGACGCTTGAACACTGGTTATCAAGGTTCGATCAGAATATCGAACATTTCCGTAAAACCTATAATGAAGAATTCATACGCGTCTGGCGTTTGTACCTTGCCGGTTCCAAAGCGGCATTTACCTCCGGCAACATGCAATTATTCCAGGTGTTGTTCACACGTCCGGAAAATAATGACCTGACCTGGTCGAGGGCGCATTTGTACCAGGACAACCATCTATCTATACAGGACTAATCTATGGATCAATGTGATGTCCTTATAGTCGGCGGAGGACCTGCCGGTTCGTCACTGGCCTGGGCCTTGCGCGACAGCGGGCTGGATGTGGTGATCATGGATAAACAGAATTTCCCGCGTAACAAAATCTGTGCAGGCTGGATCACACCGGCGGTCATCGATGACTTGCAGATCGATATTGATGCCTATAGCAGGCAGCATACCCTGCAACCGATCCACGGATTTCTGGTCGGGCAGATCAAAAACAGCATGAAAGAAGTTCACTATACCGGAAAGCCGGTGAGTTACGGGATCAGGCGCTGTGAATTCGATCATTATCTGCTGAATCGCAGCAATGCCAGATTACGGTTAGGTGAGGCATTCAACAAATTAACGGCTGATGGTCAATTCTGGATTGTCAATGATGACATCTGCACTTCCCTGATTGCCGGGGCCGGTGGTCACTTTTGTCCCGTGGCACGTTTTTTTGAAAAGGGAATAAAAAATAACAGTGGAAAAGTAGTTGCACAAGAAAGCGAATTCAAACTGACTCCAGAGCAAATGGCTGAATGCAAGGCCAGACCGGATGTACCGGAGCTATATTTTTGTGAAGACTTGAAAGGCTACGGCTGGGTATTTCGCAAGGGCGAATACATTAATATCGGCCTGGGCAGGGACGACACGCATAACCTGTCAGGGCATGTCGGGGCATTTTGTCATTATTTACAGGAGCAGGGCAGGATACCGCTCCGGTTGTCTGATAAATTTAATGGCCATGCCTATTTGTTGTATGAACAAAGTACCCGGCAATTAGTGCACGACCGTTTGCTTTTAATTGGTGATGCAGCGGGACTTGCCTATACCCAAAGTGGCGAAGGTATCCGGCCAGCGATTGAATCCGGATTACTGGCCGCAAAAGTGATTAAGGCGGCGAAGGGAAATTACAGTCGTAAAAACTTAAGTCAATATCAGGAATTGATTACACAGCGGTTTGGTAAAAAGAAAGGAGAAAATAATACACACATCAAATTACCGTCATGGATCAAGGCAGCTCTCGCAGGCAAGTTACTCAATATGCGCTGGTTCACGCGCAATATCATACTGAACCAATGGTTTCTGCATACTGATCAAGCACCATTGCCTGATTTTTAAAAAACAAAACCTGAAATTAAACCGATATACAAAAACCCAAGCCGGGGCATATTCCATTACCATGGCAATTTCTGTATATTCCGCTGATGTATTTCTTCCGTCGTAAAAAAAGCCTGAGATTTTTCCCATGGTTGCTGGCTGTGGCCGTATTGCTGCGTTCATTTATCGCGCCCGGTTATATGTTCACGATCTCTTCCGAAGAGGGATTGGGAATAATTTTCTGCGATGGCCCGGTTTCACTTGAGCGTGGACATGATGGCCATGCTGCAAATCACCACGGTGGTGACGATGTCACACAGGATGAAGAAATACATATCTCGCCCATTTGCAGTCAGTGGTCAACCAGCAGCCTGCTGGTATTCACAGCGATATTTGAACCGGCATTGTTCGATGTGATACGGGCTGCAATCGATTCAGGTTATAACACACCACACTTTCAACAATATTCCTGCAACAATTGCGTAATACGCGGTCCGCCTACTCTCGTTTAACTAATTCTGCTTACAATTATTTAGCCGCTCGCTTGTGGCAATACATGCGTGTGTGCGTGGGAAATTGCAACTGCTCGCGGTCAACGATCTGCTGCATACAATACATGCGCGCGTGCGTGGGAAATTAATTAACAAGAGGGTTTTTCCGATGTTCAACATAAAAAATATTCTGATCACCGGGTTGTATTTTGTTTCTTTGTTGTATGTCCCCATTACCATGGCTGATCATGCCAGTCCGAGTTTCGAAACCGGTGCTGCCGGCGCTATCATGACCATACCGGGAGCAACCCTCTCCAAAGGGGAAATGGTATTTGGTTTTGGAGTCCAGTTTATAGAGTTTGATGATATAGCCGACGCCAAGCTGGAAAACCTGGGTACTGCTGATGAAGATGTCCATAGTGTCGATCGTTTGCTAAGTCTGACGGCAAATTTTGCTTATGGCATTACGGATGATTTTACCGTGGGCGCCAGTCTTCCTTACATTGAGCGGAACGATATCCGGGAAGCGCACAATGATATGGGTACCGGTGCAGCAGAGTTTGCCGGTGATGCAAAAGGTATAGGTGATTTAAGTCTGTTCGGCCAATATCGTTTTTACCGTAATCACAATCTGGATATTGCCATGCTTGCAGGAGTGAAACTTCCAACCGGTGACACGCGTGAACGCGAAGTTGAAGGCACTCTGTTTGAGTCTGAGCAGCAGCCGGGCACCGGTTCCGTGAATCCGTTTTTCGGTCTGGCAATGAATCACAATTGGGGCCGTACCGGTTTTTCAGCAAATGTTCTGTATACCTTCGCAGGTGAAGGTGCGCAGCAGACCGGGCTTGGCAACATTTTTAATTACAATTTGGCCCTGAGTTACCGTGCCTACAGTCCTGTGGGTGGCCATAATCATCACCATCATAATCACGCATTCAATATCCTGGATTATATTGATGTTGCGCTTGAACTGAATGGTGATGTCCGGCAGCGGGTAGAGATCGCCGGCGTGGAAGAAGAACACTCCGGTAGACATATCCTGTTTGTATCTCCGGGGATACGTATAGGGTTGGGCCATCGCTGGTCGTTATTTTCCTCTATCGGTTTGCCTGTTATCAATAATCACAATGGACAGCAGAGCGAACCGGAATACCGCGTTATTGGCGGGTTAAGTGTCACGTTCTGAGTTTGCCATTAATCCTCTTGAATGCATATGGGCTAATGGCGCTTGTGCCTGATTAAACATACCGGGACAAGGCTTAATGGTATTGTACCGGTGTGTTTTTATTTGACAATGAACCTGCAATGGCCAGAGTCGCAAAAAAGATAACCAGATCCTTTATCAGAAATTGACCTTCCGGAATCAGCGCAAACGGAAATTCGTAAAAGCAGACATCCGTCTTCAGGATAAAGGCAAGTATGATTCCCGGCAGACGGATTATGAGTAACAATAATGCGAGCCGAACCAGTGGTCTGAAAATAATGCAAACACCGATGGTGACTTCCCATCAACCGAGAATCAGTACCATTATTTCAGGATCGCCCCAGTAAACGGTATGTGCGAGTAATGATGTCGTGGTGTTGATTACATTAATTAATATGAATGATTAAATACCAGTTACAATCCAGTTTTCTTTGGTTGCCGCGAAGGCACGCTAAACCATGTTTCATCTTCCAGCCGCAGTGCGGTTAATGTTCCGCCCCATAGACAGCCGGTATCCAGAGGATAGACGTTAAACTTCTGAAAGTTTTTGATATTGCCGAGATGTATGGTGGACCAGTGGCCGAAGATGATCTTTTCTTTTTTTGTTTGGCGTGACGGGATGGTGAACCAGGGTTGATAGGGGTTGACCTGTGTACCCGGCGGACCTTTTTCCTTTAATGCAAAACTTCCCTGTTCATCACAGTACCGCATACGTGTTAAGACATTGATGATTACGCGTAATCTGTCCCAACCTGTGAGATCATCAGACCAGCGATCCGGTTTGTCGCCGTACATGTGTTCAAAAAATATCGTGAAGTTATTTGCGCTTAATACATTCTCGACTTCATGCGCGAGATCAATGGCCTGTTGTATATCCCATTGGGGCGACAGACCGGCATGTATCAGTGTAAAACCAAGTTCCTTGTCGTGATGTAAAAGTGGACGGGTACGCAACCAGTTGAGCAGTTGGTTTCTATCCGGCGTATCAAGCACGGCATCAAGTGTGTCTTTGGCGAGTTTGTTGGTATGATTACAAGCTACGGCGAGCAGGTGCAGGTCATGATTGCCGAGTGTGACGATAGCTTTATTACACGATTCTTTTACAAAACGTAATGCTTCTAGAGATTGTGGGCCGCGGTTGACCAGATCGCCGGTGAACCAGAGGCGATCGTTGGATGAATCAAAATTGATTTCGTTAAGGAGCGCATGTAATTCCTGATAACAACCTTGAATGTCTCCGATAGCGTATGTGGACATTGTGATTAGTGATTGGTGATGAAGTACAGGATACACAAATGCCGCGAGGTCAGGACGACTCACATGAATGTGTTAGTGCCGCGGAAAGCATGGATGCTGGGAGCGGCTGACCAGGAGCGGCGAGTGACTAGTGAATGGCGACTGATGATTAATGTCGAATTCATAGAACATATTCAACAGCCCGCACTTATCACAATTCACCAGTCACTAGTGAATCGTATGCGGAGTGGAAAGATTAAAAACCGGGATCTCGGCATCAAACTTCACACCATCATCTGCGATCATCTGGTAATTTCCCTGCATGCAACCCACAGGTGTTTCGAGCATGGCGGCACTGGTGTAACGGAATGAGTCCCCGGGTGTGAGATAGGGTTGTTCTCCCACCACGCCTTCACCGCGCACTTCCTGAACCTTGTTATTGGCATCGGTAATGACCCAATGCCGGCTCAGCAACTGGGCCGGAACCTGGCCGGTATTGGTGATAGTAATGGTATAGGCGAACACAAAACGGTTATTTTCCGGCTCGGATTGCTCCCGGACATAGGTCGTCTGTACCTCAACCTTGATATGGTATTGTTGCTTATTCATGATTGTTTTATTTCACCTGAATCGCCTGCCTGGCGCAAGCTGAAAAGATCACGAATTTGTTAGATTTGATCACAGGAATCCATGAACCAGGAATGTCATCCCTTCTTTCCCCACCCTCTTCATCGCTGCGTAATCCATGCTCCGCTTGAAGTTCGGGATACACTTCCTTGTGCGTCCGTTCGCCGGGGCAAAGTGTATATATTTAGCCTTATCCGGCACACCCTCCTTCTGAGAGGGGAGGGTAATGCAAGATTGTCAGAGTCTGGCGCGGTCCAGACGGCGGTAGTTGATGGCCTCGGCCAAGTGTTTTGCATTTATCTGTTCAGTGCCCGCCAGGTCGGCAATGGTACGGGCCACCTTGAGAATACGGTGCATGGCGCGGGCGGACAACCCCAACTGGTTAATAGCACGATCCAGTAATTGTGTACTGGCATGATCCAGTTTGCAGTAAGCATCCACCTGCCGGTTGCTTAATTTATGATTGGATTTGCCAGCGCGTTCAAGCTGGCGCGTATAGGCGGCATCTACCCTGGCCTGTACCTCGGCGCTGGACTCGGCCTGATGATTGCTTTCTTGCAGGATCTCCCTCGGTACATTGGGCACTTCAATATGCAGATCGATACGATCGAGCAGCGGCCCGGAAATACGTTGGCGATATCGCCGGATCTGATCCTCGGTGCAATGACAACGGCCGGATAAATCTCCAAGATAACCACAAGGGCAAGGATTCATGGCGGCGATCAATTGGAATTGTGCCGGGAATTCCGCCTGATGTGCAGCGCGGGAAATAATGATCCGTCCCGATTCCAGTGGTTCGCGTAATACTTCCAGCACGCGCCGATCAAACTCCGGCAGTTCATCCAGAAACAACACACCATGATGGGCGAGGGAAATTTCTCCCGGCCGTGGATGACTGCCGCCACCGACCAGTGCCACACCCGATGCCGTATGGTGTGGACTGCGAAACGGACGCCGTTTCCAGTTGGCGGGATCGAATCCATGCGTACTGATCGAAGCAACCGTCGCAGATTCCAGTGCCTGTTCTTCAGTCATCGGTGGCAAGATTCCCGGCAATCTTTCTGCCAGCATGGTCTTGCCGGTGCCGGGCGGTCCGATCATGATCAGGTTATGTCCACCGGCGGCGGCGATCTCCAGCGCACGCTTGGCATGTTGTTGTGCGCGCACTTCTGACAAGTCCTTTTCAGTCGATGCTGAAACAACATTGTGTTGTGTAGTGTGTATGGTGAGTTGTTCACGGCCGGCAATATGTGCACACACATTCATGAAATGATTCGCTGGCAGGATCTCAATACCACTGACCAGGCTGGCTTCATCCGCATTCGACATGGGTAATATCAATTTCCGGTTGGCATCCTTGATCGCCTTGGTAACAGGAACGATACCACGCACCGGCCGCAGTTCACCCGTTAAGGCAAGCTCACCGATGAATTCATATTGATCGAGATTGTCCTGCGGGATCTGGTTGGATGCCGCGAGTATGCCCAGCGCAATCGCGAGATCGAATCGCCCGCCTTCCTTCGGCAGATCCGCTGGCGCAAGATTGATGGTGATGCGGTGTAGAGGGAATTCAAACTGGTTATTAATAATGGCGCTGCGTACACGATCTTTACTCTCTTTAACTGCCGCTTCCGGCAGCCCAACGATGGCAAGAGACGGCAGACCACGGGTGAGATGTACTTCGACGGTGACCAGCGGGGCGTGGATACCAACCTGTGCGCGGCTGTAAACAATGGCAATACTCATAGTCCTTTATCTCCCTTTTACCCTGCCTGGCTGTGAATGAACAGAGTATTATTCTATTCAGTCGCCGGATAAATATAAAGCCGTATTTCCCGGATTATTTTTTATCGCAACACGTCCTTTCCAGCTCAGCCAGTTTTTTCTCAAGTTCTTCCAGTGCAGCGCGTGTCCGTGAAAGCAGTTCTGTTTGAACATCAAATTCTTCACGTGTGACCAGATCCATCCTGGCGAATGATTTTTGCAGGGCGGCCTTCAGGTTTTTTTCAAGATTCTGTCTGGCCTGCATCAGTTCAACCGGCAAACTGGCCAGGACTTGTTTAATTAATGAGTTAATTTTGGCATCGCTGATCATGGATAATCTTTCCTCAAGGTTCTATCTCACGCACTCCCTGCACTACGGGCATTGTAGCATCTTGATGAAGCCGGTTAATGGCGCCTGCTCTGCACTAGAAATGTGCGTTGCCTTTATTTACGCACATTTTTGGTGCAATTCATACTGTGGTCACTTCATAAATTGCTCATCATTAGAGGCAATAAATTTACATAACTTATTGTTATTAAAAATTAATTAAATTCATGGCATAGAACATGCTTTATATTAGAGGACGCGAGAGTAAATAGCCATTTACTTAAGAGGTTTATTTTTCCTTTACAGCAATTTGCCAGAGGGGATTGATGATGAAAAATCTTGGAAAAATTTATTGTTTGTTAGTTACTGCCATGATAGTAAATGCGCCCGTTGTGCAGGCGGAAGATTCCGCTGGATCCGGTTTAGCCTCAAAACTTCCTGATTGGCTCAATGCCATCGAGATTCATAGTTTTCTGTCTCTCGGTTATGTGTACAACATCAACGACCCGGACAGTGACACCAATACCCAGCGGTTTTTCGATTTTAGGCACAACGAATTCCGGGTAGATGATTTTCAGTTCAGCGTTCTGAATCCTGTTACTGGGCCAGGCGATGCGGGCTTCCGTTTCGACCTCGATGTCGGTTCTAACATCCCGCGAACGATTCATTCTGCCGGTCTGCTTGAAGGCGAAGATGTTGACGTGCGCCAGGCTTTCGTCTCCTACAATGCGCCGCTCGGCAACGGTCTGACCATCGACTTTGGCAAATTCATCACAGCCTTTGGCCTGGAAGTCATTGAGGGCTGGCAAGGTTTCAATGACAACTATTCGCATTCCTACGATTTCAGCTTCGCCATTCCGTTTACCCATACCGGCCTGCGCCTGAGCTACCCGCTGAACGATCAGTTTTCTTTGATGTTCATGGTCGTCAACGGTTGGGACAAGGTGGATGACAACAACGACGCCAAGGGGTACCACGGCCAGTTGGGTTTCTTTCCTACGGATGACATCTCGCTTTGGTTCAACTACATGGGCAGCCCGGAGCAGGATGATAATGAGGACGACTGGCGTCACCTGTTTAATGTGGTGTGGGTGGTCAAGCCGTTTCCCTCGACGCTGCCGGATTTCACCTTTTCTGGCAGTTACGATCACGGCACCGAGGACAATGTCGGCATTGGTGGGCGCAACGCCGAATGGCATGCCGTACAGGGCGTACTGCGCTATGACTTTACGCCGAAATTCTATTTGGCCGTACGGGTAGAAGGGATGAAGGACGAGGACGGTGCACGTATTTTACCTGGTACTGCACAGACTGTCTGGGCGTTCACCGTGACCCCAACCTTTGTGCTTACCAAGAATTTGTTAGTTCGTCCCGAGTTCCGGTATGACGAGTCCAATGAGGATGTTTTCGAGGACGATGATGGTACCTTCACTGAAGACAGCCAGACAACGATTGGGGTGAACGCCATTTATTACTTTTAAACTGGTTTGAAACGATCTGGAAAGTCCGAATTGGGTTTATTCCAAAACATGGGAAGCATAACGGCGATCCCGAGTTAATTAGGAGGTTATTTCATGAAAATGGTTACAGCGATTATCAAGCCTTTCAAGCTCGACGATGTGCGGGAGGCATTGACCGAGATTGGCGTACAGGGCATGACCGTCTCCGAGGTCAAGGGTTTCGGACGGCAAAAGGGCCACACTGAATTGTACCGTGGCGCTGAATATGTCGTTGATTTTCTACCCAAAATCAAACTCGAAGTTGCCGTAGCCGGCGATCAGGTGGACAAGATCATCGAGGCAATTTCTAAAGCCGCGAATACCGGCAAGATCGGCGACGGTAAGATTTTTGTACTCAGCCTTGACCAGGTGGTCCGGATTCGTACCGGCGAAACTGGCGGCGATGCCCTTTAAATTGATCTCGTAGGGAGGAAATTTACGATGACACGCTTTATAAGTATTATCGGCAAAAATAAAGGCATGGCCGGAAGTTTCCTGGCTATGATTGCCTTGTTGATGCCGTCATTGGCGATGGCCGATGAATTAAACTCCGGTGATACCGCCTGGATGTTGACGGCGACTGCGCTGGTATTATTCATGACCATTCCCGGCCTGTCGCTGTTTTACGCAGGCATGGTACGCAGTAAAAACGTACTGTCCGTCATGATGCAGTGTTTTGCCATCACCTGTATGGTGAGTGTGATGTGGGCATTGTTTGTGTACAGCCTCGCATTTGACACCACAGGCATGGAAGCTGGCGTGACGAATTTTAATTCATTCGTGGGTAGCTTGAGCAAGGCATTTCTCAGTGGTGTGACTCTCGACAGCATGGTGGCTGCAATTCCGGAAAGTGTATTCATGACGTTCCAGATGACCTTTGCGATTATCACACCGGCACTGATTGTGGGTGCTTTCGCGGAGCGTATGAAATTTTCCGCAATGATGGTATTCATGGCGGCCTGGTTGGTCCTGGTCTATGCGCCAATTTGTCACATGGTCTGGAGTGGTGATGGTGCCCTGCTGTGGGACTGGGGGGTGCTGGATTTTGCCGGTGGTACCGTGGTCCATATCAATGCGGGTATCGCAGGTCTGGTTGCCTGTCTGATGCTGGGTAAACGTAAGGGTTATCCGCAAACAGCCATGATGCCGCACAACCTGAACTTCACAGTGATGGGTGCTGCCATGCTGTGGGTAGGCTGGTTTGGTTTTAATGCTGGTTCTGCCGTGGCTGCAAATGCCACTGCCGGTATGGCCATGGCCGTGACCCAGATTGCAACCGCGACTGCAGCCCTGGCCTGGATGTTCTCGGAATGGCTGACGCATGGGAAACCCAGTGTGCTGGGTATCGCTACTGGTGCGGTAGCGGGCCTGGTGGCAATTACCCCCGCTTCAGGTAGTGCTGGCCCTATGGGGGCCATTCTGATTGGTGCGGCAGCGGGTGCTGGATGCTTTATTGCCTCCACCAGGATCAAACGTGCCATGGGTTATGATGATTCTCTGGACGTGTTCGGAGTGCATGCCATCGGTGGTATCATCGGTGCCATCCTGACCGGTCTCTGTGCCGATGCCAGTATGGGGGGTGTTGGTCTGGCCGAAGGTGTCAGCATCGGCGCCCAACTGGTTATCCAGTTCAAGGGAGTCATGTTCACCATCATTTACACGGGCATCCTGAGCTTTATCATACTGAAGGTTGTTGACATCATCATAGGTCTGCGGGTCACGGAAGAAGAAGAAACCGAAGGGCTTGATGTCGCTCTGCACGATGAGCGTGGTTATAACCTTTAATCAGTATTAACTGTCACTGTTGTTTATGACGTAACGGGCGCTTCGGCGCCCGTTACGTTTTCAGCAATTTAGTGTCCCCTGCGGGGATGGTGAAAACCCCTCGCCCCCGTATCAAGTACGGGGCAGGCTCCAGGCGCAGCAAGCTATTGCGACAGGTTCGCGTAGCGAACCTGAGCGTAAAATCCTCTCCCCTCGGGAGAGGGCACGATTACAGGATGTAATCGGTACGACCCCATGGACGGGGGAGGTAGAACCGCGTCGGGACGCCTACAGGGAATGTAGGCGGTAGAAAACGTCAGGAACAGGTTTTCGAACAGCGGTCGAGAGTCGAGCCGGGAGCGGAGACCGAGGGTGAGGGAAAAGCGATCAGGATCATGCTGATGTACAGCTTCCCTCGGCTTTGGCATCCTGCGTCGCTCTACCGCCTACATCCATGTAGGCGTCATCCCCCACCCTTCTCCCGGAGGGAGAAGGGGGTGTTAGCCAGCTTCAAGCTGGCCAGGTTTGAAGCCACCGGCTTGCAGCCGGTGGTAGTTCACTCCTGCCACGTGCACCAGATTGAATAAATTGCTATTCTCTTTGCACATTATCAGTGTATGACAATTTACCAGATTGCCCATTTAATCATTGGTGGGATTTTGATGGCCGGGAGGATAACCATTATGAAATTACTGACTGCAATAATTAAACCCTTCAAGCTTGATGATGTCCGTGATGAGTTATCGAAGATAGGGATAAAGGGACTGACCGCGACCGAAGTCAAAGGGTTTGGCAGACAGAAAGGCCATACCGAACTTTACCGGGGAGCTGAATATATTGTTGATTTCCTGCCCAAGACAAAAATCGAAATCGCCCTTGAAGACAGCCAGCTTGATGCTGCCATAGAAGCTATCACCAAAGTGGCCAATACGGGCAAGATAGGAGATGGAAAGATTTTTGTATTTGATCTTGAACAGGTGATACGTATCCGGACCGGCGAAACCGGCAACGACGCATTGTAACCTGACGACGCACTGAGGGGAGGAATAAAAAATGATCCGTTCTTTTGTGGGGAAATTGCTTCTTTTTGTGTCAATCTTTTTTTTATCAACCAGCGGGTTTGCCGCGGAGGCTGAGATTAACTCCGCGAATACGGCCTGGTTATTAACATCCACGGCCCTGGTGTTATTCATGACCTTGCCGGGGTTGGCACTGTTCTACGCCGGGCTGGTACGCAGTAAAAATGTCCTGTCTGTTTTGATGCAGTGTTTTACCATCGCGTGCGTGATGTCCATCCTGTGGATGCTGTTTGTTTATGGCCTGGCCTTTGGTGATGGTGGCGGCCTTAACAAGATTGTTGGTGGCGGCAACATGCTGATGTCCGGTATCGGGCTTGATTCGATCCGGCCTGACACGACGATACCGGAAACCGTCTTTTTCATGTTCCAGATGACTTTTGCCATCATCACACCTGCCCTGATCGTTGGTGGTTTCGCAGAACGCATGAAATTCTCGGCTGTGCTCTGGTTTAGTGCCTTATGGCTGGTGCTGGTTTATGCACCGGTCTGCCACTGGGTCTGGGGTGGTGGCTGGTTGAGTGACCGTGGTTTTATGGATTTTGCCGGCGGTTCAGTCGTCCATATCAATGCCGGTGTTGCGGCCATCGTTGCGGCCATGGTGCTCGGTAAACGCAAGGGTTTTCCGGAAGCAACGATATTACCGCATAACATGACATTAACGGTGGCAGGTGCCTCCATGCTCTGGGTGGGCTGGTTCGGTTTTAATGCCGGTAGCGCCTTGGCGGCCGATGCCAATGCCGGTATGGCCATGGTGGCAACACATATATCAGCGGCTGCCGGTTCGCTGGCGTGGATGACCTGTGAGTGGATACGTTATGGCAAACCCAGCGTACTGGGGATCGTAACGGGTATGGTGGCAGGTCTCGGTACGATTACCCCGGCCTCTGGCTATGTCGGCCCAGCGGGGGCCCTGATTATTGGGATACTCGCAGGGGTTGTGTGTTTTTTCGCGACCCGATTTATCAAACGTTCGCTGAAAATTGACGATTCCCTTGATGTATTTCCGGTGCATGGTGTCGGTGGAACACTGGGCACGTTATTAACAGCGGTATTTGCCGCTGAATCTTTGGGTGGTCTCGGTCTGGATACCGGGATGGCAGCACAATTTACTACTCAACTGATCGGTGTTATTGCCACTGTCGTCTGGTGCGGGGTGGTCAGTTTTGTCATCCTCAAGTTGCTGGACAAGGTCCTGGGTTTGCGTGTCAGCGCGGATGATGAGACTGAGGGTCTGGATTTGACTCAACATAATGAGCGCGGTTACAGCCTCTAGCAGAGCACAGATGTTGTTCAACATAACGGGCGCGCAGGCGCCCGTTAATGTTTCGATAAGCCGGTAATTATGTTAATTTGATGAGAAGAAGTTTAATTATCAATACAATACTTATGCACCATGCGGCGTGTTATATTATGGGCCGTCGGGCATACATTACCTTGATTCTGTAAGCATTATTAACAAAAATAGAAGAGTAAAAAAATGGCTGATCTTGTCGATAAAGCACTGTTAAAGACTTTAGTCCCTCCCAGTGCGCTTAATTCGGAAAATTTCCAGGAGTTGGCGGCAAAGACCTATGTCGAGGTTGTCCCTGCAAGTAAGTTATTATTCAAGCAGGGAGATATGGACAAACGGAAAGTCTATGTTCTGGAAGGAGAAGTGACGTTGACCGGGGCCACTGGCGAAGTCACAGTTGTAAAGGGAGGGACGCCAGTAGCCAAACATCCGATCGCCAATCAACAGCCAAGAAAACATAATGCCGTTGCCAAGACCCCTGCGAAGATTGTGCGGGTTGATACTGATTTGCTGGATATTCTTCTGACATGGGATCAGTTGTCCGGTATCGAGGTCGGCGAGATTTCGGTTGAGGCAGATGAGGGCGATGAAGGGAGTGACTGGATGACGCGCATTCTGCAGTCACGGGCTTTTTTGCAAGTACCGGCTGCGAATATCCAGGCAATGTTCATGCGCATACAGGAAGTCCCGGCACGCGCCGGAGATGTCATCATCAAACAGGGAGATGATGGCGATTACTATTACATAATCAAACACGGCCGCTGCAAGGTGACCCGTACGTCCAAGGCCAATACACAATTAACACTGGCAACATTGAAAGATGGCGATGCCTTTGGTGAAGAGGCCCTGTTATCCGATGCCAAGCGCAATGCCAATATCATCATGGAAACGGATGGATCATTAATGCGCTTGTCGAAGGAAGACTTCAATTCCCTGTTGAAAGAACCTATGTTGAGCTGGGTTACGAATAGTGAAGCAGAGAACATGGTTGCTTCAGGAGAGACAATTTTGCTGGATGTGCGGCTGGACAGCGAACATAAAAATAATGGCATACCCGGCAGTATTAACGTGCCGCTCTTTATGTTACGCATGAAAGCAGAGGCGCTCGATCCGGGTAAAAAATATATTCTCTATTGTGATACTGGCCGCCGTAGTTCGGCCGGTGCGTATCTGTTGAGTGAGCGTGGGATTACGGCGTATTGTTTAAAGGATGGTCTGCAAGCACGTGGCAGTTCGGCGTAGAATAGCCCACGCCCGGCCATACTTTGTTGAAAACCTGTCCGGCAATGCAGGGTCGAGCATAGCGGCAGATCCTGTTGTAAACTGCGCTTTAAATTCAGATTTCGCTCTGTCTGACCTTCACACATGACGTTTTTCAACGAACTCTATATCCAGCCAATTATGCCTGTGTTCAAGAAACTGTTGTGCAGAACTTCCATCTGATCCCCGGTATTGATAATTATTGTGTGATGGGTAATCCCATCGCACACACTAAATCGCCACAGATTCACACTGCATTTGCACAGCAGACCGGGCAACAAATCCACTACCAGGCCATTCTTGTTGATCAAGGAGGGTTTAACACAGCACTCGATGAATTTCAGAAACAGCGTGGCAAGGGTTTGAACATCACTGTTCCTTTCAAAGAGGATGCATGGAAGGCCGCAGATTCATTAACCACGCGAGCTGAGCGCGCCGGTGCCGTCAACACATTATGGTTTGATGAAAACGGGAAACATTATGGTGATACCACAGACGGCATCGGCCTTATCAGGGATCTCACCATCAATCACAAAATTACCATCAGCGGGCAGGAAGTATTGATCCTGGGTGCGGGAGGTGCTGTACGTGGCATACTCGATCCATTATTCGATCAAAATCCAGCGCATATAATGATAGCGAACCGTACCCTCTCTCGTGCCGAAGAACTCGCAGCCGCATTTTCTGATCGGGGTGAATTGCTTGCAGGTGATTATGAATATCTGCAAGGAGAAAAATTTGATCTGGTCATTAACGGCACTTCAGCCAGTTTGCGGGGAACTGTTCCACCGTTACCGGCTGATGTATTGCGTGCCGGCGCGTGCTGTTATGACATGATGTATGCAAACTCAGATACTGCATTTGTCACCTGGGCCAAAAAGCATCATGCTGACAAAGCATTGGATGGTATTGGCATGCTGGTGGAGCAGGCCGCGGAATCATTTTATATCTGGCGTGGGATAAGACCGGAAACCCGGCCCGTCATTGAAATGTTAAGAAATATGTAGATAGTCGTTGGCAGGC
>JBCKWI010000040.1:0-15607 GCA_038922795.1 Gammaproteobacteria bacterium
TCCTTCCGTAAGGCGGTGCTGATCGAATTTCCGCGTAAAGGGGTATGGAGTGTCGGTTTCCTGTCAAACCGGGGTATGCAGAAGGCCATTGATGCCACCGGCCAGGATCTCATCTCGGTATTCGTATCGACCACCCCCAACCCCACCACAGGTTTCATCATGATGGTCCCTGTCACTGATGTCATTGAACTGGATCTGACCATCGAAGAGGCATTCAAGTACATTATTTCCATGGGTGTAGTGGTGCCGGAAGGCCAGGCTAAAGACAACCTCATCAATGGTAAACTTGCGCAAAAACAGACCGGCTCGTAAGATGCCCGCCTTTGTTTCGATTCAATAAATAACTATCATCACCGTCAGGGGAATCCATGCGCAGTCATTATTGCGGACAATTGAACTCATCCTTGCTCGATCGGGAGATTGAGCTCTGCGGTTGGGTACACAAGCGCCGCGATCATGGTGGCGTGATCTTCATTGATCTCAGGGATCGTGAAGGTATCGCGCAGATCGTCTTTGATCCGGATCAACCTGAGCCTTTTGCAGTTGCGGATTCCGTGCGTAATGAATATGTCTTGCGCATAACCGGCAGGATCAGAAGACGCCCTGAAGGCACGATCAACAAGGATCTTGCTACTGGCGAGATCGAGGTGTTGGCCCATAGTATTGAAATCCTGAACAAGGCCAAGACCCCGCCATTCCAACTGGATGATGAAAATGTGGCCGATGATACGCGGTTGCGTTACCGCTATATCGATCTGCGCCGGCCACAGATGCAAGGCAACATCCGCTTACGTGCGAAGGTTGCGAAGATCCTGCGCAACTATCTGGATGAAAAAGGTTTCATTGAGATCGAAACACCCATGCTGACCAAGGCCACGCCGGAAGGTGCGCGCGATTACCTGGTACCCAGCCGTACCCACAAAGGCTCATTCTTCGCCCTGCCGCAGTCACCGCAGTTATTCAAACAGATCCTGATGATGTCCGGGCTGGATCGTTATTACCAGATCGTGCGTTGTTTCCGCGATGAAGACCTGCGCGCGGATCGCCAGCCGGAATTTACCCAGCTGGATATTGAGACCTCATTCCTTGATGAGACCCAGATCACCGCCATCATGGAAGAGATGATCATCAAGTTGTTCAAGGATGCGATTAATGTCGATCTGCCTGCGCCGTTCCCGCGCATGACCTATGCCGAGGCCGTGCATCGTTTTGGTATTGATCGCCCGGACTTGCGCAACCCGCTGGAATTGACCGAGGTTTCCGATCTGATGAGGAATGTCGAATTCAAAGTGTTCTCCGGTCCGGCCACCAGGCCGGATGGACGGGTGGCCGCATTGCGCGTGCCCGCTGGCGGCAAACTGAGCCGCAAGGAGATCGATGATTACACCAACTATGTCGCCAACTTCGGCGCCAAGGGCCTGGCCTATATCAAGGTGAACGACATCAACGCAGGCACGCAAGGATTGCAATCACCGATACTCAAATTCCTGCCGGAGCCAGTCATCAAGTCATTGCTGGAACGTACCGGCGCACAGACCGGTGATCTCATTTTCTTCGGTGCTGACAAGGCCAGAGTGGTCAATGATGCATTGGGGGCCTTGCGCAACCGGGTAGCCACTGACATGAACCTGCTGCAGGGCCAGTGGCGGCCGCTGTGGGTCGTGGATTTCCCCATGTTCGAGTACAACGAAGACGAAAAACGCTGGGATGCCTTGCATCACCCATTCACTGCTCCTCAGGTGAGTACGACTGCCGAACTTGAGGCCAATCCGGGCAAGTGCCTGTCACGTGCCTATGACCTGGTGTTGAACGGCATTGAAATGGGCGGTGGGTCAGTACGTATTCACACACCGGCTATGCAAAGGACTGTACTGCGCCTGCTCGGTATAGATGATCAGGCCGCGGATGAGAAATTCGGCTTCCTGATCAATGCGCTGGATTATGGTTGCCCGCCACATGGCGGCATAGCCTTCGGTCTGGACCGGCTGATGATGGTGATGACCGGATCCGAAACCATCCGCGATGTGATCGCCTTCCCCAAGACCCAGACCGCAAGTTGCCCGCTGACTTCCGCGCCTTCACCGGCATCCCCTAAACAGTTGCGTGAATTGGGGATCAAGCTGGTAAAACCTGATAAAACAGAATAACTCCTGACTTTTAGGCAAGCCTGGCTTGATAAAGTGTAAATAACACACTAAGCTTTTGTGTAAGTATTACACTAAGGTATCAACATGGCTTACACCTACCAATATCCCCATCCAGCGGTCACGACCGATATGGTGATCTTTACTATCCGTGAAGGGCAGCTCGAATTGCTGTTGGTCCGCCGTGCCGGTGAACCTTTTATGGGCAGTTGGGCCTTGCCGGGCGGATTTGTGGAAATTGAAGAAGACCTGGAGGCCTGTGCCCTGCGCGAACTGGGGGAAGAGACGGGTATCACCGGGGTCTATCTGGAGCAACTCTATACCTTTGGCGCACCAAACCGCGATTCACGCGAACGAGTCATATCGGTGGGTTACTATGCCCTGGTACCGCCAGACCGGATCAATATCCGTGCTGCCAGCGATGCCAAAGAAGTTGCCTGGTTTGAGGTGAGACAATTACCACCACTGGCATTTGATCACGCAGAGATCGTTGCCACGGCCCATCAACGTCTGGCAGCAAAGCTCAATTATTCCACCATCGCCCTGCAGTTCATGCCGGAGAATTTTACCCTGAGCGAGTTGCAACAGGTCTATGAATCCATCCTGGGTGAAAGTCTGGACAAGCGAAATTTCCGTAAGCGCCTGATGACCCTGGGCTGCATCAAGGACACGGGTAAATCACGGCGTAACGGGAATCATCGTCCGGCCCGTCTTTACACGGTTAAATCACCCGGCACCGTGGAATTTACTAAATGAAAAATGTCAGGAGAGAGCAAGGCCAATGAACGCCGTCAATCCCAATATTGAACTCCGGGACTACCGTTTACCGCCTGAACAGGTACCGGAGACCATTGTCGAGACATTGAGCATTTCTGAGCGTAATGAACTCAAGTCGCGCATAAAACAACTACTGCAAGAACAGGATACCATCATCGTCGCCCATTACTACACCGATCCTGATCTGCAGGAACTGGCTGACGAGACTGGCGGGCATGTCTCCGATTCACTCGATATGGCACGCTTTGGTCACGAATCCGGGGCACAGACACTGATAGTTTGTGGCGTCCGGTTCATGGGTGAAACGGCCAAGATACTCAATCCTGAAAAACGCGTCTTGATGCCCGACCTCAATGCAAATTGTTCACTGGACATTGGTTGCCCGATTGACGCGTTCAGCCAGTTCTGCGATCAACATCCGGATCGGACGGTGGTTGTATATGCCAATACCAGCGCCGCGGTCAAAGCCCGCGCGGACTGGATGGTGACCTCTGGCAGCGCCGTCGATGTTGTCAATCACCTGAAGGCACAGGGGAAAAAGATCATCTGGGCCCCGGATAAATATCTGGGAGAGTATGTGCAGGAACAAACCGGGGCCGATATGTTGCTGTGGCAGGGTTCCTGTGTGGTGCATGAGGAATTCAAAGGCATAGAACTGGAACTGTTACGCCGTGAACATCCGCAGGCAAAAGTGCTGGTGCACCCGGAATCCCCGGCCTCTGTAATAAAACAGGCGGATGTGGTCAGCTCCACGACCGGTATCATCAAGGCTGCCCAGGAACTGGAGGCGAAGGAATTTATTGTCGCCACCGACAAGGGCATTTTTCACAAGATGCAGGAGGCCGCACCGGATAAAATTTTTATAGAGGCACCTACCGCAGGCAAAAGCGCAACCTGTAAAAGTTGTGCACATTGTCCGTGGATGGCAATGAATACCTTGCGCAAACTTGAACGTGTACTGAGAACCGGTAGCAATGAAATCCATGTTGATGCGGAGACAGGACGCAAGGCGCGAACAGCGATCCAGAAATTGCTGAATTTCACCAGTGGCAAGGGCGAAGCTGCGCTCGCCGGTGACGCATGAAATCGAAATAATGGTATGCGGAATTTAGTAGATGGTAGATGGGATGGTGAGGCATCATGCTGTCCCCTGCATACCTTCTGCTAAATACCATCTACCAAATACCATATTACACCTGCCAGCCGATGAACCATCCAGTCATCTTTATCTTTCAGGGAACACTTTGACTGAAGAGACCATCATTCTGGTACACGGCTTGTACATGAACGGCATGGATATGAGTTTGCTACGCCGGCGGCTTGAGCATGCCGGTTTCAACACACTGCGATTTTCCTATCATAGTCTGCAAAACACGCCACTGGAGAATGCCCTGACGTTACAGGCAGATGTTGAGAAAATACAAAGCCCGGTTATTCATTATGTCTGTCACAGTCTGGGCGGACTGGTGATCCGGCACCTGTTCAAAAACTATCCTGGGCAGTGTCCGGGACGAATCGTGACGCTGGGCACGCCACATTCAATCAGCAGTGCGGCGCAAAGACTTAATCAATCCTCACCGGGTCGCATGCTGTTAGGGAAAAGCATCAAACTTGGTTTGTTGGGTGAGGCGCCGCCCTGGCGCAATACCCATGAACTTGGCGTGATTGCCGGAACACTGCGTCTGGGATTAGGTATGTTCGTACCGGGAATACCCCGGCCCAATGATGGTACTGTTGCCGTTGCAGAAACCCGGCTGGACGGAATGACCGATCATATCACCCTGCCGGTATCACATTTCGGTATGCTGATCTCAAAAGCAGTTGCCAGACAATCGATCCATTTTTTACAGCACGGCCGCTTTCAGCATTAGAGCCTGGTGTGGCTGTCTTGGGTGGTATGATGACTAATGATAGAATCGCGTCATTTTAATTAACCGGTATTACAGGCATGGCAGGTCATAGCAAGTGGGCTAATATTCAACACCGTAAAGGCAAACAGGATGCCAAGCGCGGCAAATTGTTTACCAAACTCATACGGGAAATAACCGTTGCAGCAAAAATGGGTGGTGGTGATCCGGACAATAATCCGCGCCTGCGTGACGCAGCCGATAATGCCCTGTCCAACAACATGACCAGGGACACCGTCGAACGCGCGATCAAGCGCGGCGCTGGCGGCAATGAAGGTGAAAATGTTGAGGAAATCCGTTATGAAGGTTACGGTCCGGGTGGGGTTGCTGTCATGGTGGACTGCATGAGCGATAACCGTAACCGTACCGTGGGGGAAGTGCGCCATGCCTTTAATAAATGTGGGGGGAACCTTGGCACGGATGGTTCTGTTGCCTACCTTTTCAAAAAGGTAGGTCAGATCTCCTTCCCGGCGGGCACTGATGAAGGGGCATTGATGGAAGCGGGACTGGAAGCCGGTGTCGAAGACGTGATCACCTGCGAAGATGGCGCAATTGACGTTCTTACTGCACCGGATGAATTTCTCGATATCAAGTCCATACTACAGGACAAGGGGCATGAACCGGAATCAGCGGAAATCACCATGCGTGCCTCAACCAGCCAGAAACTGGACCTTGAGACTGCCGGGAGTATGCTGCGATTACTGGATATGCTGGAGGACCTGGATGACGTACAAAAGGTTTACTCCAATGCCGATATACCGGAAGATGTTATTGCACAACTTAACTAGGATCGTATCTCGCACCTCGTGAAGCGTATTACGAAAATGCAGCCCGGATTACTCGTTCCACGAGATACGCTCCACGCTCCACGCTTCACGAGTCACTCTGAATGACCCGCATTCTCGGCATAGACCCCGGTTCCCAGATCACGGGTTACGGCATCATCGATATCGAAGGGAACCACGTCACACACATCACCCACGGCTGTATTCATATTGATGCGGAAGAACTCCCGGACAAACTGCTGATTATATTTGAGCGGATCAGTGATGTAGTCACACAATACCATCCCGAAGAAATGGCGATTGAAAGGGTATTCATGCATCGCAATGCAGACTCCGCCCTGAAACTCGGCCAGGCCAGAGGCGCTGCTATTACAGTCTGCGCCACACTGGGTTTGAAGATATTCGAATACACCGCGAACCAGGTAAAGCAGGCGACGGTGGGCAAAGGACATGCGGCCAAGGAACAGGTGCAGCACATGGTGAAGGTGCTGTTATGCCTGGATCAGAAACCACTACAGGATGCCGCGGACGCGCTGGGCGTGGCGCTGTGTCATGGCCATTCGCGGCAAGGTCTTATGCGTATGCGTGAGGTCAGTGGTATCAGCGGAGGCAGATTGAGATGATCGGCAGGCTTTTCGGCAGGATATTACAGAAGTCCCCTCCCATGCTGTTGATTGATGTGCAGGGCGTGGGCTACGAGGTTGAGGCCCCGATGAGTACGTTTTATCAATTACCCGAAACCGGTGCGGAGATACATTTGTATACGCATCTGGTAGTGCGGGATGATGCGCACCTGTTATTTGGTTTCGCCACCGAGAATGAGCGTCATCTGTTCAGGAGCCTTATCAAGGTCAATGGCGTTGGCGCCAAGATGGGGCTGACCATACTCTCCGGCATTGAGGCAGCGGACTTTGTCCGTTGCATACGTGATGGCGACAGTGCCCGCCTGACCCGGCTGCCGGGTGTGGGTAAAAAAACAGCGGAACGGTTAATCATCGAGATGCGCGATCGTCTCAAGGATTTGAATATCGCTTATGGTTCCAGCCCTGTTCACGGGAAAGACGCGGCTGCATCCGGTAGTCAGACTGATGATGCCGTCAGCGCGCTGGTGGCGCTGGGTTACAAACCACAGGAGGCCAGCCGTTATGTACACGTTGTCGCCACCCCTGAAATGAGCAGCGAAGAGATCATCCGTGAGGCACTGAAGGCCTCGGTCAGCAAGTAATTAATTCGTCTGTCTGAAATATTGGGAGCCAAACCTTGGGACAAAAAGATAAGTCTTCCTCCACCCTGAAACGGGGAAAGCCTGCCCCGTACTTGATACGGGGGTCAGGATGGGGGTGGAAAGTTCATAGTATAGTTTCATGCCCAACCCCCACCTTTATCCTCCCCCTCACAGGGGGAGGAGATCAGATTGCAATTGTAGCGTTCACTGGATTTCCACAAAGCAGCCATTTTCCCGACATATTTCAACAATATAATATGGCGATTACCCCGATTTACATGGCCAGTCGTTACAAGCGACAATACTGAATATCTATGGGCGGACCAAATCCAGTAATCTCACCCACCGGCAATGCTGATGATATGGCGTTTGATAACTCACTGCGCCCTAAAAGACTCGCGGACTACATAGGCCAGCCTTCTGTCCATGAACAGATGGAGATCTTCATCAGTGCTGCCCGTAAACGCAAGGAGCCACTCGACCACGTCCTGATTTTCGGCCCGCCCGGATTAGGGAAAACCACCCTGGCCCATATCATCGCCAATGAGATGAATGTGGGACTGCGCCAGACCTCCGGCCCGGTACTGGAACGGCCAGGTGATGTGGCGGCACTGCTGACCAACCTGGAGCCGAATGATGTGCTCTTTATCGACGAGATCCATCGTCTGAGCCCGATCGTCGAAGAAGTGTTGTACCCGGCGATGGAGGATTACCAGATCGATATCATGATTGGTGAAGGCCCTGCGGCCCGCGCCATTAAACTCGATGTACCACCGTTTACATTGGTAGGCGCGACAACACGTGCCGGATTGCTGACCTCTCCTCTGCGGGATCGTTTCGGTATCGTGCAACGGCTGGAGTTTTACAACACCGCCGATCTATCCAGGATTATCAAACGTTCTGCCGGCATATTAAATGTCATGATTGAAAATGATGGCGCCGGCGAGATTGCAGCCAGATCGCGCGGCACCCCGCGTATCGCCAACCGGCTTTTGCGCCGGGTCCGTGACTACGCCGAGGTCAAAGGCGATGGCAGCGTATCAAAAGATGTCGCCAACCTGGCGCTGGACATGTTAAATGTGGATATACACGGCTTTGACACGATGGACCGCAAGCTGCTGCTCGCCATCATCCAGAAATTCGATGGCGGCCCGGTGGGTGTGGACAGCCTGGCGGCGGCGATAGGTGAAGAACGTGACACCATAGAAGATGTGATAGAACCCTTTCTCATACAACAGGGATTCATGATGCGCACGTCAAGAGGACGTATGGTGACCCGTAATGCCTGGTTACATTTTGGCCTTGAGGCACCCAGGCAAACACCTGCCGATCCGGGCCTGTTTGAACAGAAATAAACCTTTAACGGATAACCTCATAACCCGAATTAAATGACTGAATTCTCATGGCCGGTGCGAGTCTATTATGAGGATACCGATGCGGGTGGTGTCGTCTACTATGCCAACTACCTCAGGTATCTGGAACGTGCGCGCACCGAAATGTTACGTGCCATCGGTTTTGAGCAGGACAGACTTGCGCGGGAAAACAATATCATTTTTATTGTGCGCAAGGTCACAATCGACTATCTCAAACCTGCAATTTTTAACGATGAACTGACCGTCAATGCTAAAATAGCCGGGCTGCGCAAGGCGAGTATGTTATTTAAACAAACCATTCTCAACAAACAAAATGATCTGTTGTGTCAGGCGGAAATCAAGATCGCCTGCATCAACAATAAAACCATGAAACCTGTATCTATCCCTGCATTCATTATTTCGGAGTTGGCTCATGTCGACTGATCTTTCTTTTATACATTTAATCCTCAACGCCAGTCTGCTGGTGCAACTGGTAATGCTGGCGTTGCTTCTGGCATCACTGGTTTCATGGACGATGATCTTCAACAAGCGTGTGGCACTCAACCGGGCGGCACGCGAGGCAGACAAGTTTGAAGACCTGTTCTGGTCATCGGAAGACCTGAGCCCGCTGTATAACCGTATTAATGCCAAACGGGAGGGTGCGACCGGCATGGAAAAAATGTTCGAGGCCGGTTTCAAGGAATTTGCGAGACTCAGAACACAAACCAATAAAGATCCGGATGCCATGCTGGAAAGCGCACAAAGGTCCATGCGCATCGCCATGAACAAGGAAGTCGATTACCTCGAAACCAATCTGTCATTTCTCGCGACTGTCGGATCGACCAGTCCTTATGTCGGACTGTTCGGCACGGTATGGGGGATCATGAACAGCTTCCGTGCACTGGCTAACGTGCAACAGGCCACGATTGCCATGGTGGCGCCCGGCATTGCCGAGGCATTGATTGCAACAGCGATGGGCCTGTTTGCCGCGATCCCGGCCGTGATTGCCTACAACCGTTATACCAATGACGTGGAGCGGCTTATTAACCGCTACGACATCTTCCTGGATGAGTTTTTATCCATACTGCATCGTCATGCTCATGCATAAAACCAGTAAAAAATTAACAGTGTAAAGTGAAAATATATTGATGAGACAGAGAATACGCAAACGGCCGATGTCCGAGATCAACGTCGTCCCGTATATCGACGTGATGCTGGTGTTGCTGATTATTTTTATGATCACCGCTCCACTACTTACACAAGGAGTAAAAGTGGATCTGCCACAAGTCTCTTCCAAGCCTATAGACAACCCTGATAAGGAGCCGGTGATTATCAATGTGGATGCGGCAGGTAATTTCTACATTACCTTTGGTGAAAACGGCGATAAACCTGTTTCCCCGAAAGAATTAATAAATCGTGTCAGCGCATTGCTTAAATATCAACCGGGCATTCCGGTGTTGGTGGGAGGTGATAAATCCGTACCTTATGGCAAGGTGGTTGAACTCATGACCCTGCTGCAACGGGCCGGTGTACCGACCGTTGGCATGATCACGAAACCACCGGAGAATTGATCAGCAATGCATTTAAGCTGGTGGGTACGAATAAGGTCTATTTGGTATGCGCTGGCACTGCATGTTATTGCGGCGACGTTACTCGTTTTCAGTTTCAGTTTTACCGAGACCGTCAAATCGCCACATCAAGACATCAGTATTGTTAACGCGGTGGTGGTGGACAAGGCCCAGGTGGACAAGGAACTGCAACGCCTGAAACAGGAAGAAGAAAAGAAAAAACAGACGGAAAAACAACACCTGGAAGAACTTCAGAAGCAGACCGATACCGAGAAAAAGAAGGCTGAAGATTTAAAGAAACAACGTCTGGAAGAGGAAAAGAAGCTGCTGGAAGCCAAGAAGAATAAAGAACAAGAGCAGAAACTGCGCGAGGAGGGACAGAAAAAACTGGCGCAACTGGAGAAGGAAAAGACGGAACTCGAAAAGCAAAAAAAGATCGAAGAAGAGAAGAAAGCCCAGGCCGAAATAGAAAAGAAACGGCTGGAAGAGGAGCAGAAAAAGAAAACGGCGGAACTGAAAAAACAGGAGGAGGAACGGAAGAAAGCAGAGGCGGAAAAAGCCCTGCAAGATCAGCTAGAAGCTGAGCAAAATGAAGAAGAGAAAAGATTACAGGCATTATTAGACAAAAGATTAGAATCTACTCTTGGAACTGAGATTAACGACAAAATTACCAGAAATTTTAATTTAACTGGTTTGCCAACAGGGTTAAGTTGCCAATTACGTGTAAATTTATTACCAAGCGGAGAAGTGACTGGAGTTTCAGTTATTCGTAGTAGTGGAAACGAGATTTTTGATAGGCGTGCATTGACCGCCGTGCAGAAAGCATCGCCATTGCCTGTCCCTGAGGATGCTGCTACTTTTGAACGAATGAATTTTCGAAATGCTACAATAACTTTTGAACCTTAAGGATCGAAAATCGTGTTTAGAAAAAATTTTTATTTAACACTATTACTTATTACTGGTTCTCTTGCATGGTTTAATGCCCATGCCATCGAGATCATCATCGACAAGGGTGTGGAAAAACCCTTGCCGGTTGCCATCGTGCCGTTTGGCTGGTCGCAGGCAGCAGCATTGCCGCCGGTTGATATTGCACAAGTCATCTCCAATGATCTTTCCCGCAGCGGGCGTTTCTCTGCCATGGAAGAAAAAGACTTGCCGCAACGGCCCACTGATTTCGATGGGGTCAACTTCAGAGACTGGCGGCTGCTCGGTATGGAAAACCTGTTGATTGGTAACCTGACCCTGAACAACCAGGGTGATTATGATGTGGAATTCCGTTTGATTGATATATATAAGGAAAAACAAATCGCCGGATTCCGGATTCCATCTACCCAGGCACAGTTACGGCGTACAGCACATGAGATCAGTGACATCATTTATGAAAAACTGATTGGCATACGTGGCGCATTTGCAACACGCATTATTTATGTCACCGTCAACAAAAATCAGGATGGCACAAAAATATTTTCTTTACAGATTTCTGACGCCGATGGTTATAATCCGCAGATCCTGCTTGAATCCAATGAACCAATAATGTCACCTGCCTGGTCACCGGATGGCAGAAGTCTGGCCTATGTATCATTTGAAGAAAAAAACTCGGCCGTCTATATTCAGGATATCCAGGGCGGTACGCGCCAGAAGATTGCATCCAATCGTGGAATTAACAGTGCGCCTGCCTGGTCACCGGATGGCAGCCGTCTGGCCCTGACCCTGTCCAAAGACGGCAATCCGGAAATTTACATCTTCCACATTGCGTCCAAAACGCTGAGGCGTGTCACTGAAAACGCAGCCATAGATACCGAAGCGACCTGGTCCAGTGACGGCAAGATGCTGGCCTTCACTTCTGACCGGGGCGGCAACCCGCAGATCTATGAAGTGCCGGTTGAAGGTGGGCTACCCAAACGGATCAGCTTTAACGGCACATATAATGCCGGACCGGAATATTCCCCGGATAGCAAATCTATTGCCGTGATCAATGGTGAAAGTGGGGTATACCGTATTGGCCTGCTGAACCGGGCTACAGGCCAGGTCTCCATCCTGACCGATACACGCCAGGATGAGTCACCGAGTTTTGCCCCGAACGGGCACATGATTATTTATACGACGACCGGCGCCAGGGGTAATGCGCTTGCCGCCATATCCGTTGATGGCAGCGTACATCAACGGTTGGCACTGCAGGACGGAGAGGTCAGGGAACCCGCCTGGGGTCCGTTCATGGACCGTTAATAAATAAATCTGTTCTACAGGTATCAACAAGAATGTTAAGCTATCAAGCAATGCAACATTTCATATGTTCAATTCACAGGAGACTGTTATGAGTATTAGAATTTTATTTATTCTGTTGTTATCGCTGACCTTTTATGGTTGTTCGTCTACAGAAGAGATACAGGACGACGCCTCTGTAGTCGACCAGGGCAGAACACTGGGCGAGGACGCTGATTCCCAGGCCTACGGCGCCAGCGAAGGTGATCATCAAGGAATGAGCGCGCTTGATGATCCGAACAGCCCTTTGGCTAAACGTATCATCTATTTTGAATATGACAGCAGTGATATAGGTCCGGAGTACCGTACTACGGTTGAAGCACACGCCGCTTTCCTTACTGCAAACCAGAGTGTCGTTGTTACCCTTGAAGGACATGCAGACGAAAGAGGTTCAAGGGAATATAACCTGGCACTCGGTGAGCGCAGGGCTGAATCCGTCAGACGCCAGATGTCTCTGCTTGGCGCATCGGCCACTCAATTCCGGGTTGTGAGTTATGGCGAAGAACGTCCGGCTGTTGATGGTCATGATGATTATGCATGGGGTCAGAACCGCCGCGTCGAGATCATTTACCGGTAACAACGGTTGTAAGCGATTGAATACTTCCTTCAGAATTGCTGTTTTTCTCTGCGCAAGTATGCTTGCGCCCGTAAGCATGGCAGAAAAGCGGGCGGTCCCTGTAGTCGAACCTTCCTCGGCACAGCTGGAGCAACGCCTTGAGAACATTGAAAGGTTGCTGCAAAACCAGGGGCTGCTCGATTTGTTTCAGCAACTGGAATCCCTGCAGAGAGAAGTGGCTAATCTGCGTGGTCAACTTGAACTCAATACTCATGAACTTGAAAAGTTAAAAGATCAGCAACGTAAATTATACAGCGATGTCGATAACCGGCTGCGCCGTCTTGATGGACTAAGTGCGGGCGAGAGTCCTGTCGTGGGCGCCGATGTTCCACCATTACAGGAGATGACACCCACAGACTCGCTGACACCAGCCGGGGATGATGCAGAATCTGCATTAATGATAGAGAGCATTACACCCGATGCGGTTTCTGAATCGGGTGAAATTGATGAAATAATAACTACCGATACCCTGCCTGCAGATGGGTCTGATATCGCAGGACCCGCTGATCCGCTTGAGGCACAGACAAATTACCAGGCCGCATTCAACCTGCTCAAACAGGCGGAATATAATAAGGCCATCGATGCCTTTGATAAATTTCTCGTTAAATATCCCAACAGCCAGTATTCAGAAAATGCGCAATACTGGATGGCGGAAGCCCTGTACGTTACACGCCGTTACAACGAAGCCATTACGGAATACATGAAACTCGTCTCTACTTATCCGCAAAGTCAGAGGGTACCCAACAGTCTGCTCAAGATCGGCTACAGTTATTATGAAATGGGACAGGCCGATGAAGCACAAAAGATACTGCAGGATCTGATACAGAAATTTCCCGGCACAACCGCAGCGCGTGACGCCGAAGACCGTCTGAAACGCTCGCCCAAATCCTGATCGGCAGGCAATATTCCGGGTTAAACATATGCGCATCGCGAAACCGGTCAATAAAGAGATCGATCAGATCATGACCAGGACCCTGAAGATCAATGAGATTTTCTATTCCATACAGGGTGAAACCAGCTTCAGCGGATTGCCCACCGTATTTATCCGTCTCACCGGTTGCCCGTTACGCTGCGGTTATTGCGACACTGAATATGCCTTTTATGAAGGGGAAAAAATTTCCATAGCGGCGATCCTGCGCAAGACGGCCAGTTACCGGACACGTTTTGTGACGGTCACCGGCGGTGAACCTCTGGCACAAAAAAACTGTCTGGACCTTTTACGCCTGCTCTGTGATGAAGGTTATCAGGTCTCACTGGAAACCAGTGGCGCGATTGAACTGGCGGACGTAGACAGCCGGGTATGCAAGATCGTCGACATAAAGACGCCCGGTTCCGGCGAAGAAGCAAAAAACCGCTGGGACAACCTGCAATATCTCGCACCTACCGATCAGATCAAGTTCGTCATCTGCGACAGAAAAGATCATGAGTGGGCAAAGGTAAAACTGAATGAATACCGGTTGCATGAACGCTGCCTTGAAATTCTGTTCTCACCCAGCCACGATCAACTCGGGGCCACACAGCTCGCTGAGTGGATACTGGAAGATCAACTGCCGGTGCGTTTACAGATTCAGTTGCATAAATATCTTTGGGGTAACATCCCCGGCAAATAATTCCAGAACTGTGCGCCCTCTCCCCCTGGGAGAGGGCGCGGGGGTGAGGGTTGTCTATCATAAGATTGAATACAACTGCTCTCCCTCGTCCCCATCCCTTCTCCCGGCGGGAGAAGGGTGATAATTCCAGGCACTGAAATAATTATTGATTCAATACCAAATTGACATTATGAAAGCCGTCATCCTACTTTCCGGTGGACTTGATTCCGCCACCACACTGGCCATGGCGATGGAACAGGGATTTACCTGTTACACCCTGAGTTTCAATTATGGCCAGCGCCATGCCGTCGAACTCAACGCAGCAAAAAAAGTAGCGCAGGCAATGAATGTTGCTGGACACAAGGTCATCGATCTCGACCTCACCCAGATCGGCGGCTCGGCGCTCACCGACATGAACATTGCCGTCCCGGAAACACAGACGGAAGGTATTCCGGTGACTTATGTCCCTGCAAGAAACACTATTTTTCTCTCCTACGCGCTGGCGTGGGCGGAAGTTCTCGGTATCAGCGATATCTTTATCGGTGTAAACGCAGTTGATTATTCCGGCTATCCGGATTGCCGGCCGGAATATATCGCAGCCTTTGAAAACACCGCGCGGCTTGCCACCAAAGCGAGCGTGGAAGGCAAACCATTCCGTATACATACTCCACTGATCCAGATGAGCAAAGCCGGGATCATCCGGAAAGGCACAGAACTCGGCGTAGATTATTCACTGACGGTTTCCTGTTATCAGGCTGATGCACAAGGACGTGCCTGTGGCGTGTGTGATTCCTGCCGGTTCCGGATAGAAGGTTTCGCTGCTGCCGGAATTCCTGATCCAACCCATTATTCTGTATCGCAGAATAATGAAACCAAACCCTGGATGAGCGGAGCGGGAATGGTTGAATCCGGCGATCCTCAATCTAGCCAAAACATCGACGACATCATCTATGGCAAAAAAGACTGAGCTTTACGTCAATCCTTCTGTATTAATCACCTCCGCTGTAGAAGATAAATGTACTCAAGCATCCCGTAGTGTTACAGCGCAAGATCAAAAAATGCTGGTCAACGGATTTTCATTTGGGTCTGACAGGTGCAGGGAAAATTAGGGTCAGTCTGAGCTAACCCGGGTTTAACGGACACTTCAGAAAGGGGACAATAGCCCCCGAAGGTGTCAGATGGCAAAGTATCAACATTATTCGAAAGAATTTAAGCGGGAAGCAGTTCGTTTATTAGAGCAAGCGGATAAACCCGGTTCGGAGATTGCCCTGCAGTTAGGGGTCCGGCGTAATCAACTCTACAAATGGCAGAAGGAGTTACAAGAGAAAGGCGAAGCGGCGTTTCGGGGAGCAGGCCGCCGCCCGGCCCATCAGGAAGATGAA
>JBCKWI010000041.1:0-15384 GCA_038922795.1 Gammaproteobacteria bacterium
ATTACAGGGAAGTAACCGGTAGAGTCGAGCCGGGAGCGGAGACCGAGAGTAACGCCGGGAACAGTTACCGAGGAAGTCCGTAGCGACCAGTATCCACTTCCCCCTTTCAGGGGGAAGGTAGGATGGGGGTTAATTACTGGATGCTGGTTTTCACCAGCATGACGGCAAGGACACTTAATCAGAGATTCCTTAAAATAAAAAAGGGCGGGATGTCCCGCCATTTTTGTGTTCTTTCCCTCACCCCAGCCCTCGATAACTGTTCCAGGCGTTATTCTACCTCCTGCTCACTGCTCCTGCGCATCCTGCGCCCGCAGTATTAGTGCTTCCATGCACGTTTCCATGCAGTCGTCTCCCAATGGGAGAGGGGGCTTTAATCAGGCGGCGAGTTGACGCAGGACGTAGTGCAGGATGCCACCATGGTTGTAGTACTCCCACTCCTTCGGGGTATCGACACGCACGGTGGCCTTGAATTTGATTGCATCACCTTGTTCCGGACTGGCAATTACAGTCACAACCTTCACGCTGGTTTCTAGTCCTTCAATATCGAAGATTTCTCTGCCGGTCAATCCGAGGGATGCGGCGTTTTGCCCATCCTTGAAGGTCAGCGGCAGCACTCCCATACCCACCAGATTGGAACGGTGTATGCGCTCAAAGCTTTCGGCAATTACCGCACGGCAACCCAGCAGCTTGGTGCCCTTGGCGGCCCAGTCACGGGAAGAACCGGTGCCGTATTCCTTACCGGCCAGGATGATAAGCGGTGTGCCTTCGGCCTGATATTTCATCGATGCATCATAGATAAACATCTGCTCGCCGGAAGGTTGATGGATGGTCCAGCCCCCTTCTGTGCCCGGGGCAAGCTGATTACGCAAACGGATATTGGCAAAGGTACCGCGCATCATCACTTCATGATTGCCACGGCGGGCGCCGTAGGAATTAAAATCCTTATGCACGACACCATGTTCGATCAGGTATTTTCCGGCCGGGCTGTCTTTCTTGATGGCACCGGCGGGTGAAATGTGATCGGTGGTGATCGAATCACCGAGATAGGCCAGCACACGTGCGCCATTGATTTGATCAAACCCCTGGGCCTCCTTGCTCATGCCCACAAAATAGGGCGGATTCTGTATGTAGGTTGAACTGTCTTCCCACTGGTAACGATCCGAGGCCGAGACCTTGATCCCGCCCCAGCGTGTATCCCCCTTGAAGACATTGGCATAACTGCTCTGGAACATCTTTGAATCAATCGTGGAGGCAATGGCATCGTTGATTTCCTTACGGCTTGGCCAGATATCTTTCAGATAAACCGGCTTGCCATCCTTGCCGGTACCGAGTGGATCTTTATTCAGATCGGTATTCACGGTGCCTGCAATCGAATAGGCGACGACCAGTGGTGGCGAGGCCAGGTAATTCATTTTGACCTCGGCATGGACGCGCCCTTCAAAATTACGGTTACCGGACAGCACAGAAGCAACGACCAGATCACCTTCGGCAATGCCTTTACTGACAGCTTCAGGTAGCGGGCCGGAATTACCGATGCAGGTCGTGCAACCGTAACCGACGGTATCAAAACCCAGGGCGGCCAGGTGCGGCACCAGGCCGGCCTTCTTCAGATAATCGGAGACAACCAGCGAGCCGGGAGCGAGGCTGGTCTTGACCCACGGTTTGCGGGTAAGGCCCTTTTCATGTGCCTTTTTGGCGAGCAGTCCCGCGCCGATCATGACCGAAGGATTGGAGGTGTTGGTGCAGGAGGTGATCGCTGCGATCACGACGGCGCCGTCAGTCAGTTCATACGATACATTGCCATCAGTGATAGTGGCTTTGCCCGGTTTGGTGCGTTTCTCGATCATCGGCGGCAGGCTGGTCTTGAAGACCTCCTGCATGTCGGTGAGAGCAACCCGGTCTTGCGGGCGCTTGGGGCCTGCCAGACTCGGAACAACACGACTCATATCCAGTTCGAGTACATCTGAGTATTCAGCCTCAATAGCATTGCTGTCACGCCACATACCCTGGGCTTTGGCGTAGGCCTCAACCAGCTTGACCTGTTCCTCACTGCGGCCTGACAGGCGCAGGTAATTCAGTGTCTCCACATCAATCGGGAAGATGCCGCAGGTCGCACCGTATTCCGGCGCCATATTGGCGAGGGTCGCACGGTCGGCAAGCGGCAGGTGATCCAGCCCGGATCCAAAATATTCAACAAATTTACCCACCACACCCTTCTTACGCAGCATGCTGGTGACTGTGAGCACGAGATCAGTCGCCGTTGCGCCTTCCGGCAGTTTGCCGGTGAGTTTGAAACCAACGACCTGCGGGATCAGCATGGTGATCGGCTGGCCGAGCATGGCGGCTTCGGCTTCGATACCACCCACACCCCAGCCCAATACACCCAAACCGTTGATCATGGTGGTATGTGAATCAGTCCCGACCACCGTGTCCGGATAGGCCTGTTCAACACCATTCACGGTACGCGTGAATACTGTGCGGGCCAGGTATTCCAGGTTGACTTGATGACAGATGCCGGTATCCGGTGGCACGACCTTGAAATTGGAAAAGGCCTCCTGACCCCAGCGCAGGAACACGTAGCGTTCCTGGTTGCGTTCGAATTCAATCTCGGCATTTTTTTCCGCCGCGTCTGGTTGTGCAAAGTAATCAACCATCACGGAATGGTCAATGACGAGTTCAGCAGGGGACAGCGGATTAATCTTTTTCGGATCGCCGCCCAGTTGACTCATGGCATCACGCATGGCCGCCAGATCAACCACGGCAGGTACTCCGGTAAAATCCTGCATCAGTACCCGTGCCGGGGTAAAGGCGATCTCCTTGTCCGGTTCCGCCTTCGGTTCCCATTCTGCCAGGGCTGCAATATCCGCCTTGCGGACGTTTTCGCCATCATCACAGCGTAACAGGTTCTCCAGCAGGATTTTCAGCGAGTAGGGCAGTCTGGAAATATCATGTTGTTTGCCGACTACCGGCAGGGAATAGATTTCATATTCCTTATTGTTAACGTTCAGTTTGGCGCGTGCGTTGTAACTGTTTGTCATGTGGTTCCCCATACGTGAGACATAAAAACAAAGCGCGCTATTATGCGATATTTCGCCTGCCAGTAACAGGCCAGTGACTTGGAATGGATATTATTGCCGGGTGGAATTGATGATGGCACCGCCCAGGCAGGTATCTGCCTGATAGAATACAATAAATTGTCCCGGTGTGACGGCACGTTGCGGCACTGTAAAACTTACTTCACATTGTCCGTTTTCAATCTGCTCTATTACACAATTCTGATCGGCCTGGCGATAGCGGGTTTTTGCGGAACATTGAAAAGGGGTTGCAGGCAACTGCCCGCTGACCCAGTGCATATTCGTAGCAGTCAGCTTCTGGCTGTAGAGCAGGGGATGATCATGACCCTGGCCGATATACAGGATATTTTTTTCGATATCCTTGCCGATCACATACCACGGTTCCTCATTTGCACCCTTTATTCCACCGATGCCCAGTCCCTGCCGCTGGCCCAGTGTGTAATAGAAAATACCATCATGTGTGCCGACAGTCTGCCCGTCTGTAGTGCGGATCTCGCCGGGTTGTTTCGGGATATAACGGCCCAGAAATTCCCGGAACGGCCGTTCACCGACAAAGCAGATCCCGGTGCTGTCTTTTTTATCATGGGTAATAAACCCGGCCTTTTTTGCCAGTTCCCTCACTCTGGATTTTTCCAGCTCTCCGACCGGAAACAATGACCTGGCCAATTGTTCCTGGTCCAGACGGCAGAGGAAATAACTCTGGTCCTTGTTTTTATCCAGTCCTTTTAACAAATGGCAGGTTCCATCCTGCCGGACAATGCGCGCGTAATGCCCGGTTGCAATCCTGTCCGCACCAAGTTGTAGCGCATGATCCAGAAAGGCACGGAATTTAATCTCCTGGTTACATAATATGTCCGGGTTGGGGGTGCGTCCGCTTTTATATTCTTCGATGAAATGACTGAAAACACCCTTCCAGTATTCTGCCGAGAGATCGACCGTATTCAGGGGAATGCCAAGTGTCTGGCAGACACGCATGGTATCCTCGACATCCGCTTCCCACATGCAACCGCCATCGGGTGTCTTTTCATCCCAGTTTTTCATGAACAGGCCTTCTATCTGATAACCCTGTTCCTGTAACAGCAGGGCGCAGACGGAGGAATCAACCCCTCCCGAAAGGCCAACGATTACTTTTTGATTTTTCATGGCAACAATATCTGGTGAAGAACAATGGTTTAACTATTCATGATGTAATGATTCAATAAATCCAGTGGATAACGCTTGCCCGAAAGATAATCATTGATGCAGGTCAGTACCATCGTGCTGCGCATCCGTTCCTGATTGTCCTCGATTTCTGTTTTGCTCATCCATACCGGGTGGATGATCCCTTGGTCCAGCTCAAGGGTGGGATCATGTTGTATGCATTTCCCCGCGAAGCAAAAACGGAGATAGACAATATCAATGCGCGGATTAGGGTAGAGATAAACGCCAACCAGAAATTCGGGTTCGAATTCCCATGCGGTTTCCTCACGTACCTCGCGTTTTATGGCTTCGATCAGGCTTTCATTCTTTTCCAGATGACCCGCGGGCTGATTGAAGACGATATGATTATCTGCATCTTCCTCGACCAGCAGAAAGCGGCCATTATCTTCGGCGATTGCAGCGACTGTGACATTTGGTTTCCATTGCATGGGGACGATCTACCGGGTTGTGATTATTGAATCTGTTTAAGTTATAATAGAGCCGGAAGAAAATCTTTGTGAAAACCGAATGAATAAAATACCACATGCAATCAGTCTTGGCATTTTCCTGGCAGCCTTATGGATGTTGCTGTCAGGATATTTTACACCGTTGTTGCTCTTTTTCGGGCTGGTTTCAGTCTGTTTAGTCGTGTATCTGGCCTTGCGTATGGATGTCGTTGATCACGAGGGGCACCCCGTCCATCTGAAAATCAGGCTGACCATCAGTTACTGGCTCTGGTTATTGAAGGAGATAGTTATCTCGAACATAGATGTGTGCCGGCGTATTTTATCTCCGGATATGCCCATCAGTCCTGTTGTGATAAAGATCAAGAGTACCCAGGCGACTGATCTTGGACACGTGATATATGCCAACTCCATTACCCTGACACCCGGCACGATTTCCATGAATGTTGATGGAGATATGATTGAAGTCCATGCCCTGACAGCCGAAGGTGCTGCAAATCTGGAGACCGGAGAAATGAACCGGCGTGTCAGGTTGATGGAGGATCATAAATAATGTTTATTGCAGCCATGATTGGGGTGCTCGTAGCAATGTTGTTAACGCTGTGCCGGGCAATTCTGGGCCCCACTATTTATGATCGAATTCTTGCCATGAATGTATTTGGAACGATCACTGTACTATTTATTGCTGTCTTTGGTTTTTTAACCGGACGGCCGGAGTTTCTGGATATTGCCATTGTGTATGCGCTGATAAGTTTTATTGTCACAATTGCGATCCTGAAGTTTTTTGAATACGGCGATATGGGGCGTGGCGCTGCTGAAAAGGAAGAGATGGATTTATGAATATAGTGCTCGATCTCATCAGCTGGATCTGTTTATTGGCAGGTGGAACGATCATGATAATAGGCGCGGTAGGCATAATTCGTTTCCCTGATTTCTTTACCCGGCTGCATGCCGCCAGTGTTATTGATACCCTGGGTTGCATGCTGATAGTACTGGGGCTCATCTTCCAGGCAGGCCTGAGTATTGTCAGTATCAAACTGTTGTTGATTGTCTTATTTATTCTGTTCACTACGCCAACCGCAGCCCATGCCCTTGCCAAGGCAGCAATACATGGGAAATTAAAACCTGTTTTAAGCAATTCCGGAGAACAGACATCGAAGTCATTGTAGACATTGCCTTGCTGACGTTTCTGGCGATTATTGCCTTGGCAATAACACAAATGCGAAATTTATTTACGTCCGTCATGATGACCGGGATATTCAGTCTGGTTTCTGCCTGTCTGTTTGTTACGATGGGGGCAGTCGATGTGGCTTTTACAGAAGCGGCCGTTGGCGCCGGTATTGCTACATTGTTATTCCTGTGTACGCTGGCATTGACTTCCAGTGAAGAATCACCTGCAGTCAGACATTCCTGGGTATCGTTTTTTGTTGTGTTTTTGACCGGCACGATCCTGATCTATGGCACGATTGATATTCCGGAATTTGGCGATGGTACCGCACCGGTACATCAACATATCGCTGAACGTTATATTGAAACATCTCAAGTCGAGATAGGCATACCCAACATGGTGACTGCCGTACTGGCCAGTTACCGGGGTTATGACACACTTGGCGAGGTCACAGTTATCTTTACCGCAGGTATCGGGGTGTTAATCCTTCTGGGCAGGGGCAGGCGTGAAAAACTTGTCAAACATGATTCAGACCAGGTTGCATAAGGAAAAATAAAATGGAACATCATCTGGTATTACGGGTCATTGCAAAATTAATAATCCCCTTGATCCTGTTGTTTGCATTGTATGTTCAGTTTCACGGCGATTATGGTCCGGGTGGAGGATTCCAGGCAGGTGTGATATTTGCGTCTGGATTTATCTTGTATGCACTTATATATGGTATAGAGAATTTGCGTAAGGTTGTTCCTTTAAGGTTTCTGAGAATACTGTCGGCTCTGGGATTGATGTTGTATATCGGAACAGGTATTACCGGGTTACTGCTGGGCGGAAATTTTCTTGACTATAACGTGCTTGGATCGGATCCGGTTGCAGGCCAGCATTTAGGTATCCTTCTGATTGAACTGGGAGTAGGGATAACGGTTGCCTCGGTGATGTTGATGATGTTTTATGTCTTTGCCAAACCGTAGTTGGTGAATAGTGAATAGTCGGTTGCAGGTGATAATATAAATCTACATAATCCTTGCCAATCACCAATCACCAATCACCAATCACCAATCACCAATCACCAATCACCAATCATTAGCCACTACCCTCACCTTGATACTTTTCAACCATCGGATCTTCCCAGCTTCCCCTGATCGTATATTGATAACGTAACAATTTATCAATCTGTTCCGGTATAGACTGGAATAATTCCCCGGCCAGGAACAACACGGCCCCTACGCCGGCGCCTATCGGGCCGAACAGGGCGCTTGCCAGCGGCAGGCTGTCAGATATTTGTGGAGTTACGGTCACAATCTGATCGTAATCCTTTTCGATCAATCCGGTACGGCCGGTAACACCAATAGTTGCCGAAGGACCAGTCATGGAGAGGTTATTGGTGTAGGCATTGCCGGATTCAAGTGTGAAACTTCCTTCTATCTGATCAAATGAGAAACCTTTGCCGAACAAGTCAGAAAAATCAAGTGACAGACGTCGCGGCAGTGTCTGTATGCTTAGCAGGCCAAACAGTCTTCCTGCAGTTGGTTCAATATTCAGGAACTGTCCTTTTTCGATGCTCATCTCGAGCGTGCCATTTATCTTTGCCAGTGAAAAATCCATGGGTGCACCGTTCCAGTTTGCGTTCAAATCCAGTCTGGTTGTCCCACCTTTTACCGGTGCTATGCTGTAATCAAAAGTCTTCAACATGTTCTTGAGTTGTTCGGCGGAGAGCTGGAAATCGAACTTGGAATACTCAAGGTCATTGATGATCTGCCATATTCCATTGCCATTAATAGTCAGTCCAGGTTTGGCGAAGCTGATGGTATCAATTGATATACCATCCTCCCGGGTTGAAGTACTCAATAACAGTTTGCCAAAATTCATGTCACCGTACCTGAAATCTTCAGCGGTCAATTCGAGTGGTGGTTGCAGACGCGGATCTATATTAAATTCGCGATCCGAATCACTGTTATTCTGCAGATGTAATTTTTTGAATGTTGCCTTTACGGTATCGTTGCCGGTTTTCCGGGGTGCAGCAAATTCACCTTCAATATCGGCGCCATTGAGACCCATCTGCCATTGGGACTGTGAATTATTAAGGTTGAAATTTGTATCTGTAAACTGTTGATCATAATAACCCAGAGATGAGACGAGCAGGTCTACCTGAATAATATCGGCTGGTCCGGCTGCAATTTTAAAATCAAGATTATCAATCAGGTTATGCCAGTCTGATAAAGACAATTGACCAGTTGTGCCATGTATGAATATTCCACGCCTGTCGTTAAATAATCTTGTGTTATTACCAAGCGCCAGTTCTGCCATGGTCAGTGTGATGTCACCGGCCCGGTTGAGATGAATCCTGCCGGAAATATCATCCCCCAGGGAAAAGTGTATTTCTTTTTGGGTTGCCTCCGACACAGTCGTAGATATTGTCAAAGGCATGATATCAAAGTCTTTCCTTAACGGCTCGGGCAAATTGATTTTGAGTCCGGAAAGATCAGAGCTGATAGTCAGTAATCTGGCTGGGTTGGCAGTTTCAATGGAGGCGGAAGGATCCGGGGCAAGTGTCGCGGTCCAGCGGCATACACCTTCCAAGAGGCCATTTAATTGGCTGGTCATGGATTTCATCCCTGGGAAATAATAGCCCAGTTGTTCAACAATAAAATGACTGTCCGAATCACCAACGAGACTAAATATCAGTCTTTCCTTGTCATCACTACGTATGTCGAGATTAACTTGCTGGTTAAAATAATTTCCTTTGAGATTTTTTGTTGATACGGTGTTCCGGGTGAACAGGACATTGCCGGAGATATCACTCAGTTCCATTCCCAGAGTGGGTGATTTTAAAAAGGTCTTGTTAAAAAACAGATCGCCGTTTAGTGACATTGGTTTATGATCAAATGGTATATGAAGTTCAAGATTGAGTGCTATGGGTCCGTCCAGTTCGAGATCATTAATTTCCCTTAACAAGTTGGAGGAAGACAATGGACTGTTTTTAACTATGAAGACAGCATCCTGTGTAGTGCCTTTTATATTACCTTTAATATCGACGGCTGCAGCATCAGCATCCAGTTCATCTATCACAGCTACTACATTTGTTATGCCGGCATTGTAGATATAACCATTATGGGCATTGATGGATAGCCGGTTATTATCAATGACCAGTTCGGCATCAAGCTTGTCTATCGGGGTCCAGTCAGGATGATAATCCATGGTGATATTATGTATATTGGCGATGGTTTTAAACTGGCCTTCCATGTTTTTGAACGGGAACTCATCCAGATTTCCCCTGAGCACGATATCCAGCGATGAAATATGGCCGGAAACCAGCGCTTTTTCCACCCATGCCTGCAATTCTTCAGGGGTATATACCGGCATGTAATGAGCAAGGTTTTCTATATTCAGATCACTTGCATTGAATAACAAATTTGTTTGAATGCTATTATTCTCCAGGTTAAATGATACATTGCCATGCAATGATGAGTTAAAGTGTGGGGTATGCGATTCTACAAGTCTGGTCTCAAAGGCCAGGGCACCATTCTCCTTGTACCAGTTGATGTCTCCGGCCAGTTCGTGAATCATGACCTTTTCTGCAAAAATATCAGGCAGGAAGAGTTCAATATAACTTGAATCAAGACTGATCAGTCCTTGCTGGAGTCCGGTTTCGATATGACCACTCAGGTTTGTGATTCTGGAATTATCTGGACTGTATTCAATGGTTAAACTGTCAATATCACTGTCGATATAAACCGGTTCAGGTAAGGAATTATCATAAACAAGCAAACTGTTTTTGAGTGTCCCTGATAATTTATAAGAGTCATCTTTATTGAATCCGCCACCTGTTTTTATCGCCTTGATCAAAGGCAACAGATCTTCGATCTTCAGATAGTCAGATTTGGCGATATAACGGAAGTTATTGCTGTCAGCAGACCATTCTTTATGAATTTCAATTGACGTTTTTGGCCATAGGCCATTTGTTGTTACCAGGTCTTCGATATTCAGGCGCAATCTGAATCCCTCGTCTCCAGTACTCCTGATTGAGAACAGGGTATCAAGGTGTTGAATATCATACTCTAACTTGTCATATGCAATCTGAATATCGGACACATCAATCTGGCCATCAAGATTATTCAGTTTTCCATCTTTCCAGTTGCTCCATAATTCAATATTCGCAGGGGCGCTGATCAGATTGGCTGATGATACCCCGCTATTAATGAGAGCAAAGAGGGTGCCTGGATATATATCTTGGCCATTGAAATAAATCTGGCCAGACCATTGCGGTGTGGTGATATCTCCAAAAATATCCAGAGAGATATTAAAAGATCGTCCATACATCTCCGGCAATATTGCAGATGCATCGATTTGTACATGTTTCCAGGACCTTTTAAAGAAAAGTGTCACATCGGTTAATAGTAATGGCGTGTCTCGCCGGCCCAGATCCAGATAATGTATTTTCGCATCCTGAATAGAGACACTTTTTTGTGTCAGTAACCATTCTGCGAAAACAGAATGGTCATCCTGCTGGTATTTTCCATCGTCACCACTTTCAATTTGTGCAATATTTATAGCGCCATCAGTGTCGCGAATAATAACCAGTTCCGGACCGGTAATGGTTATTTGTAATGGAGACAATTTCTGCTGGAGGAAAGTGGTGGCCGGATTCAGACTGATAGTCGCAGTCTTTAATCTGGCCAGTATATTTTTACCGGTTTGGTCCAGCACATTAATCTCGTGCAGTCGCAGATAGGGTGTCCAACCCCGCCATTCAGCATCAATCTTTTCCACGATGATCGAATAGCCAACGTATTGACTGGCCCAGTCTTGAATCTCTTCGCGATAGTTATCGATATGAGGCAGTGTCAACCTTACCAGAGTGACACAAACGGCGGCAGTCAGGACAAGCGCAGCGAAAACATACCAGCAGGTGTGATATAAACGACGAAGGATTGTTGCAAACATTATTTATGAAACGGTATGTGTGTAATTATAATAAGACAATGTCGTATTGTTCCTGTGTATATAATGGCTCAACCTGAAATGTAATAGGCCGTCCTATGAATGCCTCAAGTTCGGCGACACTGGTTGATTCGTCATCAAGCAATTTGTCTACTACATTCTGTGAGGCAACGATCAACAGTTTCTCGGCATCAAATTGCCGGACCTCGCGTAAAATTTCCCGAAAAATTTCATAGCATACTGTCTCGGCGCTTTTAATAGAACCGCGTCCGGCACAGGTTGGACAGGGTTCACAGAGAATATGTTCAAGGCTTTCTCTGGTCCGTTTGCGGGTCAATTGCACCAGCCCCAAAGAGGTTAATTCGCTGGTGGTAACCTTGGAGTGGTCGCGTTCCAGGTGTTTTTCCAGAGACCGCACGACCTGCCGCCGATGTTCCTGCTCCTGCATGTCAATGAAATCAATTATAACAATGCCGCCCAGGTTTCTGAGGCGCAATTGTCTGGCAATAGTCTGTGCCGCTTCCAGATTGGTCTTGTAAATGGTCTCTTCAAGATTACGATGCCCGACAAAAGCGCCGGTATTGACATCTATAGTGGTCATGGCCTCGGTCTGATCGATAATCAGATGACCGCCGGATTTTAATTGTACTTTTCTGCCCAGTGATTTCTGGACTTCGTCTTCTACGGAATAAAGATCAAGAATCGGGTGTTCTCCCGGGTAGTATTCAATTCGCCCCAGGAATTCAGGAATAAACTGCTTGGAGAATTCTATGACGCGATGGTAGGTTTCCTTGGAATCGATCCGGACTTTTTCGATTTCGGAATGTACCAGGTCACGCATGGTACGCAGGGCCAGAGGTAAATCTTCATAGACGATACCGGGTGGTGTTATATTCCGGGCGTGGACCACTGTCGAGTCCCACAGCTTGTGTAAAAATTCGATGTCCCGGTAGATATCCTCTTCCGAGACACCTTCTGCCGCTGTACGGACAATAAAACCGCCACGGTTCAGGATTTCAGATTCACGCACTGCACTGTGCAATATGACATTATCTTCATTGCCCACGGCCAGACGGGCAATGCCACTGCGATACTGCATGATAAAGCTGCGCAGACGATCACGCTCTTTCTCATCTTCAATCTTTTGCGAGATACCGATGTTGGTATAATCCGGTATAAACACCAGATAGCGGGAAGGCAAAGACAAGCGCGTGGTCAGGCGGGCACCCTTGCTGCCGAGAGGATCCTTGATGACCTGCACCAGGATGTCCTGTCCTTCATGCAGGAGAGTATCAATGGATGGCAATTGCAGGCTGTGCTCATGCTCATCCGGTATGATTTCCTCCGATAGCGTTGCAATATCCGAGGTATGCAGAAATCCCGTACGTTCCAGTCCGATATCAATAAATGCAGCCTGCATGCCCGGTAATATCCTGGAAACGTGGCCCTTGAATATATTCCCCACCAGTCCTCTTTTTTGTGAGCGCTCTATGTAAACTTCTTGCAGCACTCCGTTTTCAACGACAGCGACACGCGTTTCCTGCGGGGTTACATTAATCAGGATCTCTTCGCTCATGGTCACTAAAAATTCTTAATATAATTCAAGAGAATATTAAATAACTATATATATCAATCGGTTATTTTCAGTCAATTTGACTGATAAGGGTAGTCTTTTTTGCCGGGTGACGGTTGTAATCTTAACATTTTATTGGCCAGCCGGAGCCGACGGAGTAACACTGATACTGGCGTGTGTTTGGGGGTGACGGCAGGCCATCTATTCACTGTAGAATGCAGGCATGTCATCTGTCATTGAAAGGCTGCGTGCCATTTTACCAGACGAGGCGGTTATTTCCGGGCCTGAATCACTGCAGGTGTATGAGTGTGATGCCCTTTCAGCTTACCGTACCCTGCCTTGTTGTGTGGTATTACCCGCTGATATCGATCAGGTTCGGGCAGTATTACAGATATGTCATGCGGAAGATATCCCGGTGGTGGCACGTGGCGCCGGGACCGGCCTTTCCGGCGGGGCATTACCGGTCGCGGATGGTGTGGTTTTGAGTCTCGCGAAACTAAGCAGGATCCTGGCAATAGATCCGGATCTCCGTCTTGCCAGAGTGCAACCCGGCGTCCGTAATCTCAGTGTGTCAGAGGCGGCAGCACCTTACGGTTTGTTTTATGCCCCGGATCCTTCATCCCAGATCGCCTGTACCATCGGTGGTAACGTAGCGGAAAATTCAGGTGGTGTGCATTGTTTGAAATATGGGTTGACCGTACACAATATTGCCGCGTTAAAAATTATAACCGTGGAAGGGGAGTTGCTGGAGATCGGCAGTGAGGCACTGGATGCACCGGGGTTTGATTTGCTGGCATTGATGACTGGATCAGAAGGCATGTTGGGTGTCGTCGTGGAAGTAACATTAAAACTCCTGCCAAAACCTGTACAGCAACAGATATTACTCGCAGCCTTTGACAGTGTTGAAGCCGCAGGCAATGGTGTTGCCGCCATCATTGCAACCGGGATTATCCCGGCCGGACTGGAGATGATGGATAATGCGTGCATACGCGCCGTTGAGGCCTATGTTCATGCCGGTTATCCGGTTGCCGCCGCAGCCATCCTGTTATGTGAACTTGATGGGGTGCAGGAAGAAGTTGAGTCATCAAGCAAAGAGGTTGCCGATATCCTGGTCAGCTCCGGTGCAACAGAAGTGCGTATGGCCAAAGACAAGGCCGAAGGAGAAAGATTCTGGGCAGGGCGCAAGGCGGCCTTCCCGGCTGTGGGCCGAATCGCAGCAGATTACTATTGCATGGATGGCACTATCCCGCGCAAACACATTGCCAGTGTATTGCAGACAATAGCTGAACTGTCCAGACAATATGGACTTGGCGTGGTCAATGTATTTCATGCCGGTGACGGCAATCTGCATCCACTCATCCTTTATGATGTTGCTGTTCCGGGTGAACTTGAGCGGGCAGAAGAATTTGGCGGAAAGATCCTTGAAACCTGTGTGGCTGTAGGTGGCACCATCACCGGTGAACACGGTGTCGGGATCGAAAAGATCAATCAGATGTGCGTCCAGTTCAATGCACAGGAATTAACATTGTTTCATGACATCAAGCATGCTTTTGATCCACCCGGTTTGTTAAATCCGGGCAAGGCTGTGCCCACATTAAAAAGATGCGCCGAGTCCGGTGCTATGCATGTCCATGCAGGACAACTGCCATTCCCCGAGATCGAACGATTTTAAGGTAGCCCGTCAGTGTCCGTTAATATTTCCAATCTGTATCAGGAACTCGGTGAACGTGTTATTGCGGCCAGCAATTCAGGACAACCGCTGATCATAAAAGGTGGTGGCAGCAAGCAATTTTATGGCCGCAATGTTATTGGAGAGGTCATTAACATTCGTTCATGTTCCGGAATTATCTCGTATGAACCCACAGAATTGGTGATCACAGCCTATGCAGGCACACCCATCCGCGAGATAGAAAATACACTTTCGGAACGTGGACAGACGCTGCCGTTTGAACCACCCGGTTTTGGCGATGATGCCACTTTGGGTGGCACGGTAGCGTGTGGCCTGTCTGGGCCGAGGCGCCCATATGCAGGGGGTGTCAGAGATTATGTTCTGGGTATTAAATGCCTAACCGGCAAGGGCGGGATACTGACATTCGGCGGACAGGTCATGAAAAATGTAGCGGGTTATGATGTCTCTCGCCTGATGACTGGCGCACTGGGCACATTGGGAGTAATACTGGAGGTGTCCATCAAGGTATTGCCTCAACCTGAATATGAAATCGCATTGACCCGGGAAACAGATTTCAATACTGCATTGAGCCAAATGAATGCCTGGGCCGGGAAATCACTGTCCCTCTCCGCAGCCTGTTATGATGATGGGCAACTTAATATACGTCTTTCCGGGAAGAAAACCGCAGTTGCGTCCGCCCGGAAAATTCTGGCAATGGAAGAATCAGATACAGGACTGGATTACTGGAGACAATTACGCGAGCATCAACACGCCTTTTTTAAGGACAACAAAACTCTCTGGCGGCTATCTGTGCCATCTACAACCGGCAATCTGGATCTGGCCGGAGAATGGTTGATCGATTGGGGGGGCGCACAACGCTGGCTCAAGACGGATGAACCTGTAGACAAAATCCGCCGGGTAACAGAGCAGTCCGGTGGACATGCCACAATATTCAGAGGTGGCGATCACGATGGAGAAGTTTTCCAGCCCTTGAAGCCGGCACTGATGAAACTGCATTTGCGGCTGAAGCAGGTGTTTGATCCGGACCGGATCCTGAATCGGGGCCGCATGTACCAAGACTTTTGATACTCATGCAGACATTTATCGTCGAAGCTTTGCTCAATACGCCGGACGGGGAAGAGGCCGACCGGATATTGCGCAGTTGTGTGCATTGTGGTTTTTGTACGGCAACCTGTCCCACCTACCGTCTGCTGGGTGATGAACTCGACAGCCCGCGCGGCAGGATCTATCTCATCAAGGGATTGCTGGAAGGCAAGGAAGCGACTGAAAAAACACAATTGCATCTGGACCGCTGTCTG
>JBCKWI010000042.1:0-15271 GCA_038922795.1 Gammaproteobacteria bacterium
TTGAACCGGTGAGTTTTAATTTTAATGGTAAACAGGTGCATGGCGAGAAAATCTCATTCTCACCATATTTGAATGATTCAAGGCGAGCGCCCGTGCGCCAAGTGGAAAAACGGATATGGAATATCGTTTGCTTAGTTTCATTTATTATTCTTTGATATATCGCCTGATATATTGCCTGAGTTGCTATTCCCTTACAAGATTCATTAGTAACAATTAGATATGCTTAAATTGTGACTAAGAATGTACTCGGATTCTGCAACAGTATTATATCCGTAATCAGGGCGACTTCAAACAAAATTATCGCTTTGAAAGAAGTAGGAATTTCACCCGTTTCCGTGAAGATATTAATCATGAACTGAAACATCAAAATCAATTCTAGGCAATTCAATACCTACGCGCAAGTAACGCCCCCAAACAAAGAACAATGATAGCATTCGTCTAACTAATTAAATAACTTATTATCAATTAGTTATATTATATATATAATGTTTTTTAGAGGTATTTTATGCCAAAACTAAGAAATTTACGCCTGAGCCAAACTCAAGCTTGCTCAACATTCTTTAATTTTCATTGAACCCTGAAGAAAGTTTATTTTCCAACAGTTAGTGTAAGAGTAATGTTACAATAGTAAATAATTGACATATCACAATACTATTATGTGTTTACATGTGCAGTGTACCGATGCCTTGTGGAGGAAGTTACGATGAAGTTGCCTTTTAATTACAGGGGATTCAATCACCTGCTGGCAGCTATTATTTATCTGGCTATCTTTACAACAGTAGCAATAGCGGATGTTGCCCCTGCTGATTTCCGGGAACAACTGTCAGACAAGGTCTGGCTTGAGAACCTGAAACCAGCCAATTTTCAGGACAGGGAAATCATTGAGGGCACCGGCCAGGACATTATCGAAATCAAGGCCCCTTATGCCGCTGAAGATGCGACGATTGTACCTATTTCTCTACACACCAAAATTCCACAAACGGCGGATCACTATATAAAGAAGATCCATATTTTTGTGGACAAGAATCCACTGCCGCTGGTGGGAATCTTTGAATTTACCCCCCGTAGTGGCAAGGCAGATCTGGCTATGCGTATACGTGTCGATGATTTCAGTTACGTGAGGGCCATTGCCGAGATGAATACAGGTGAGCTGTATATGACCAAGAGTTTCGTGCGCGCAAAAGGGGCCTGCTCAGCGCCTCCTCCTGCAAGTATGGAGGAATCAATGAAACTGCTTGGATCGATGAAGATGAACACTATAGGTGACATTGAGCTCGGTAAACCAAATCTCATGCAACTTAAAATACGGCACCCTAATATCACCGGTATGGCGCCGTTGAAGATAGGTTCCCGTGTGATGCCACCACCGCATTTTGTGAAAGAACTGGAAGTTGATTTTAATGGTGAGTCTGTGCTCAAGGCGCTGCTGACCTTCAGTGTCAGCATGGATCCGTCCTTCCGGTTTTATTTTGTCCCTGACAAGGCGGGTATAATGACTGTCAAGGGTATTGACACCAAAAACAATAACTTCAGTTCTACCCACGAAATAAAAACAAAATCATAAACCGGCATATCTCACTGGTATAAACAAAACAGGGTGATTTTTTAAAAATCACCCTGTTTTGTTTTTGCGGAAATCCTCAGTTCATTATGCAATCACTTTTTTATAATGATAATTTTTCATTGAATCCGCGCCGGTGAAATCATGAAATTGTAATATTTATTGTTTTGTTAAATTCAGTTAATCCCGGATGTTGCATTATCTTTCAGATATGGATGGAGTATCTCCATCAATCGATGGATACCGCCGCGGTTAACCTCTACCAGTTTTCTGCCTTTTTCTCCGGCATCGTGACGCAATTTCTTGTCAGTGAGCAGTATATTTACCCGATGCACCAGTTCTTCGACACCCGCTACTATCCATGCAGCCCCACTACGCTGCAACATCGCGGAAATTTCAGAAAAATTGTGATTGTACGGACCGGTAATTACCGGTATACCCAGGCATGCAGGCTCCAGCATATTATGCCCACCGTGCGGGATCAGGCTGCCGCCAACGAATGCCAGGTCTGAGGCTGCATAATACTCAGGTAATTCTCCCAGTGTATCGAGAAGATAGACCTTCACCTGATCATCAACTTTTTGTCCCTGACTTTTCCTGACTGTGATAAATCCTGATTTGTCTGATAAATCAGCAATCGTATTTGAACGCTCCGGATGTCGCGGGGCGATAATTAAAAGACAATCCCGATGTTGTTTCAAAATTCCGCCAAAAGCAGACAGTATTATTTGTTCTTCACCGGCATGAGTACTGGCAGCAATCCAGACAGGCCGGTCATGAAATATATTCTGACGCAACAACAAACCCTGTTTTTTAATATCCTCTGGAAATTCAATATCAAATTTGATGCTCCCCGATACTGTTACCCGGCCCTTGTCAGCACCAAGTGAAACAAGACGCTCCGCATCTGCCTGTCCTTGTGTAATCACAAACGAAACATTCGATAATGTATCACGTGCCAATCCGGACAGACGCTGATATCCCGCAAAAGATTTTTCCGACATCCTTGCATTCGCAATAACAACTGGAATGTTGTTTTTCCTGCAGATATAAAAAAGGTTAGGCCAAATCTCGGTTTCCATGACGACCAATAAAGCCGGTTTTATCCGCAATATGAAACGATGCACCGCACCTGGCAGATCATAGGGAATATAGGAATGTGCAACTCTGTTTCCATAATGATTTTGGACCGCTTCTGACCCCGTCAGTGTCATCGTTGTGATCAGTAGCTGATAATGCGGATAAGACCGGATAATCTGGTCAACTAATGGTTTGCTGGCATGGACCTCACCTACCGATACGGCATGTATCCAGATGATTGGCAAGCTGCTGTCCAGTCTTTGAACATAACCAAATCTTTCATGTATACGTTTACGATATGCCGGTTTGCGAATTGTTAAAAAAAACAACCGCAACACCACAAACGGGATTAATACATAGAGAACCGCGGAATATAACAATCGTAAAAGAGATTGCTTGTTATCAATTTTGTTAGTCAATTATTCAGCCAATTCAGGTATTGATTGATTCCTTCTTCCAGCGATGTGAACCCCTGTTTATAACCGGCATTTCTTAGCAAATCGATATCTGCCTCGGTAAAACTTTGATAGCTGTTTTTAAGGTGTTCAGGGAAATCAATATACTCTATCTCGCCTTTGCCATGCCATTTGACCACAGTCCTGGCAATTTCATTGAAACTCCGGCTCTTGCCGGTGCCCACATTATATATACCTGGCGGTCCTGGTTGCTGAAAAAACCAGAGATTCACTGCCACCACATCGTCCACATGAATGAAATCACGGCGCTGTTCTCCATCAGTATAATGACCACTGCCACGGAAAAGTTTTACCTGTCCGGTAGACAATAATTGCCGGTTGAAATGATATGCCACGCTGGCCATGGATTGTTTATGCGCTTCCCTTGGGCCATAAACGTTAAAATATCTCAACCCGACAACCTGGCTTTTTGCATTTTTTGCAAACCTGCGTACGTAGTTATCAAACAGGTATTTTGAATACCCGTAAACATTGACCGGAGACTCATTCTCTTCAACTTCCCGGAATTTTTCCTTTATTCCGTAAACAGAACCACTGGATGCATAGATAAACGGGATGGTATTTTCAAGGCAATAATGCAGTAACTGTTTCGAATATTCATAGTTGTTCCGCATCATGTAACGCCCGTTCCACTCAGTCGTGGTGGAACAAGCGCCCTGATGAAATACCACATCAATCTTTTCCCTGAATGACTCTTTCTTCAATAGTGCTGTCGTTAATTGTTCTATATCCCAATAATCCATAATCCGGCAATCCACCAGATTCCTGAATTTGGTTCCATCAGTCAGATCGTCCACAACCAGGATATCATCCGGTCCAATGGCATTCAGACCATGAACAAGATTACTGCCTATAAATCCAGCACCACCGGTGACGATAATCATTAGCTGGATTTTCCTCTTGATTGTGCAGCATCAAGAATTTGAGATGTAGAACATCCGTCCAATAACGGTAAGATTTCTACTCTTCCTCCATTCTCCAAAACAGCTTTGGCGCCGGCAATCTGGCCGGGCCGATAATCCCCACCCTTTACCAGGATATCCGGTTTGATTTCATTTATAAGATTCTCGGGTGTATCTTCTGTAAAGGGAACCACCCAATCAACCGGTTTAAGTGCATTCAATACTGTCATGCGATGTTCAAGCAAATTAACCGGTCTTCCCTTGCCTTTCAGCCGGCTCACGGAATCATCATCATTTATTGCCACGATGAGATAATCACCCAGCTGTTTGGCCCGTTGCAAATAACTCACATGACCGGCATGCAGGATGTCAAAGCAACCGTTGGTCATGACAATTTTTTCACCTTTGGCCTTGATATGTTTCACGATATCCGTCAATTCTGATTCACTAACAATCCCTGTTTTTTCTCTGTTGACAGCAGCAATAACATCATTAAGTTCATCCACGGTGATACTTGCGGCGCCAAGCTTGGCGACGACAAGACCCGCTGCACGATTTGCAAATTCCGCCGCCTCGGCATAATCAAAACCCGACGCCAATGCGGCAGCCATGGTGGCAATAACGGTATCTCCTGCCCCGGTCACATCAAATACTTCTCTTGCCTCGGCGGCAAGATGAAACGGTTCAGCATCAGGACAAATTAATGTCATGCCATGTTCACCCCGGGTAATCAACAATGCATCCAGATCCAGTTCATCACATAATTTCATTCCCTTATTAACAATGTCGGCAATATCACCGCAAGACCCTACTATAGTTTCAAATTCCTTGAGGTTTGGAGTCAGTAAACTCGCCCCTTTATAACGCATGAAATCGTTTCCTTTAGGATCGACCAAAACTCTCTTCCCGAGAGAATTACAATCAGAAATAAAAGCCTGCGCGTTTTTCAGGCTGCCCTTGGCATAATCAGACAAGACTACTGCGTCTGCCTGCTTTAAGTGTTTTTTGAAATGTTCAAACAAACAATCGGTATCCGCCAGATCTGAATGTGCTTCATAATCCAGACGGATGAGCTGTTGATGTTGGCTCAAAACACGCAATTTTGTAATAGTCGGGAACCCGGTTTGTTTTACGAATTTGCAATCAACACCATATTTTGACAATACTGTTTCCAGGGTTTTGGCCGCTGAATCTTCTCCTGTTAATCCAACAAGTGAAACGCCAAGACCCAGTCTGGATATATTCAAGGCTACATTGCCAGCGCCTCCAGGCCTTTCTTCCGTTAGATTGACCAGAACGATGGGTACGGGCGCTTCCGGTGATATGCGTGTGGTTTCCCCATGGACATAACGGTCCAGGATTACATCACCTACTACTAATATATTTGCCTGGTTATCAGGAACAAACGTTAATTTCATGGGGCTGATTACTTAAATTTCATTAAAATACGGGGCTTTATAATTTATACTATCAGGGAATCTTAGCATAATGATAATGTCAAAAATCTGACTATGCGGTTACATAAACAATATTTTCTCTTCGCCATACTCTTGGCTTCAGGCACTATTATGGCAGATGAACAGGTACCACCGTCTTTCAAGGCCACTTACAAGCTCTACACCAGCGGCATGGAGATTGCTGAAACAGAGCGCAGTATCAGCAAATCCGGCAATGATGAGTATATCTATCGATCCGAGAGCCGGACGATAGGACTGGCAGCCGTATTCCGTAAAGATCATATTGTGGAAAAATCCCTTTGGCGGATTATCGACCGGCAATTATATCCGCTGGACTATTCATATGTGCGCTACAGGGGTGAAAAGGACCGTGAGGTAAATATTCATTTTGACTGGGAGAATAACCAGATTACCAGCCATGTGAGAAACAAAACAAGGAAAATACCGCTTGAATCAGGCGTTCTTGATAAACTGCTGTACCAGTATGCGATTATGCGTGACTTGCAAAATGGTCATTTCCCGGAAACTTACACGATTGCTGATGGCAGCAAGATGCAAACCTATTATTTCAATAATATGGGTGCGGAAAAAGTAAAAACACCGCTTGGTGATCTGGACACAATCAAGGTGCAACACATCAAGCCGAATGACGATAGGATACTGATATTCTGGTGCGCCCCTGAATTAAAATATCTGCCTGTCAAAATTGAACATACTGAAGAAGATGGCACGGTAATAACAGCGATTATACAGGTACTTGCCGGAATATAAAAAAACCGAATCAGTTTTTCACTATATTCAGTAATTCATCTGGCGGTATATAACCGGAAAGCTCCTCACCATTTGCCTTATAGATCGCGGGGGTTCCCCTTAAACCGAATTTCTGCCCCAATTCATATTCATTTGCAACCGGGTTCGAACACTGTCTGGAAACTACATTTTTACCATTTTTGGCATCAGTCATTGCCTGTTGGCGATCATCCGCACACCAGACTGCCTCCATCTTACTGTAAGCGTTTGAACCAATTCCACCCCGGGGATAGGCCAGATATCTGACAGCCAGACCATTTTTATTCAGAACGGGTACATCGTGATGCAATTTACGGCAATAACCGCAGTCGACGTCCGTGAATACATAGATAATGTGTTCAGGTTTTTCCGGGCTGAATTCAATATATTCATTTGAACTGAGGCTTGCAAAAATTGACTTGCGTGCCAGTTCCCTCTCATTTTCACTGATATTCTGGTGCTCCTGCATATCAAACAAATCGCCCTTCAGGATGAACCGGCCATCACCAGATATATAGATAACACTTGGCCCCAGTAAAACCTCGTACAAATTCCCGAAAGGTGTGGATTTGATCCTCGTAATTGTTTCGCCGGGTGCCAGTTGCTGCAAGGTATGCCTGATATTTTTTTCTACATCAGCTGTGGTTTCTGCATATCCTGAGAAGGATAAACAACAAAGAATCATTGCCACCAGGTAATTCTGTTTTTTCATCAATAATCCTCTAAAAACCGTAGGAATAAACTTTACTCTGTTGAACATGTTATCAGACAAAATCAACGTTTGTACGTTCCCGGAAAGAATTTAATTATAATTTTTAAAACCGGCGAAACAATGCTAGAGTCAGCAATCATATAGCCCTGAAAGTCACTATGACTCGTTCTGCAACCATCCTGGCCGCCGAAGAAAAACTGGATTTTACCTATGTCCTGAACCAACTGGTACAGGACGGAATTTTGTCCGAACAACAGAAGTCACAACTCATTAAACTTATCCCCAAACCGGATAATACCGTCAATCCCCTTATTCTTATCGCCGAACAGAACCTGCGCAGCAACACAGAACCTGCCTATCCCTTATCGCTGGAACGGTTGACCCAATGGCTGGCGGAAAAGACCGGCTATACCTATATGCGGATCGACCCGCTGAAGATAGACGTTAACAAAGTCACCCGGATAGTATCCCAGGCCTATGCCACCAATCTGAATATCCTGCCGGTTGATATCAATGCCAAGGAACTTATCGTAGCCACCTGTGAACCATTTATTACTGGATGGGAGCATGAACTCTCCCGTATTGTTAATCTTAATATCTCCCGTGTGATTGCCAATCCTAAAGATATTGAACGGTATCTGGTCGAATTCTATGGCATCAGCAAATCCATCTTCGGCGCAGTTAAAAACAAAGGCAGTGAAACCATTTCCAAGATCCAGAACTTTGAGCAGTTGGTCGAAGTTGGCAAAATGGGTGAGCCGGATGCCAACGACCGGCATATCGTCAGCATAGTGGACTGGTTACTGCAGTATGCCTTTGAACAACGTGCCAGTGATATCCACCTGGAACCAAGGCGTGATAAAGGCAAGGTCCGGTTCCGTATTGATGGCAAGTTGCAACAAGTCCATGACTTTCCGATGGTGATCATGGGCGCTATTGCCAGCCGTCTGAAAACACTGGGCCGCATGGACGTCACTGATAAACGCCGCCCGCAGGATGGCCGTATCAAAACCAAAACCCCTTCAGGCGGTGAAGTTGAAATGCGTCTTTCTACCATGCCCACGGCCTTTGGTGAAAAACTGGTCATCCGCATATTCAATCCTGAAATGCTGATGAAGAATTTCACTGAGCTGGGTTTTTCAAAATATGACCAGAAATGCTGGAATGAAATGACTAATCACCCGCATGGAATCATCCTGGTCACAGGTCCGACCGGTTCCGGTAAAACAACAACTTTATATTCTGCACTGAAACATCTGGCCAGACCGGAACTCAATATCTGCACGATTGAAGACCCTATAGAAATGGTAGATTCAGAGTTTAACCAGTTGCAGGTACAGGCAAATATCGGAGTTAATTTTGCCGCCGGTATCAGGACCTTGCTGAGACAGGATCCAGACATCATCATGGTCGGCGAGATTCGTGATTATGAAACCGCTGAAATCGCCATACAGGCTGCCCTCACCGGACATCTGGTGCTGTCCAGCCTGCACACTAACGATGCTCCCGCTTCAATTACCCGCCTGATTGATATCGGCGCCCAACCCTTTCTAATCGGCGCAACCTTGCTTGGGGTTATGGCACAACGGCTGATCCGGACCTTGTGTCCACATTGCAAACAACCTGCTACATTGGAAAAAGAGGCCTGGAATAAACTGGTGGCGCCAGCCAGATTGAAACTACCGGAAAACACCTATAAATCGGTTGGTTGTGATGAATGCCGTCATACCGGATATCGTGGCCGCATCGGTATTTATGAGGCCCTGCCAGTTGATAAAACAATACGGCAGTTAATTTCAGTTAATGCAGGTCTGGAGGAGATAAGATCAGCCGCGCTTAAACAAGGTATGCGGGTACTGCGTATCAGTGGCGCGCAAAAAATTGCGGAAGGACTGACGACACTGGAAGAAATATATTCGGTTATTCCCGCGGATGATGCAGACGGGTAATTGTTGATCGAAATCATTCGCTTCATTTGCAATATTGATCGTAGTCCGCTTGTAATTTTTTGATATGAGCGGACAGTTCTGCTTCCGATAAATATTTGCGTTCACCTTTATCATCCAGACCATAGTAAACGTAACCTCCTTGTTGATAATTTTTTAATTCATTTTCCAGATTTTGACAATGTTGTTCTTTTTCTGCTTTTAATTTTTCAGCTTTAATCTTCTCTTCCTTCTTTAAATTGCGTTCTTCTTCATAGATTCGAAGTAATTTTTCACGTTGCTGATTATGTATTTCTATCGATTCGTCCACTGTTACTTCCCTGATTTGTATTTTTTGTGCGTCTGCAACCGGGGGTTTTTCGCCATAATGGGTATGGCCATGTTCATCAACCCATTTATAAACTTCTGCGGTTGCTATTAAGGGAACAAATACAAGGGGAAGTATCAATGTGGGAATAATTGTCCTTTTCATGTGTAATTTATCCTTATTTAGCATGTTAATAACATACTGGCTAATTATACTTGGATAGTTTTTTATCCGCCAACCATGGCGTTACATTCAAAACTTTGCTGAATCCCGGCTTGCCATCCAGCGACAAGGTGCTGGCTCACGGGGTGTAACCATCCCTGGTGCATCTCCCGGCCCACACTTCCTTTGGCTTGGCGCTGACTCACTCCATCCCTGGAGTTCGCCCGATGGGCAGCTACGCTGTCCAAATTCAATCCCGTTGAATTTGTCGCCGGGAAAAATCTGTCTGGAACAGATTTTGGCAGCTTTGCTGCCCGAAGGGTGCAATACAGGGAAGTATTGCATCCAAAAGACACGTTAAGTGTCTTTTCCTTACCCGGCTCACCCCCTCGGGTGATGCTGGGCGTGGAGGCTTTTCAGTCTTTCGCGGGCCACATGAGTATATATCTGGGTGGTAGAAATATCACTGTGCCCCAACAACATCTGCACTACCCGTAAATCCGCACCGTGATTGAGTAAATGGGTCGCGAAGGCATGGCGCAGTACATGGGGTGACAGTGACTTGGATATTCCGGCAATCTGTGCATGGCGTTTGATCAGATACCAGAAGGCCTGCCTTGTCATTGCATCGCCGCGCCGGTTAGGAAACAGGGCATCAGGCGTCTTGTGTTTTACTAAATCCGGCCGTCCCTCGTTCAGATAACGTTGCACCCAGTCCAGTGATTCCGCACCCAGTGGAACGAGACGCTCTTTGTTGCCCTTGCCAATAACACGCACCAGCCCCTGTCTCAGGTTAATTTGAGTGAGTGTTAATCCGGTTAACTCGGATACTCGCAAACCTGTGGCATACAGGACTTCCAGCATGGCCCTGTCGCGCAACCCCAGAGATGTATTTATATCCGGCGCATTGAGTAAGGCCTCTACCTCTGATTCAGTCAATGATTTCGGTAGCGGTCTGCCGATACGTGGGGATTCGACTCTCGCACTGGGATCATGCTGCATCAGGCCTTCACGAACAAAATATATATAAAAGCGACGTAGACTGGATAAACGCCTGGCCAGTGTCCTTGCAGCAGGCTGTTTAAAGCTGCCCAGATAATCCCGCAGATCAGCATCCTGGGCTTCTACAAGCCTGACTCCTTTGTGATTCAGCCAGCGCGCATAGGCCAGGAGATCGCTGCGATAGGCAGAAAGAGTATTTTCACTCAGGCCCCTCTCCATCCATAACATATCCAGAAAACGGCTGACCATTTCCGCGGACTCATGCTGGAATGGATTATCCACCGTTTCGTCAGCCGGCGCCTTCATGCTTCAGCAACCATTGTTTCATAAATATATTCAACGACTCTTGTGTCCCACACAACCGAAGTATACAACCACACTTGTAACGGGGTAATCAGAAATAACGAGGCCCGCATATGCGGGCCTACGGGAAACCTCTCGACAGTCAGCGCTTTATTGATCCGAGGACTTGATCTTTTCCTTGATACGGGCAGATTTACCAGCGCGATCACGCATGTAATAAAGCTTGGCACGGCGCACATCTCCACGGCGTTTGATTTTTATCTCTGCGATGCTGGTGCTGTGGGTCTGGAAGACACGTTCGACGCCCTCACCATAGGAAATCTTGCGTACGGTAAATGAAGAATTCAGTCCGCGATTTTTTTTGGCGATCACGACCCCTTCAAAGGCCTGCAATCTCTCACGTTGTCCTTCTTTCACCTTTACATCAACAACAACAGTATCACCCGGAGCAAAATCAGGGATTTTGCGTTTGATCTGTTCGCTTTCCAGTTGTTCGATAATATTCGTCATGTCTGCTACTCCAAAATAATGGTGCCTTAATGCTTCGCCTTGAATTCAGTTTTGAACTCTTCCAGTAATAACTGTTGTTCTTTATCCAGTCCCAGTCTTTCCAGCAACTCCGGTCTGCGCAACCAGGTACGTCCCAGTGCCTGTTTCAATCGCCATCTGTGAATCTTGTGATGATCGCCACTCAGCAGTATTTCCGGTACACGCCGGCCCTCAAACTCCTCTGGCCGTGTGTAATGCGGATAATCCAGCAGTCCGTCAAAAAATGAATCCTCACGGACTGAATCAGCATGGCCCAATGCACCGGGCAATGTCCTCGTAATGGCATCTATCATCACCATTGCAGCCAGTTCACCGCCACTGAGGACATAATCTCCAATCGACCATTCCTCATCAACTTCCGATTCTATGACACGCTCATCTAGCCCTTCATAACGGCCTGTCACCAGTAGCAGATTCTCAATACCAGCCAAATCCATCACTCCGGCCTGATCCAGCCGCCTGCCCTGTGGTGTCAGATGTATAACCTTTGTCTTGCCGGGCAACGATTTGCGTGCATCGCGGATGGCTGCACAGAGTGGCGGCATCATCATCACCATGCCGGGCCCGCCCCCATAAGGACGGTCATCTACAGTGTGATGTTTGTCCCCGGTGTAATCTCTGGGGTTCCAGGCCTTTATCTCGATCAGGCCTGAGTCAATCGCCCTGCCGGTAATACCATAATCCATAACCGCATCCAGCGTCTCCGGAAATAACGTGATCACCGCAAAGCGCATGAGCTATTTCTCCGGCTCCCAATCCACTTCAATAACTCCCTTTGTCTGGTCAACACCCATGACATACATATCCCATACCAGGGGGATCAAATGCCGTCCCTCTCCTTGAACGACCAGCACATCATTGGCGCCGGTTTCCAGAATCTCTTTTAATCTGCCGAGTACTCTCCCTTGCCGGTTGATCACCTGCATATCCAGCAGGTCATCCCAGTAATATTCACCCGGTGGAAGTTCCTGCAACTGCGAGCGACATATCTCGATATCCGCCCCGATTAACCCTTGTGCAACATCCCGGTCAGTAATCCCTTCAAGGGCTACTATCAAACCCTTGCCATGCACCTTGCCTTCCAGTAATCCAGCTTCCTGCCGGACATCATCCCGTTTTATCAGCCACGGTTTATATAAAAAAATATTTTCCGGCGGACGTGTATAGGACACGATCTTTAACCACCCTTTTACCCCATAGATACCAGCAACACGCCCCACTAAAATGCGTCTTTTTTCATCCTGCATGTTTGCCCCTTGTTCAAGGGTTTTACTACGGCAATGGTATACACCTGACAGGTTGCGGCCCTATACTTCAAAGCAACGCCGCACAAAAAACTGTATCCAGCCTTATGCGGCTGCAGAATAATCCTTGAGAAGTCTGACAACACGGTCAGAAGTCTGGGCGCCATTGGCAATCCAGTAATCCACACGCGCTGTGTCTATACTCAGTTTCTGTTCTCCGCCTGTTGCAATCGGGTTGTAAAACCCCACACGTTCAATAGAACGTCCATCGCGTTTGTTGCGGCTGTCTGTAACCACTATGTAGTAAAAGGGTCTTTTCTTGGCACCCCTACGCGACAATCGAATTGTGACCATTTAAATGATGACCTCTTGATAGCTTTATCGTTAAACTGATTGGCCAGACGGGAATTCCGCCTGCCTGAAAAAGGCGCATATTGTACGGGAAAACACTGAAAAAGAAAGGTAATCACCGCCTCTGGGGGAGAATATTGCAACATAACACACTGGCTGCCCGAAAGTCCGAAACCCGGGCAAAATTAAAGCAGATCCGGGCCTCTATTCCCGCAGAGATGCGGACCATCTACTCCGAGGCTATAACCAGAAATCTTTTAAGTCTGGCTGAGATTCAGACAGCCCGGACTATATTCTTGTTTATTTCCTATGGAAATGAAGTACATACACATGAATTATTAAAGTACTTTCTGAATCAAGGCAAAATCCTGGCGGTCCCCAAAATCCTGCCCACAAAAACCATGATTGCCGTGCCGTTCAGCCGTTGGGAAGACTTAACTCCCGGCGAACTGGGTATTCTTACTCCACTTGGGGAAATTCCTTATGCCGGTGATTTCGATGTGGTCATCACACCCGGCCTTGGATTTACACCTGCAGGTCATCGCATCGGTTATGGCCGCGGCTACTACGATAAATGGTTTGCCAGCCACAAACTAAATCACAAAATTGCCATTACCTTTGAGGAGCAGATCATGGATAAACTACCGGTGGATGACTATGATGTTATGATAGATATGATCGTGACGGAAAAGCGTATAACTAAAACTAAAGTATAACTCCGGTTTAATACCCTGATGAATCAATCAACCATCAAGATAAAAATCTTCATCCTGCAGATTATTGATTGGTCTCTGCTGATCGGGGTCATGGGTGGTGGTATTTATGCTACTACTAACTCGGAGAACCGCACTTTGGCTGCTATTCTAACGATGCTAGGCCTGGCAGTTGTTAACCAGTTCGGGCAATGGTCTATCACGAAAATAGCTATTCTTAGGCAGGATTTGAAACAACTGGAAAGAACGCATCATCAGTAATTAATACAAAACATTTTTCCATGACCATTTGGGATTATGTAACGGCTTTGACTAATACCGGTAACTCTCCAGCACCAGCGTAATTTCACCCTGGTCCAGTGCTTTATGTTTGGTCGACTCCTTGCGCACGGATTTGACCAGGCCTACTCCCGGCGCATACCAGTTGGTTTCGCTTAAACGCACTATGGTCTTGCCAACATAATTACCGGCATCAGTAAAGGCGTTGCCCGAAATGACAACGCGCATGCAATTTTCGAATGTGCCAGCCGGGACTTTCACACTATCAGTCATCGATTCTATCTTTGCAGAGACCGGTACTTTGGCAACAATATGAAATTCAGTCTTTTGTGGCGGACCGGTTTTGATCAGCACCTTGGATAACACAGTATCTTCCCACATCGTGCCCACCTGCAAAGGGAACTGGAATATATATTGTTTTGCATCAGTATATCGGGTATCCAGATCAACAGTTTTTTCCCGACCCTTGAGTAATATTCCCTTGTCATCTATTTGAAAATAATCAAATGAACCGTCAAGCAACTGTCGCACATAAAACACCTGATCATCTATTGTTTGTGGGGTCAGATTCTCTACGGCATAGACTCCCTTGAATGTGCCATCCATAGTCTGGTATGTCATCTGATAGCGCCAGTACTTTCCTGCATCCAGGGGAAAATAATCATTATCAGACGGCCCACAGGCTGATAATAAACACAGGCAGGACAGGAGGAAAACGACAAAAACGGTGGCTGGTTTCACAGTCATGGATTTAGTTATTATTTTTCTGCTTTGACCATACTCCGGCCAGTATTGCACCGGAAATATTATGCCAGATGCTGAATATTGCGCCGGGCAGTGCTGCCACTGCTGAAAAATATTTACCGGCCAGTGCAACAGCCAGCCCCGAGTTCTGCATGCCAATCTCAATCGCCAGGGTTTTACAGATTTTTTTGTCGAAGCCAAGTACCTTCGGTATCCAGTATCCTCCCAGCAGTCCCAGTGAATTGTGCAGGAACACGGCAAAAAATACAGAAAATATCAACTGTGCTAATTGTGGTTTGTTGATAGCGACTATGATCGCGATAATCAGCATGATTGCCAGCATACTCATTGCAGGGAATAACTGCTTGAACCTTGAAAATTTTTTACCGGCAAAATAATTCACCATCACTCCCAGCACGACCGGCGCGATGATAACTTTAACAATATCCAGAAACATCTGGACTATGGGGACAACTATCTCCTGCCCGATATACAACCAGGTCAGAAACGGAGTCATGATCACGGCAAGCAGGGTAGAACAGGAAGTTAATGTTATGGACAGTGCCACATCACCTCTGGCAAGGTAGCAAATGACATTTGAGGCCGTGCCGCCAGGACAGGCGCCCACCAGGATCAATCCTGCGCTCAACAATAAAGGCAATCCTAATGCCAGTGAGATTACCCATGCTAACAG
>JBCKWI010000043.1:0-15215 GCA_038922795.1 Gammaproteobacteria bacterium
AACATCAATCAGTTCTATGCCAGCCCTGGACAAGGCGCGGGCAAGCTCGTTTACTGTAGAGCCGGTGGTCACTACATCATCGATGATCGTTACGTGAGCGTATTTCTGTAAAAAGTTCCTGTCTATCGCAAATGCGCCTTTAATATTGCGTCTGCGTTGTTGAGCAGAAAGGCCCGATTGCGCCGCTGTATTGCGTGTCCGGGCACAAGCCCGGTATTCAACTGGAATCCCGGTTTCTCTGGTCAGCACGCGGGCAAGCTCCAGTGACTGATTAAATCCACGTCCCGCAAGACGCGATGGATGCAAGGGCGCAGGAATAAAACAGTCGGGCAGGCTTGTTCTTTGTTGAAACGCATGCTTTACCATTTGCCCGCCAAAGAAGGCGCCGATATCCAGGCGCGAATGGAACTTCATGTGCTGGATCATCAGGCTTGCAGGATATTCATACCGGAAGGCACAAAAGGTGTTTTGCACAGGCCGCCCATGTGATTGCAGGCAGTTGGCGCAGATGACGCCATCTTCCGTGGGGATGGCACAGCCAGGACAGGCCTGGTTGTTCCATGGCAGGTCTTTGGAACAAGCGGTACATAACAGGCATTCGTCTTTAAAGAGCAGTGAATTGCACAAGAAGCACAGGCCGTTGCCCGGCAGGGCAAGGCGACGATTTTTTATCCGTTCGTAAACTTCGTAATAAATTTTCGGGTTGACTGCCATATCGTACGGTGTAATCTCCCTGACGGTTTTTATTAATTACCAAGCGAGCCCGTATAATTATGCAGAACCCCGTTACACAAGCGCAAGCCGGTCTACGGCACGACTGGGCGGAAAATGAAGTTATTGAATTGTTCAATACACCACTAAACGACCTTATCTTTAGATCGCAATCCCTGTTTCGCCAATATTTTGATCCGAATAATATCCAGTTAAGCGCCCTGCTCAATATTAAAACCGGCGGCTGTCCGGAAGATTGTGCCTATTGTCCGCAAAGCGCGAGATATAAAACAGAGGTCAAGGCCGGGCCCTTGATGGATATTGATGACGTAAAACAGGCGGCGATGGAGGCAAAACAACACGGCGCCAGCCGGTTTTGTATGGGCGCAGCCTGGCGCAGCCCGAAAGATCGTGATCTGGACAAGGTGATTGATATGGTGAAAGCAGTAAAAGACTTGGGGCTGGAAACCTGTGCAACGCTGGGTATGTTGAATGATGACCAGGCACTCAGGCTGAAACAGGCGGGCCTCGATTTTTATAATCATAATCTCGACAGTTCCCCTGAGTTTTATACAAAAATAATTTCAACCCGCACTTATGAAGATCGTCTAAAAACGTTGCAGGTTGTCAGGACGGCAGGCATGAATGTTTGCTGTGGCGGGATCGTTGGTATGGGCGAGACTTTAGTTGATCGCGCACGTATGTTGATTATTCTGGCGAACATGCCAAAACATCCCGAGAGCGTGCCGATAAATTTACTAGTCAAGGTCAACGGCACTCCACTTGAACATAATGCCAATCCGGATCCCTTTGAAGTTGTGCGTATGATTGCAGTAACCCGGATCATGATGCCCGCCTCATATGTCAGGCTGTCCGCTGGGAGGGCCGATATGAGCGACGAGGCACAAGCCTTGTGTTTTCTTGCGGGCGCGAATTCCATTTTCTACGGGGAAAAACTATTAACAACTGATAACCCCGGGCTGATTCATGATCAGAAGTTATTTGATCGTCTCGGACTCAAGCCCACACATTAACAACCGTCTTCATTCAGCTTCAGCAATATTCTTGTGTGTCCACGAAAAACAGATTTACGTGACGCCATAAAGCTGAATATCGGTCAAATCGCCCAAAGCGGCCTCAAACGTGTCAGGCGTGCGCATGATACGCCCCAGGGCCCGGTGATCAGAGTGAACAATCAAAACCTAATCAATTTTTGCAGTAATGATTATCTGGGGCTGGCCAACCACCCTGCGTTAATCACAGCGATGAAACAGGGTGTCGATCAATATGGCGTAGGGGCCGGCGCATCACAGTTAATTTGTGGCTATACGGCCGCGCATGAAAAACTTGAAGAAAGGCTGTGTGCCTTTACGGGCAGACAAAGAGCTATCATTTTTTCATCAGGCTATATGGCAAACCTGTCCATCGTCAATACTCTCCTGGACAGAGCAGACACGGTCCTGGGTGATCGGTTAAATCACGCCTCGATGATCGATGCTGCCCGAATGACCCGTGCCAGATTTAAGCGTTACCGGCATGTAGATACAGTCTCTTTGCGTAATTTATTGCAAGGTTGCGGCGCTGGGAAAAAACTGGTGATGACAGATGGGGTCTTCAGCATGGACGGAGACATTGCGCCGTTGGCTGGTCTTTCGATGGTCTGTGCCGAGATGAATGCCTGGCTGGTGGTTGATGATGCCCACGGGTTTGGTGTCCTGGGAGAAAATGGTGGCGGCACGGTCCAGCATTTTGGTTTAACTGCACAAGATGTTTCGTTACTCATGGCCACCTTCGGCAAGGCATTGGGCACAGCGGGTGCTTTTATTGCGGGTGACGAGGATGTGATTGAACAGTTTATTCAATCAGCGCGCACGCTGATATATTCTACGGCCCTGCCGCCTGCGCTGGCGTTTGCCACAGTGCGGGCGCTGGAGCTCGTGCATGAAGAAAAATGGCGGAGCGAACATTTGTGTGCATTGATAAATCGATTCAAAAATGGCGCATGGGAATTGGGGCTGCCTGTCACAAACTCTGACACCGCTATACAGCCATTGTTGATAGGCGCGGCAGAAAAGGCAGTAGAGATAAGCAGACAACTGTTTGAAAAAGGCATTAATGTCGTGGCCATACGCCCGCCAACTGTGCCAAACGGAACATCGCGTCTCCGGATCACCCTGACTGCCGCACATAGTGAAGCGCAGGTTGATCAATTGCTTGATGCCCTGCGCGCGCTGGCCTGAATTATGACTATGCCGGATAAAGATCAAAGCCGGAGCACGCTTTGTATTATTCATGGATGGGGATTTGATTCGCAAGTCATGGCCGGTCTTGCCGCAGAATTGTCCCCCTGCTGGAACACGCGCTTGATTGATATGCCAGGTTACGGACATAACCACGTGACCAGTTTTTCGCAAGGCATTGATAACATCGCCGGCAATTTGATATCTGCTATTCCGCCGCACAGCATTCTTGTTGGCTGGTCACTGGGGGGCATGGTGGCAATCAAGATCGCACACAGCATGCAGGATAAAATAAAAGCTATCATCTTGCTCGCGAGCACACCGTGTTTTGTGAGAAAGAATGATTGGCCGCATGGAATTGAATCGACCCTGATAAATGATATGGCAAAACGCATTTCCACGGAAGATGATGAAGTATTGCAGGAGTTTGCCGGATTGACGGCAAGAGGCGATATATCCCCCAAAGAAACAATCCGGGAATTAAAGTTATTGCGCAAAATGAACAAAGCCGATCCCTGTGCATTACTGCATGGCATGGACATTCTAATAAACACGGATCTTCGAAAAGAACTGTCTGAACTGAAGTGCCGGGTGATTATGTTGCTGGGCGATCGGGATCAGTTGGTAACCAGTAGTACAGGGAATGCAGCCAGAGAGATACACCCGTCATTACAATTGAATTACATAAAAGTAACCGGGCATGCACCGTTTATTTCAAAAAGGAAAGAAACGGCGGAAGCGATAAATAACAGTTTGCGTGCCTGTACATTATGAATGGTCTGGACAAGCGCAAGATCGCAAATAGCTTTGGCCGTGCAGCTCCTGCGTATGAACAAAATGCAGTGCTGCAAAAAACGGTCGCGGAACGATTGCTCACCCGCCTTGATCTGTTAACTATCAAGCCGGAGTGGATTGCGGATATTGGTTCAGGCACGGGCTCAACATCAAGGGCGCTGGCAGGCAGGTATAAATCAGCGCGGGTAGCGCAAATCGATCTATCACCATTAATGTTGCTGCAATCACGTTCGAAATCCAGGAAGTTTTTTTCCAGACAATATTATTGTTGTGCCGACGCAGAAAATATACCGGTTGCACCTCGCAAGATCGATCTGGCATTTTCAAGCCTGACCTACCAGTGGTGTAATGATCTGGATCGCGCGTTTGCCGAGGTAAAAAGAATCCTACGGCCAAACGGCCTTTTCCTTTTTGCAACACTGGGACCTGACACACTCAGGGAATTGCGTACCAGCTGGGCTGCTGTAGATGATGCCACCCACGTCAATACGTTTTTCGATATGCATGATATCGGGGACGCATTGGTAAGAGCCGGGCTGGAGAGTGTGGTAATGGATATGGAGATCATCACCCTGAATTACCCGGATTGCTTCCGACTCATGCGTGATATCAAGATCGTGGGTGCGCATAATATAAATCAACCCAGACTAAAAGCATTGACCGGCAAACAGAAAATGCAACGAATGATCGAGGCCTATGAAAAATTCCGCCGGGACAATGTATTGCCGGCAACATACGAAATAGTCTATGGCCATGCCTGGGCGCCTGCGCAGGACCGTCTTGCAAAACAGGACGCTGTTACCTATATCCCGGTAGAGTCTCTACGTAAAACAAGAGATCGGAAATAAACAATTATGACAGCTCGCGGCTTCTTTATTACCGGAACGGATACAGAGGCAGGCAAGACCTGGTTTACGCTTGCCTTGATGCGGAGATTGCAGTCCAGAGGCATGACGGTTACGGGCATGAAACCCGTTGCCAGTGGTTGCGAGGAAACCGTTGCAGGACTAAGAAACGCAGATGCATTATCTATTCAGGCCCAATCTTCGACTGCAAATGAATATGCAGCGATCAATCCCTATGCCTTCAGACCGCCCATCGCCCCGCATATTGCCGCCGATCAGGCGGACACAGAGATCGACATTAACTGCATTACCCGTGCTTATGCCGTGCTTTCCAAACAGAATGATATAGTGATTGTTGAAGGTATAGGTGGTTGGCGGGTACCGTTAACCGGTGGTGCGTCTCTGGCGGATCTGGTTCGCGCCCTGAATTTGCCGGTGATTCTTGTGGTTGGTCTGCGCTTGGGTTGTATCAATCATACACTGCTGACAGCCGAGACCATCGTTTCTGATGGATTGAGTTTGGCAGGCTGGGCCGCTTGTCATATCAATCCATCCTATCTGGAGTCCGGCAGGACCCTGCATACATTGGCAGAATCTGTCCCTGCCCCCCTGCTGGGCGTATTGCCTTATTTACAGACATTTGATGTAGAAGTCCTCGCAAGACAGCTTAACGTTAATCTTCTCTGGCCGCCGGACTGAACCTGAAGCAGATTATTGCCGGAAATACGGGGCTTGCAAAAAAGCACTGAAATGAGGCATATTGTCTCAATCATAGAATTAGTATAAAAAACACCGGTTATCTGGTGGAGAGCCTTCGTGATTTATTGTTTAGCCGGTCCGGGCAAGCCTAAACAGGCGATTTCATGGCAATCACTGGCGTTAGTCTATAAAGGCATAGCGGCAATCACTAACCATTGGGGTTTCGTTTTAATTAATCGGCCTGACTTTGATTTTGCCCTTCTCCGGGAGGGAGACAATAGTCATTTGAGCGTGGCAGACAACACCCGGAGAGCCGGGAAACATGTCAGCACGTCCGGGCAAGAGGTGTATTAGAGCGATTCTGGAATAGTTGGTATCCTAACCGCCTGCTGATACGCACATGGCGGCAACTGGGGTCCGGGGAAGTTTCTGAATGAGCAGGAGCGTTAAGGGCCCGCAATGGAATTGAGTTAGGTCCTGAAGAATAATCAAGCATTAAATTGATAAAAATCATTAATAAATTTTTGCTGAGGATAGCTGCATGTTTTTCAAAAAGCTGAGAGATTGCTTAATGGGGGCCACAACGCTGGCCTTGTTAATGTGGACCGGCATGGCGAGCGCTACTGAATGGGGCCTCAATATGACCAGGGGCGTTACACCGATCAGCCGCGAGGTCTATGACCTGCATATGTTGATCCTGTGGATCTCGACTATTATCGGCGCCGGTGTGTTCTCCGTGATGTTCTGGTCTATCATACATCATCGCAAATCAAAAGGAGCCGTGCCGGCAAAATTCCACCATAACACAACCGCGGAATTCGCCTGGACCATCATCCCAATCCTGATTTTGGTGGGCATGGCAGTTCCAGCCACCAAGACTCTAATCAAGATGGAGCAGACTGGCGATGCTGATATCACGGTCAAGATTACCGGTTACCAGTGGAAATGGAAATACGATTACCTTGATGAAGATCTCAGTTTCTTCAGCACCCTGGATCAGGCCAGCAATGAGGCGCGTCAGCTTAAATCCGGTATCGAACCCAGGACAGTCGAACACTATCTATTAAATGTCGACCAACCCATCGTTTTACCAGTCAACAAGAAAATTCGTCTCCTGACCACGGCCAATGATGTCATCCATGCCTGGTGGGTGCCTGCCCTGGGCTGGAAACGCGATGCGATTCCCGGCTTCATTAATGATAACTGGGCCATTATCGAAGAGCCGGGCACTTACCGCGGCCAGTGCGCGGAACTTTGCGGAAAGGATCATGGCTTTATGCCGATCGTGCTCAAGGCAGTCCCTGAAGAAGAATACTATGCCTGGGTAAAGGAAATGAAACTTGCCCAGGCTGAGGCGGCAGCCAGTGGCGACCGTGAGTGGACCATGGATGAACTGATGGCTAGTGGTAAGGAACTGTATGCCAAAAACTGTGCTGCCTGTCACATGGCCGAAGGCCAGGGAATACCCGGCATGTTTCCTTCTTTGGTAGACAGCAAAATCGCTACTACGCTGGAAGGCCTGCCCGAACATATTGGCCGTGTTCTTCATGGTAAAAATCTGATGCCGCCATTTGGCGAGCAACTGTCTGATGCGGATATTGCGGCTGTTGTTACGTTTGAGCGTAATGCCTGGGGCAACGACACAGGCGATGTTGTTCAGCCGAAAGATGTCAAGGCAGCACGTTAAACTAAAGAATACTTGCAAGAATATTAGTATAAAGAGGATAGACATATGAGCGAAGCAGTCATCCACGACGGACATCACGATCACTACGATCATAAACCTGCCGGTATTGGCCGTTGGTTGTTCTCTACCAATCACAAAGACATTGGTACCATGTACCTGGTGTTTGCGCTGATCATGTTTTTCATTGGCGGCGCCATGGCCATGATCATCAGGCTGGAATTGTTCCAGCCCGGATTACAATTTGTGCAACCGGGGTTTTTCAACTCCATGACCACAGTTCACGCGCTGGTCATGATCTTCGGTGCGGTGATGCCCGCGGGCGTGGGACTCGCCAACTGGCTTATACCCATGATGATCGGGGCCCCGGATATGGCCTTGCCACGTATGAACAATATGAGTTTCTGGATTTTGCCGTTTGCATTCACATTGTTGCTTTCAACCCTGTTCATGGAAGGCGGTGCTCCGGCTGGTGGCTGGACCATGTATCCGCCACTGGTCTTACAGACGGGGCATGCCTTCCCGTTCCTGATATTTGCTGTTCATTTCCTCGGCATTTCTTCGATCCTGGGCGCGATCAATATTATTGCAACAGTATTTAATATGCGCGCGCCTGGCATGACCTTCATGAAGTTGCCGTTATTTGTCTGGACTTGGATCATCACGGCCTTTCTGCTGATTGCCTCCATGCCGGTTCTGGCGGGCGCGGTGACCATGTTGCTGACGGACAAGTTCTTTGGCACAAGTTTCTTCAGTGCGGCGGGCGGCGGAGATCCGGTGCTGTTCCAGCACGTGTTCTGGTTCTTCGGCCATCCGGAAGTATATATTCTGATTCTGCCGGCCTTCGGTATCGTGTCACAGATCATCCCGACCTTTGCGCGTAAACCGTTGTTCGGATATGAGGCCATGGTCTATGCCACGGCTTCGATTGCGTTCCTTTCCTTTTTTGTCTGGGCGCACCACATGTTTACTGTTGGCATGCCGCTGGCAGGAGAGTTGTTCTTCATGTATGCCACCATGTCGATTGCTGTGCCAACAGGCGTGAAGATATTCAACTGGGTAGCCACTATGTGGAAAGGTTCCATGACCTTTGAAACCCCGATGCTGTTCAGTCTGGCGTTCGTCATTCTGTTTTCCATCGGTGGTTTTTCCGGTCTGATGCTGGGCATTACCCCGGTTGATTTCCAATATCATGATACCTATTTCGTGGTCGCCCATTTCCATTATGTGCTGGTGACCGGTGCGATATTTGCTCTGACGGCGGCGGTTTATTTCTGGTTACCGAAGTGGACCGGTCATATGTATGACGAAACGCTGGGCAAGTGGCATTTCTGGTTGTCGAACATCTCGGCCAATGTATTGTTCTTTCCGCAGCATTTCCTGGGGCTGGCCGGTATGCCGAGACGTATCCCCGATTATGCTGTCCAGTTTGCCAACTGGAACATGGTGTCCAGTATCGGCGGTTTTGTCTTTGGCTTAAGCCAGTTATTGTTTGTCTATGTTGTTATCAAATGCATTCGTGGTGGCGCCAAGGCGTCTGATCAAGTATGGGAAGGCGCACATGGTCTGGAATGGACGCTGCCCTCTCCGCCACCGTTCCATTCGTTTACAACACCGCCCAAGGTCACGGACGCGACAGCGCATTCATAAGTGATTGAGGCAAGATGGAACAGAAACAACAGGGCGCCAAGGTCACGCCTGAAATAGCGGCAAAAAACCGGCGGCTTGCGATTGTCCTCGCGCTTATTGCGCTGGGACTCTATGTGGGCTTTATCCTGATGCAGTTGAAATGACTACCGGCGCAAAAACAACCCGGACCGCCTTAAAGCTGTTCGCTATCACGATAGTCATGTTCGGTTTTGGCTATGCTCTGGTGCCTCTTTATGATGTTTTCTGTGATATCACCGGACTCAATGGTAAAACCGGTGTTATCTCCCAGGAAGAGGCAGGCGCGATGGGTATAGATGAGGACCGCCTGGTGACTGTCCAGTTTGATACCAATGTTAATGGCAATTTGCCCTGGTTATTCAGGCCCGGCATAAACAAGATACAGGTGCACCCGGGCCAGATTACCGATGTCCTGTTTGTTGTGGAAAACCAGGCGGACATTCCGGTTGCTGGTCAGGCCATACCAAGTGTTGCGCCGGGGCAGGCCTCATTGTATTTTAACAAGACTGAATGTTTTTGTTTTACACAACAAACCCTGGGGCCGCATGAGCGCAAAGAAATGCTGGTGCGTTTTATCGTAGACCCGGCATTGCCGAGGAAGATATCGACAGTAACATTGTCATACACTTTCTTCATGGTGCCTGACCCAAACAATATTGTGAAGAAAACAGAAGAAACAACAATATTAACCAAACAGACAAATATCTGAAATTCCAATAAGCATAATCTGATAACGAGGAACTATCATGTCAGACCCACAAAGCGTTTATTTTATCCCTGATCCGAGCCGCTGGCCGATTGTGGGCACACTGGCCTTATTTACGTCATTTATCGGTGGCGCGATCATGTTGAATGGTTCGCACTTTGGCACATTTATATTGGGGATCGGGATTGCGGCCGTTATTTATATGTTTGCGGGGTGGTTTGCTGAAGTGATTGCCGAGAGTCTCAAGGGCAAATATAACAAGCAGGTAGATATCAGTTTCCGCTGGGGCATGAGCTGGTTCATTTTCTCTGAGGTCATGTTCTTCGCGGCATTTTTTGGCGCGCTTTTTTACGCGCGTATTTTATCCGTGCCCTGGTTAAGCGGCGAGGGGTCAAAACTTATTACCAACGAATTGTTGTGGCCGGGTTTTTATGCCGAATGGCCATTGATGGTCATTCCTGATCTGGAAAAATTTGCTACATCCTTATATACGGAAACCATCCCGGCCTGGGGCATACCGGCACTTAACACGGTGATATTGCTCTCCAGCGGCGTTACCGTCACCCTTGCGCACTGGGCACTCAAGCAAAACAATCGCAAGGCTTTGTGCTGGTGGTTATTTGCCACGGTTGCCTTGGGTTTGCTATTTGTGAGCTTGCAGGCTTTTGAGTACGTCCATGCCTACCATGAATTAAACCTGAGGCTGGATTCCGGCATCTATGGTTCAACCTTCTTTATGTTGACAGGCTTCCATGGTTTCCATGTGACCATGGGCGCGACCATGCTGGCTGTAATCCTGATCCGTTCAATGCGCGGTCATTTCAGTGCGCACAACCATTTTGGATTTGAGGCCGTGGCCTGGTATTGGCACTTTGTTGACGTGGTGTGGCTGGGCCTGTTTATATTTGTCTATTGGCTATAAGGCCGTTATTCTCACGGATAAAAGGCGCTGCTGCTATGGCAGCGCCTTTTCTGTTTTAACCGGAGTGATACCATGCGGTTCTATCAGTCCTGTAGCAAATCCGATAAACAGCAGGAGAAACAAAGCAATTGATAATACGATTCTGACGGTAAGAGATTTGACCGCACGGTCAGATTCCCCCTTGTCTTTAACAAGGAAAAACATGCCTGAAGACAGTGCCACCAGTATGACCACCAGCAGCAATATAATTAATGCCTTAAATAAAACGGCGCCGGATACCACGGGAATCTCCACACGGAAACATAATCAGAGTATACATATGAAAGCACCTGCTGACACGAAAACCTTGCCAGTAGTGGACACCGGTTAAAATGCAGATAGGTCGCTGGCTATTTGCCCCAGGTCTCTGGCCCAGCGTCATCACCTTTCTGGTGTTGCCGACTCTTGTTTCGCTGGGATTCTGGCAATTGGATCGTGCAGAACAAAAACAGGAGTTGCATGAGCAATTTCTCAGTCATCGGTCAGCAGACTCGATCGATCTGAACCTGAACAGAGCCATCAGGGAAACAAAATCTGAAATCATGTGGCGGCATATCAGGCTGACCGGCCAATTTGAAAAACAGACACACATATTGCTGGATAATCAGGTTGTCAGACAGGAGCCCGGTTATTTTGTATTAACCCCGTTCAGGCTGGCAGGCGAAGAAACCTGGTTACTGGTGAACAGGGGCTGGTTACCCGCAGGCACTGACCGTTCCGTTGTGCCAGTAATTGACACATCAGAGGGTGAAATAGAGTTAATTGCCATTGCCACGGATGTGCCGGTCACAGGACTGTTATTGGGCGACAAGACATTTGAACAAATGAATGATGAGATAGTCCGGGCACAACGAATTAACATTGAAGAGATTTCAGAATTGACCGGTCATAAACTATTGCCTTTTATTGCAAGGCTGGAGCCTGAATCCAGCCATGGTTTTGCGCGGGAATGGATCATGCCGGGATCCGGAGAAGAGAGACACCTGGGTTATGCCTTCCAGTGGTTTGCCCTGTTCCTGACACTATTGATCATATATCTGGTGGTAAATACCAAGAGGACAGACCGCGGACATGACTGAAGCACCGGCCGGACGCTGGCGAAGCAGGGCGATAATCATCGCCGTTTTTCTGCTGTTTTTTCTTCCCATACTGGTGTCGTGGTATCTGGTCTTTTTTACAGACTACAAGCATGATGCCAAATCGGGCACACAGCATGGCATCCTGATCAATCCGCCGCGCCAGCTTGAGGATATTGCATTGAAGGATCCATTGTCCGGAAAAATTACATCACTTCATGGCAAGTGGGCCATGTTTATGATAGTGAATGCTGACTGTGATCATGGCTGTACGGAAAACCTTTATCGCATGCGCCAGATTCGCCTGGCAATGGGCAAAGAAATGCACAGGGTGCAGCGCGCCAGTTATATGGCAGATATAAATGTGTCACGGAAAGCAGATAAAATTTTTGCAGACTATGCCGGACAACTGTTGTTGTCATCGAGTGATACTGATGATGGTTTTTTGTCCACTTTTATAATCGATGGCGAGGTTTACGATCATGCAATATTCCTGATCGATCCCTTCGGGTTTTTGATGATGGTTTATCCGGAGACAACTGACCCTTCAGGCATCATTAAAGATTTAAAAAAGTTGCTGAGAATTTCAAAAATCGAGTAAATATAATATCCAGGTTTAGACAATGTCCCGTAATGTCATAATTAAATTATCCCGCACAGCTTTGCTGCTGACGTTTTTTGTGGTTGTGCTCGGCGCCTATGTGCGTCTTTCCGATGCCGGCCTCGGATGTCCTGACTGGCCCGGGTGTTATGGAAAAATGATCGTGCCATTTGAAGTGACACATGTGCAGGATCTTTATCCCGAACGCCCTCTTGAGCATGGCAAGGCATGGAAGGAAATGTTCCATCGTTATGCCGCCGGGATCCTCGGCTTGCTGGTTTTTATGCTCGCAGTCCTTTCATGGCAACGGAGAAAACAGCCCGGCCAGCCGCTGGTTGTACCATCATTGCTGGTATTGCTGCTGATTTTTCAGGCCTTGTTGGGTATGTGGACGGTCACATTATTACTAAAGCCGGTCATCGTCATGGGGCATTTACTGGGTGGCATGACTATACTGTCTTTGCTGTTATGGTTGACATTGGAACTCGGCAAAGACCCGCAGAAGGTCGACCTGAACAACGGGCGCCTTTATCCCTGGGCAATAATCGGGTTGATTATGGTGATTATCCAGATTTCTCTGGGCGGCTGGACCAGTGCAAATTATGCTGCATTAGTCTGCCCGGATTTTCCCAAATGTCAGGGCGTATGGTGGCCAGCAATGGATTTTCAAGAAGGCTATGTGTTCTGGCGCGGACTGGGGGTAGATTACGAGGGCGGGGTTCTGCACGGCAATGCCCGTACCGCCATCCATATGGCCCATCGTATCGGAGCAGTATTAACTGTGCTGATAGTCAGCGCTGTGGCTATACGTGCCATAAGCGACAGTAATAAAAAGATGGCCGGCCTCGGGATCGTGATTTTATTGATTCTGATCACCCAGTTTGGTCTGGGTATCGCCAATGTGCTGATGCGTTTACCCTTGCCGCTTGCAGTAGCGCATAATGGCGTTGCCGCGTTATTATTGCTGTCTCTGGTGGCCCTGTTACATCAGTCGGTAATACCCGTGATAAAGCGGAGAATATTTTGAATAATCAATTGACCAATATCGAGAGTTTGTCACGCTGGCGTGATTATATTGCCCTGTGTAAGCCCAAGATTGTCTCGTTGATTGTATTTACCGCTGTCGTGGGCATGTTTTTATCTACACCCGGTATGGTGCCGTTATCCGCGCTGATCTTTGGCACGCTGGGTATAGGTCTGGCGGCCGCCTCCGCTGCCGCAATCAATCATGTTGTTGACCACAAGATAGACTCGGTCATGGCACGCACCATGCGCCGCCCATTGCCCAAAGGCAATATCAGTATTCAGGGCGCCATATTATTTGCCTTTCTGCTGGGCGCGCTGGCCATGGTGATTCTGACCTATTTTGTGAATGTCCTGACCGCGGTGTTAACAGCACTCTCGCTGATTGGTTACGGTTTCATTTATTCCATGTTCCTGAAACGCGCCACGCCACAGAATATTGTGATCGGCGGTGCCGCCGGTGCTGCCCCGCCGGTGCTGGGCTGGACAGCGGTGACGGGTGCTATCGATCCCCATTCATTATTATTATTTCTGATCATCTTCGCCTGGACGCCGCCACACTTCTGGGCATTGGCCATCTACCGCCGTAACGATTACGCCAGTGTGGATATTCCAATGTTACCGGTCACGCACGGTGTAGAATTCACCCGATTGCACATCCTGCTCTACACTATCGTGCTCTTCATAGTCACACTGTTGCCCTACCTCACCTATATGAGCGGGCTGGTCTATTTATTCGGTGCGGTTCTGCTTGGCAGCGGGTTTCTTTTTTATTCGATCAGGATGCAATTTGATCACAGCGACAGACTGGCAATGAAAACATTTTCCTACTCAATCGTTTATTTAATGGCCCTGTTTACCCTGCTGCTGATCGATCATTATGTTCCATTTATCATTGCTGTGTTGATAAGCAGATAATTCATCCACACAGGATTATTGACTTCATATGAAAACCAAATTGGCGAATACTGAAATATCTGCCTGGTTATGGCTGGGCTTCCCCGTGTTGTTCCTGGCATTCATCGTGTCAGTAGCTCTGTATGACTTTGAGCTTGCCCGTGATATGGTTGCTCGCGAAAATAACCTGGTAGAACTTGGCACGGTAATAATACTAATACCCGGAATCATATTAGGCTTTCGATGTTTTTGGCTGAGGCATTTGGTTTTAAACCGTAGGCTCATTGTCTGGATCATGCTGGTGACGGCGGCCTGTGTATATTTTGGCGGAGAGGAACTCAGCTGGGGACAGCAGTTGTTCAAGTGGGAAACACCGGAGAAGATACAGGCGGTCAACGATCAGAATGAAACCAACCTTCATAACATCTCAAGCTGGCTTGATCAGAAACCCAGACTGCTGGTGGAACTATGGATTTTAGTGGGGGGTCTCGTGTTGCCGATATGGCGGTTTTTGAGACGGATCAACTATTCTTCAGATAATTGGCGATACTGGTTCTGGCCTGATTATGTTTGCCTGCCTGCCGCGACCCTGGCAATTCTGGTGAAAGTCCCGGAAAGGCTGAGAGATTTTTTTGGCTACAATTTATTTGAGCATAATGTGCGTTACAGCGAACTTCAGGAATTATATATTGCATTATTTCTGTCTTTGTATCTTTATTCCTTCTGTACACGATTAAAGAAAATAAATTTGGCAGATTAAAGAAAGCAGATTTTAAGCCGTTATTTTTTAGGAGAAAAAAGCCCCGGAATTTATATATTCTTATATCGACATCCGGGGCTCAGTTTTATTGTGATAATAATACAAAGATACAACTCGATTGGTTATCCCAGGGAGAACTAAATATTACCGTGTTACTTTTTTAACGAGAATGCATTCTGAGTCAGCTGCTTTCCTTGCCTCTTTTAATTTATCATTCATCAGTTTGCCGCGTTCGCTGTCTCGGAAAAACTGGCCTTTTTCGCCTGGCATCGCCTTGTTTCTTTCAAAGGTTACGCCTTCTTCGTAATCAGAGAAGGATATATGTGTCGCTATGTGGTCAAGCCGGCAGGTGCAGTAATAGAAACTCTCATCACTCAGACCCCCATTATCCGCCATGCAGTCCAGCGCGAACCGAACAGTTTCCTCGGTTGAAAAATCAGTAGCGTTGACATTTAGAGAAATCAACATGAAGGGCAATAAAAGTATTTTTGAAAGTCTGTTCATAAAAATCAAGGTCTCGTGTTATATGGTTATATTAATGTGTCAGTC
>JBCKWI010000044.1:0-14914 GCA_038922795.1 Gammaproteobacteria bacterium
AGTATCAATTTTATTCATTCTATAAACGCCGTACCTGCCGGTTCTTCGATCACCGGATTTTCCAGCACGCCGATCTTTTCAATTTCCACACGTACCACATCGCCGGGTCTCATATAGCCGCGAGGTTTCATTTTTACACCGACACCGCCGCCGGTACCGGTAGCGATAATATCGCCCGGTTCCAGGGTCATCACCGTGGACAAATATTCCACGAGAAAATAACAATCAAAGATCATCTGGCTGGTATTGTGCGACTGGCGTTGTTCCGTATTCACCCAGGTCTTGATATTCAGATTATGCGGATCACCAATCTCATCCGATGTCACGATCCACGGGCCAACCGGTCCGTGCGTGTCAAATGATTTTCCCAACGTCCAGGTATGTGAGCGCATCTGCCAGTCACGTACTGATACATCATTGCAAACGGTATAACCTGCGATGACATCATGTGCCTGTTCTCTGGTCACATGCCGGCAGCGTTTACCGATCACGATCCCCAGTTCTCCTTCATAATCCAGTTTTTCGGAAACACGTGGCCGGTGTATCGCCTGACCGGTTCCGATTACGCAGGTCGATTGTTTGTTGAAGAAAGTCGGATATTCAGGTTTTTCCAGTCCGGTTTCTTCCACATGATCGCTATAGTTGAGACTGACGCCAAAATACTTTCCAGGACGGGGCACGGGAGCGAGCAAGTCCACATCGGCAAGGGCTATTTTATATTTGTCTGAATCAATTTTTTCCCATAGCTGATTCAGGTTTTTTTCCCCACCGGAGAGCAGATCAATCATGCTGGCAGTGGCTGCGGGAACAACCTGATCATCAATAACAGCACCGGTGAGTGTTTTTTGATTATGCAGAAATGTAACGAGCTTCATTCTTGTTTATTGTTCAATAGCCTCTATGTGGAAATACCGCAGGAAGATTATTTGTTTTTCTGGAGAAGGTTAACAATATCGTCCCTGTCGCTTTCACGTGCAATATCGAGCGCTGCCTTGCCCCGGTCATCCTTTAAGGCAGCATCAGCGCCACGCTCAAGCAAGAGTTTAACGGTTTCCAGTTGCCCTTCTCCCGCAGCCCACATGAGGGCAGTCAGATTGTGATGATAGGCAGCGTTTATATCAACACCATGATCAAGTAATAACAATACGCATTGCGAGCATCCTGTACCCGCAGCATATTCCATGACAGTTTTGTTGACTTGATCAATTGCGTTCATATCCGCACCTTGTGTTAGCAGGTAAGTCATTACCTCCGGTTTGCCTGCATAGGTTGCCGCCATGAGTGGTGTGGTTTTATCCAGTGCCGGGAGATTGATGGCTGCCCCTTTCTCCACAAGCATTTTTACCAAGGGTAAATTTCCTGTGGTGGCGAACATATAAAGTGGAGTACGTCCCAGGCGATTGCGCGAATTTGGGTTGGCGCCATTTTCGAGCAGGGTTTTTACCCGGGTTTCATCCCCTTGTTTTGAATAATCAAGCAGCTGGGCATTCAGTGTTTTATCGGAAATTTCAGCATTTACCCCGGCAATCAGGCCCAGCGGGATTAAGGCAACGGCTATCAACTTCGTGAAGTTTCTTAAAGACATAAGGCATATTATCGTTTTTTTAAGTGGGTAGGGAAATATACCTTGATTTGTATATGTAAGTATCGTTGAATTAATCATAGCGGGGGCCAACAAAGATGAAGAATTTGTAGCAGGATTACCGCTGCAGTGCAACATACACTTACAATAAATAAATCTCATCAGGGAGGTTTTCATATGAAACCCTATAAATTGCATTTGGCATTAATGGCAGTCATTTTGTCGGGGGCTGCGGGCGCGGTGATAGCTGGTGCTGAAATTGAAGCCGCTGCTACAACAGTCTCCAAACCTGTACCAAAAGATATCAATGTCAGTCAGGATGCACTGGACAAGGCGGATGGAAACAGCAGCAACTGGATCCATTCCAACATGTCCTATAACAACAGCAGGTATTATCCGGCGGATCAGATCAATACCAAAAATGTAGCTAATCTCAAACCAGCCTTTGTGTTCCAGACTGCCGTGTTGGAATCCATGGAAACTTCACCGATAGTGGTTGACGGTGTGATGTTTCTGACCACCTCATACAATCATGTCTACGCGATTGATGCGGTGACTGGTGAAGAGTTCTGGCATTACAAGCACAAGATGGGTCCTATCACCACGTATTGCTGCGGCCCTAACAACCGCGGCGTGGCAATTTCCGGCGGCACCTTGTTTATGGGCACGCTGGATGCCAAGCTGGTGGCATTGGATGCCAAGACCGGGAAGCTGCTCTGGGAGACCCAGATCGCTGACCCGGAACTCGGCTATTCCGAAACCATGGCCCCGGTCGTCGTAGATGGTAAGGTGCTCATCGGTACCAATGGTGGTGAGTATGGTGTACGTGGCTTTGTAAAGGCCTACAACGCCAAAGATGGCAAGGAATTGTGGACGTCTTATTCCATTCCTGAAAAAGGCCACGAAGGTGTGTGGGCAACTCACGATGCCACCGGTCGCGACATGCTGCGTGACATCAAGAAAGAAAAGGCCGATCTGGCTGCCAAGGGCGGGGATTTTTACAAGACCCTGGGTGGTGGTGTGTGGATGACGCCGGCCGTGGATCGCAAGACCAAGACGGTCTATTACGTGGCCGGTAACCCTTCACCTGATCTCTATGGTGATATACGTCCGGGCGATAACCTCTATACCAATTCCATAGTCGCTATTGATCTGGAGACAGGTAAATACAAGGCACATTACCAGTACATCGCCCATGATGTCTGGGACCTGGATGCTGTGAGTCCTGTGATCCTGACCGAGGCCAAGGACAAAGATGGCAAGATGGTTCCCGTTGCGATTCACGGTGGCAAGACCGGTCATGTTTACATCCATAACCGTAATGACCTGAGTCTGATCCGGTTCTCCGATGCCATGGTGCCGCAGGAGAACATGTGGGTACTGCCCACGCCTGAAGGTGCGCGCATGTTGCCGGGCGCCAATGGCGGTGTGGAGTGGAGCCCGATGGCCGTCAATCCGAAACTGCGGATGTCCTATGCCGCGAACCTGCACCAGCCGATGACCTATCATGTCGAGGCAGCAGAATATCCCGGCGGCAAGCTCTGGCTCGGTGGCGCCTTCAAGGTCATCCCGGGTGAAGAGCAGTATGGTCTTCTGGTTGGTGTCAATCTTGATACCGGCAAGGTTGGCTGGTCCGTTAAAACCCCGCAACCCTTAATCGGTGGTGTACTCGCTACGGGTGGCGATCTGGTGTTCAATGGTGAAAGCAATGGCTGGTTCAAGGCTTTTGATGCGGCAAACGGCAAGGAACTCTGGAAGTTCCAGTGTGGTGCCGGCGTCAACGCACCTGCTGTTTCCTACACAGCCGGTGGCAAACAGTACATCGCTGTAGCAGCCGGTGGTAATAACCAGGTAGATGCCAAGCGTGGCAACAGTGTGTTCGTTTTTGCATTGCCGTAATTAAACAAGCAGTTTGAATTATGCCACGCCCAGTGTTGTCTTACTGGGCGTGGTTTTTTATTGACCCGGATTTTGTTAAGGTAAAAAAAGACATGACCAGATTTATCCATACTATCCTGACTGCGCTGTGTATATTGCCGGTTCAGCTCGTTGCCGAAACTACGGCGGAAACCAATTCTGCCAAACCGGAGCGGCCCGCCGTCGTGGGGGAACACCCTTCGCATATCGGTTTTGAAAAGGCCGCCGCCTGCGCGGCCTGCCATGGTGTGGATGGTAATTCCACGAATCCGCAATATCCAAAGCTGGCCGGACAGACGGCCCGTTACATTTATATTCAGCTCAAGGACTTCAAGGAAGGGCGCCGCATGGACCCACAGATGTCACCGATGGTGGCCAATCTTTCCAAGGAAGACATGTGGGCCATCGGTGCGTACTTTGAATCACAAAAACAGGCGCCCAGCACTTACAAAGTGGAAGGCGCCAAGGTAGCAGAGGGCAGAAAGATCGCCGTCGATGCCTTGTGCACCATGTGTCACCTTGGCGGTTTTACCGGCCAGAATGAAATTCCCAGGGTGGCCGGCCAGCACTATGAATATATCGTAAAACAGCTCAAGGATTTTCAGGACAAAAACCGGACCAATGACGCCGGGAATATGTCCAGTGTAATGAGGGGGCTGTCAGATGAAGATATCGACAAACTCGCGCAGTATATTACCAACCTGCAATAAAGCTTGATTCGAAAATATATCAGCCTGTTTCTCCCAGAATATAATCAGCAACAGTGCTGATGTCTGCTACACAGATGGCGGTATCCTTGAGTTTATGTTCATCATCAGGCTGGTATTTGCCGGTACGAACGAGGATGCCTTGTAATCCGGCATTTACTGCGCCGATTACATCTGCCTTCACATAGAGAGACAGAGCGTGAGATAAATTTAAATATTTGCACTAATCATACGCAAGACATTACCAGGTCATAAACTTTATCAGGATGCTATAGCAGGCAATCCGGCCTGATCATCCACTGGATTTGCCAGGCATGATTTTCATCCTGTTCAAGACACACGATACTTCCCGGCTGGTAAGTCAGGAGGGGATAATCATCTTTTCCGGTGATGAGGTAAGACACCAATTTTGCCATGAAGGGCAGATGCCCAACAATCATGGTATTGGTTTCCAATACAGGAATCGTTTCTGCGAGGGAACCCACCGGATCATTCGGCGCAATACCTACAATCGCTACGATATCACCATTATTTAGCAATGCCTTTGCCAGGATTTCCGCCGTTTGCCGTGCCCGTGTTTTGCCACTGTGTTTAATCCGGTCAACAGCTACACCGGACTGCTGCAGAAAATCCGCAACCTGATTGACATCGTGCTCGCCTTGCGCACTCAAGGGCCGGTCAGGATCAATTTCTTTTGAAACAGATTGACCATGCTGAACCAGATAGAGTTTCATGGTGGTAATTATAGAAGAAATTAAATCTGTTCTGACTCAATTATAAATTGAGTTGCCGCTGATTCAGGCTGATGAGTTTTCAGGATTTCAGGCTGCGTCAGAAGCGGCGGATTTTGTTGCCAGTAATTGCCTGAGTTCCGGGATGCAGGAACCACAGTTGGTGCCAGCCTGTAAATATTCACCAATTTGAGTGATATTTGAGATACTTTTTTCCAGGATAGTCCTGGTAATGGTATTTTCCCCGACACTAAAACAGGAACAGACGATAGGGCCTGTGATCTGGGATTTGTCCGCTGATTTCCCGGCGAGCAGGCAGGCGCGATGGATTTTTTCCAGAGTATTTTCCTTGAAAAGACTCTGTAACCAGTTTCTGTCTGGCAGTTGTGACTGGTCTTTGGCAATGAACAGGCAACTTTCCAGTTTGCCATCCCGGATGTCGGCAGCACGGTAACGGCCAATACTGGCATCGGTATATTCCAGCCAGTCTGACGACTCATGATTGTATTGCATGAGTGAGCGTGCCCATTCTTGCCAGTCCTCTGGGACATCTTTCCCGGCAAGTTCATAATGCCAGTAATTATCCCCACGATAATTCACCCAGTAAGTTCCCGGTAGCGTCGTTAATGGCTCACGTGTTATCAGAAAACCTTCCCACTCCATATTTAATGGCGAAATATTGACCGGGGTATGTTTGGATTCCGGCTGACCACCGATCGGATCGGTGATCGGATTGACGATGCTGTCGACCCGTGCCTGTGATGCATATTGATCATTCCAGTGGATAGGGACGAATAGACTGCCCTGGCGTTGTCCTTTATTTATCTTGCTTCTGACGATCACTGAACCCCAGCGGCTGGTGACTTGTACAAGCTGGCGATCGGTAATTTGCATACGCGCGGCATCAACCGGATGAATTTCTGCATAGGGTTCGCTGGTATGTTGAGATAATCGTGGTGACTTGCCGGTACGAGTAAGGGTATGCCAGTGATCACGAACGCGGCCGGTATTCAGAATGAATGGATATTCAATATCTACCGGATTAACCGGGGCCTGGTATGTGACGGCTATGAATCTTGCCTTGCCATTTTCATGAAAAAAGATCCCATCAGATAAAGTATGCTGCCCGGCAGGCTGGTTAATCTTGATCGGCCATTGCACAGGTTCAAGCCGGTCATATTGTTCTTCAGCAAGCTCGGCCAGTGCAGAAATATCAAAGTCACGTTGTCCCTTGTTTTCAAAACCGGAAAGGGCTGCATGTTCACGAAAGATGTCTGCAGGTGTGTTATAGGCAAAGGCTTTTTCGAACCCCATGCGTTGCGCCACTTGCGTCACCATCCACCAGTCAGGCATGGCTTCACCAGGCGTATCCAGGAATTTTCGTTGACGTGATATACGACGTTCAGAGTTGGTAACGGTGCCATCTTTCTCTCCCCAGGCAAGCGCAGGCAACAGGATATCTGCATATCGGTTGGTATCCGTATGCCGGATGCAATCCGAAACGATCACAGTCTCACATTTTTCCAGTGCATCACGTACCTTGTCAGCATCTGGCAGGCTGACCACCGGATTGGTGGCCATGATCCATAATGTCTTGATCTCACCACGATGTACTGCATCGAATAATTCCACGGCCATGAATCCGGGTTTGTCGGCGATGGTAAACGACCCCCAGAATTTACTTACACGTTCTATATGTTCCGGATTGGCCATGTCCATGTGGGCTGCCAGTTGATTGGCAAGCCCGCCAACCTCACGTCCGCCCATGGCATTGGGTTGACCGGTAATGGAGAACGGCCCCATCCCGGGTTTGCCGATACGGCCGGTAGCCAGATGACAATTAATAATAGCATTGACCTTGTCCGTACCCTGGCTGGATTGATTGACGCCCTGTGAAAATAGTGTGACCGTTTTATTGGTGCGAGAAAACAGACGATAGAATTCCGCCACATCCAGTTCATTCAAATCACAAACACGTGCCACATGCGGGATGGATGGTGCATCATCTTTGGCGGTTTGTATGGCAGCGGCGAATCCTTCTGTATGATTTTCCAGAAATTTCCAGTCAAGGGCATCTTCGCGGCGCAGATGATTCAATAGACCATTGAACAGGGCCACATCAGTACCGGGTTTGATTGGCAGGTGCAGGTCTGCGATATCACAGGTCACAGTTTTGCGGGGATCGATCACTACAATTTTCAATGCGGGATTATCTGCCTTGGCCTGGACAATGCGTTGATATGCCACCGGGTGACACCACGCGGTATTGCTGCCAACAATCGCAATCAAATCCGCCTGTTCCAGATCGGAATAGCTGCATGGGACAAAATCCGCACCAAAGGCACGTTTGTAACCGGCAACCGCGGAGGACATACACAGGCGTGAATTGGTGTCGATATTGGCTGTGCCGATAAAACCTTTCATCAGTTTATTGGCGACGTAGTAATCTTCGGTAAGTAACTGGCCGGAGACATAGAAAGCGACTGATTCAGGACCATAGGCTTCGATGCTTTGTGAAATTTTGGAAGCAACGTGATCTAACGCTGTATCCAAGGTAGTTTGTTCGCCGTTGATCACGGGATAGAGCAGGCGATCATCCAGATCGAGTGTTTCGGCCAATGCCACTCCCTTGGAACAGAGACGGCCGAAGTTGGCCGGATGATCGGGATCGCCCTTGATGCCTACCTCGTTATTATTATTTACTGTTGCGATGATTCCACAACCAACACCACAATAAGGGCAGGTGGTGCGGATGGATTTTTGTGTTTGTTCTTCTGAAGGAACTGGCACTGTTAATTTATTGTTTGTGATTCTATTTGAGTAATAACGTCATACCGGCCAGGGATTGGCCGGTATCCAGTTGCAGGGATGCCATCCATGGCACCGGGTTCTGTACATTCCCTGTACAGAATGACGATTTAATTTTAGATTTATCTATCATTCGGCGTGCATCTCACTAGGCTTCAGCGACTTTCTTGTAATCAACAGGTTGTGATCCCGATTTATCCAGCGATACATAAATCATATTGTTTTCAATACGGACCGGAAAATGATTTGTACAACCGGTGTCAGGGCCGGTTGCTTCACCGGATTCCAGGGAAATGACCCAGTTGTGTAACGGGCAGGTGACACGCCGGTCATAAACGATACCTTGTGATAAAGGGCCGCCCTTGTGCGGACAGCGATCCAACAGGGCAAAGATTTCATCCTCGGCATTACGAAACACGGCGATATTGCCGTTGTCTGTTTTTACCACTCGCGCACCGAGTCTGGGGATGTCATCAATGTGACCCACTTCTATCCAGTTCATATTCAAACCTTGCTCACAGTATGCGCAGTACCTGAACTGATTTGATTGATAGGCATAAACTCACGCTGGTCTTTTGCGTTGGCATGCATGGCCCATGGGTCTACCTGTGCATGTTCCTGTGATGCATGGAAACGTTGCGCATATTTCTTACGTGTCTTTTCATTATTAACAATCTTTTCTTTAACGTAGGTAAGTCCCACTCGTTCGATCCAGGGCGCAGTACGTTCAAGATAACGCGCTTCTTCGCGATAAAGTTGCATGAAAGCGGCACAGTATTCCTTTACTTCTTCCATTGTGGTCACTTTGCAAAGCAGATCGGTGGCCCTGACTTTTACACCACCATTGCCACCGACATGCAGTTCCCAACCTGATTCTACCGCTACGACTCCGAAGTCCTTGATCGTGGCCTCGGCACAATTGCGCGGGCAACCGGAGACAGCCATTTTGAATTTGTGCGGAGTCCATGCGCCCCAGGTCATTTTCTCGAGAGCGATGCCCATACTGGTGGAATCCTGTGTACCGAAGCGGCACCATTCAGATCCTACGCAGGTTTTCACTGTTCTGAGGGCTTTGCCATAGGCATGGCCGGAGACGAAACCGGCCTTGCCGAGATCGCCCCAGACTTTGGGCAGGTCTTCTTTTTTCACACCCAGTAAATCAATACGTTGTCCACCGGTGATCTTGACAGTGGGTATGTTGTATTTTTCCGCAACATCAGCGATAGCACGTAATTCGGCAGGATTGGTTACTCCACCCCAGATACGTGGTATGACGGAATAGGTTCCGTCCTTCTGGATGTTGGCGTGGGCGCGTTCGTTGATGAAACGCGACTGGGTATCATCCTGATATTCACCGGGCCAGGCGCAGATCAAATAAAAGTTCAGGGCAGGGCGGCAGAGGTGACAACCATCCGGTGTTTTCCATTCGAAAAAATGCCGGATGGGCTGCATGGTTTTCAAATTGTGTTTAACAATTCCGGTACGAATTTCTTCGTGAGTGAATTCCGTGCAGGGACATAATGGTTTTTTGCTGGTTTGTGTGTAGTCTGTACCTACTGTTGATGCCAGCAAGTCTTCAACCAGCCCCGTACATGAACCACAGGAGCTTGATGCCTTTGTATGTGCGCGTACATCGTCCAGTGTGAACAGATTTTTTTCGATGATGGCCTTGACGATTGTTCCCTTGCACACACCGTTACAGCCGCAGATTTCTGCGTTGTCTGGCAACGAGGCTATGTGACTGGTACTTCCATGGCCGGAATCACCGATATGTGCCTGCCCGAATAACAGGTTCTCGCGTATATCTGAAATATCTGTCCTGTCGCGCATTAACTGGAAATACCAGGAACCGTCAATGGTATCGCCATACAACACGGCGCCTTCGATTTTATTGTTTTTGATGACCAGTTTTTTATAGATGTCCTGTGATGAGTCCTGATAGATCAGGTCTTCGGTGTCACTGTCTCCAAGATAGTTTCCCGCCGAGAACAGATCGATGCCGGTGACCTTGAGTTTTGTTGAGGTCACCGATCCTTCATAACGGGCGATGCCATATTCCGCGAGGTGATTGGCGCATACCTTGGCCTGTTCGAACAATGGTGCGACCAGCCCGTAAGTTGCGCCGCGATGCTGTACACATTCACCCACGGCATAAATGCGCGGGTCATAAGTCTGCATGGTATCGCTCACGATGACACCACGCTCACAATAAATCCCGGAATTTCTGGCAAGTTCGGCATTCGGCCGGATACCTACTGCCATCACCACCAGATCAGTCCCGATTTTCATACCACCCTTGAAACGCACACCGGTAACATGAGTATCACCAAGTATGGCTACAGTCTGTTCTTCCATAAAAAATTTCAAACCACGTTCTTCCAGTGATAACTGTAATAATCTGGCAGCCGGTTTATCAAGCTGACGTTCCATGAGGCTGTCGAGCAAATGCACAACGATTACATTCATCCCTTGCTTCATTAAGCCATAGGCCGCCTCGAGACCCAGCAAACCACCGCCGATTACCACGGCGTTTTTGTGTTTTGCCGAAGTTTCCAACATGATGTTGACATCATGGATATCCCGGAAGGTAATTACGCCGGGAAGATCTTTGCCAGGAATCGGGATAACAAAGGGATTGGATCCGGTGGCCAAAATGATTCGATCGTATTCACGGCCAGTACCATCATCTGCCATCACTCTCCTGTTGACGCGATCGATCTTCGTGATCGTCTTCCCTTTCAGTAGTGTGATGTTATTTTGTGTATACCATCCCTCGGTATTGATCATGATCTCATCGATCGTTTTTTCACCAGCAAGTACCGGTGAGAGTAATATGCGGTTGTAATTACCGTAAGGTTCCGCACCGAACACGGTGATGTCATATTTCTCCGGTGTAAGTTTCAGCAGTTCCTCGATAGTACGGACACCGGCCATACCATTGCCGATCAGGATTAATTTCTCTTTTTTCATGTTATGCCATTTTTATCGGGTGAGTTAACGACCTCTCTAGCAATTGCAGGTTACGTGCCAAATAAAATAATGTATATAAGTGATTGTAAATATTAGAGTATTGATTGATTGTCGTAATCCAAAGGGATCACTTCAGCCCTGAAACGGGGCGGGAAATAATTCAATGCACCAACGCAGTGCCGTCAAGTTTCAACGGGAGAGGAGGTAGAACAGGTAGAAGATGATACAGACCAGGGTCAGGCACAGACCCCGCCAGAAGCGCACCGGGTTACGTTCTAGCAAAGGGCGATGGTCTTTGTAAAGGAGTGAAGTATTCGGGTGGCGCAGATCGTAGAGGAATTCCGAGAGTTCGTCATAACGATTATCCGGGTTAGGCGTCACGGCTTTTCTCAGCATGGCATCTACCCAGTCAGGGACTTCATCATTGTAATCTGTCGCTGGAATATATTTGAGATCCTTAGCGATGTTCTTATTTTTCCAGTTTGTCGGCATCTCCCCGTAGGGTAATTTACCGGTTAACATTTCATAAGTAATCACACCGAGAGAATAAATATCTGAACGATTGCTGCCAGGATGATCCATGGCATATTCTGGCGCAGTATAATTTTTTGTACCAAGTAAGTTAGTTTTTTCAACGGGTGTTGCGATCTCGGCGATGCCTGCTACCTTGGTGGAGCCAAAGTCGATGAGTTTTACGGTGCCGGCTTCATCAATAATAATATTTTCCGGTTTCAGATCCTGATGAATCATTTCCAGCCGATGAAAGGCCTGTAGTCCATTTGCAATTTGTTCCACCAATGCACGTACTTCTTCCAATTCCGGTCCGGGATGATCCAGCAGCCATTGCCGGAGTGTCGTACCTTGCAGGTATTCAGTGATGTAATAAAGGAACCGCCGTCGACGTGTGGGCTCGTAAATCTTGGCCACATGCTGGTTTTCAATCCGCCGTCCGATCCACTCTTCCAGTGTGAAACGTTCGATATAGGCCGGATCATCTTCATAGTTTACCGAAGGAGTTTTTAAAACGACCTTGAGTCCGGTATCAGAATCACTGGTGAGATAAAGCTGGGAACGGGTACTCGCATGAATCTCCCGGATGATGCGATAACCATCAAGGATCATCCCTTCACGAAGTTCAGGCGGAAAGGGAAGTTCTGTTAATTGCTGGAAGACTTCATTCGGGTCCTGGCTGGGGAGATCAGTCACGCGCAAAATCTGGCAGGTCACATTATCCGGGCTCTGCTTATTCAATGCTCCTCTTACTACCAGTTCTGCTGCTTTGTTCAGATTATCCTGGTTATTGAGAATGATATGTGTAATTTCATCATTATTGAGATATTCATGCACTCCATCTGTGGTTAATACAAACATGTCTCCTTTGTCGATGGTGTGTTTACGATAATCAATTTGCAGGCGGGTATCGGCCCCCATGGCACGACTTAAATAATTTCTGTCTTTAGAAACCCAGGTTTTATGATCATTAGTGAGTTGTTGCAATTTTCCATCACGTAACCGGTAAATGCGACTGTCTCCGATGTGAATGACATGAGCTGTTGTGGATTTCAGCACCAGTGCACTCAGGGTGCTGACACGACCTCGATGTGGTTCATCCCTGTTTTCACCCTGACGATACAGCCAACTGTTAAGGGCAGTGAGGATTTGTTGGGCAGATTTTTTTACTGACCAGGTTTCCGGTGTGCTGAAGTAATCTTCCAGAAATCCGATCACGCAGGCATTACTGGCCTCCTTGCCATATTCACTGCTACTGATGCCATCGGCAATAGCAATAGCAATCCCTTTGGTCTGTAGCAAGTTGTCATCCGGGACCTTGAAGCCGTGGAAATCCTGGTTGGCAGGTTTTACACCACGATCAGAAAACTGACCGACAATAACCTCAAGTTTTGCTGGCATTAATTCGTATCTCGTTATTCATGAAGAGAGAAGCGTAGTATAACAATAAACATGTTATGAGATACGAACCACGCTTCTCGAGAAGTAACACATTAGGTGACTTCAATCAGCTGTACTGTGCCATCCGGAAGGACTTCAACCATACTGCCTCGCGGTTCTTCAAGGAATATCACAGCAATAAGTACAATTAATGTCGTGCATGAGATTACCAGAAAAAATGTTGTCGGGGTGACAAAAGACAGGACAGTCAGAAATGTGACTCCACCGACGTTGCCATAGGCCCCGATCATCCCGGCAATTTGACCTGTCAGTCTGCGTTTAACGAGAGGGACGATTGCAAACACAGCGCCTGCCCCACCCAAAACAAACATGGCACACAGAACGGTGACGATAACGGCAAGGATGATCGACCAGTTACTGTTGATCTGACTCATTAAGAAAAAGCCAATGACCATGCCGATGAGCATGGTTAATAATGTATTCTTGCGACCAAGTTTGTCACTGACCAGTCCCCCAAGAGGACGGGCAACCAGACACATAAAGGCAAAGCTGGAAGCAATAAGACCTGCCTGAACCTGGGTAACATCAAATATGTCCTTGAAGAACAGTGGCAACATGGAAACCACCGCCAATTCAGAACCGAAAGTCACCAGGTAAGACAGATTAAGAATAGCGACCTGTTTGAATTTGTAGCGATGAATCTCCGGTACCGATTCACTGAATATTTTTGCGTTGACCTTGTAGATTTGAAGTGTCTGAAATCCGTAGATAGCAAACAGGGCAGCATAGATAAACTGTGCAATGCCGATACCAAGTAATCCCAATGTTGTCAATTTCCAGGTTAATACGCCCAGGGCAGCATAAAGCGGGATATTCATTATTAAATAGAAAAAGAAATCCCCCTTGCTGGTAACTTCCAGTCCGCCTGTTTTATTGGGTTTGAAATAGGTAGAACCTTCCGGTGTGTCAGTAACGGAAAAATAATATATAAATGAATAGATAAAAATCATGGCGCCCGTTGTTCCGACTGCATAACGCCAGCCATCATCTCCGCCATAAAGTAATGCCAGAGTAGGTAATGTTATCGCTGCGGCAGCGGATCCAAAATTCCCCCAACCACCATAAATGCCTCCTGCAAATCCCACTTGCTTGGCTGGAAACCATTCGCTGATCATGCGTATGCCAATTACAAATCCGGCCCCGACAAAACCTAACATAAATCGTGCAAGGGCCAGTGTCTGAAAGTTGTCAGCCATGGCAAAACAGAAACAGATAAAGCTTGATAGGAAAAGCAGGGAAGAATAAACCTTACGTGGACCAAAATGATCCACCAGCATCCCAATGATGATCCTTGCAGGAATAGTGAGTGCAACATTCAGTATGAGTAAGATTTTGACTTGCTGATCAGTGAGATCAAATGTATCCCGGATAGAGACCAATAACGGGGCATGGTTGAACCACACGACAAAGCTCAGGAAGAATGCGAACCATGTCATGTGAAGGATTCGATACTTCCCTGAAAAAGAAAACAGGTTGAAGGCTGGATTGCTGACATTCATTATTAATAAGTTCCTATACAAAAAAGAAAGTAATTGTCCCGATTAATTGACATAAGCAATCTTCTTGCCAATCAAAATTTATTCAGGCTATCTATCTGATTTATCATTAATTATTTTACAAAAAAATATATCCAGTATTTATTCTTGATTATTGTCAGGAATCAAAACAGTGCTGGATAATAAACTTTTGCTCTGTTGTGGTGCATAGGAATTTTATTTTTAAAAGATGATCTGAATTCATGCCCAAAATTTAGAGATATCTGCTTCCGTTATACCTGTGTTATTTGCGTTTACGTCGGGCATCATAATTGTCTGTTCACATTTATTCCCTTCCATATAGGGTTGGTTAATTTGTATGCCAGCCACATAATTTTATGAAAAGGCGTATAATTTTGAAATGCAGCGGCTGGAGTGAAGCAAATGGGACAGCTTATTTGCACCAAGGTATGATTAGATTATTACTGGCATGATCAGTATTGGTGCTGGATTGAAATTATTCTCCGGAGAAATTTTATGAAAAACCTGCTTGATCCGGATTCCAGGACAGATGTCATCATCCCGGTGTTGGGAATCATGCCATTACTGATGGTGGCCAACAGTTTTGAAATTGCTGCCGCCATAGGCATAGTCAATTTATTGGTGGTTATTATCGCCAGTCTGACTATCTCGGCCATCCGGAATTTGCTGCCGGTCGAAATACGCCTGACCGCTATGCTACTGGTTATAACC
>JBCKWI010000045.1:0-14488 GCA_038922795.1 Gammaproteobacteria bacterium
TTAATGCCCGATTCAGTACGTATTAGTCCATTCCATCCTCAAATACCGGCAAAACCCGGTGAGCAGTGTCACTGGGGCCGTTTGTATGGCAGCAGCAAGGCCCTGGCCATCAGCAGTCTGACAGGTGAAAGGGATGTGCCGGTTATCGTGGTCACGACAGATTCCCTGCAGGTGGCAAGATTTACGGAAGAATTAAAATTTTATACAGGTGATCAGCCGGAAGACCGGATACTGACTTTCCCGGACTGGGAAACACTGCCTTATGATCTGTTTTCCCCCTATCAGGATATTATTTCCGGACGTCTGGCAACCCTGGCCCGGCTTTCTTCATTCAAAAAAGGTGTGCTCGTTGTTCCGGTAACAACGGTGATGCACCGGTTGTTACCAAAAGATTATCTTAACAGCCACAGTTTGTTGTTATCCACAGGTCAGCAGCTTGATATCAATGTCTTCAAACGTGACCTGACCGCTGCGGGTTATACGTTTGTTGCCCAGGTCATGGAACATGGCGATAGTGCCGTACGCGGATCATTGATCGATATTTTTCCCATGGGCGCCAGAATGCCTTTCAGGATCGATCTGTTTGATGATGAAATTGACAGTATCCGTATTTTTGATCCGGAAACACAACGTTCTCTTGACAAGGTTGACAGCATTAACATTCTTCCCGCAAAGGAAGTCGCACTGACAGATGAAGGCATCGCAAAATTTCGTGCCGGCTGGCGGGAAAGGTTTGCAGGCAATCCCGGTCAATGTCCTGTCTATCGTGATGTCAGTCAAGGGTTGGCCCCCGCCGGAATCGAATATTTTCTGCCTCTGTTTTATCAGGAGACCAATACCCTGTTTGATTACATTGCCGATGAGGCGGTGATTATCCTTGATGAAGATGTCCGGGAAACAATGGAGGGATTCTGGAAAGACATTGAAGACCGGTATGAACAGGGCAGACACGATATTGAAAGACCATTACTGCCTCCAGGTGAAATATATTTAAGCCAGCAGGATCTTTTCACCCGCATAAAACCATTTACCAGAATACATGTGACCGGCATGGCACAGGAAGAACGTGCCCATGCCATCAATTACGCAACAGGCATTCCGGTACAATTACCAATTGATGCCAGATTGCCCGAACCTCTGGGTGTGCTGAAACGTTTTCTTGGCGAGTTCGAGGGACGGGTATTAATCGCGGCGGAATCGTCAGGCAGGAGAGAAACACTGCTGGAGATGTTCCGCCAGCATGATTTGGTTCCCACCTTGTTTCCGGACTGGCCCACATTTTTATCTGCTAAGGACAAACTGGGGCTGGTTACGGCCGCACTGGAGCAAGGAGCACAAATCAGCGATCCTGAAATCGTCATCATCAGTGAGTCACAATTGTTTGGTGATCGGGTCCAGCAACGCCGGTTGCGCAAACGCAGGCAACAGGACTCCGAAGCGATCATCAGGAATTTAACGGAGTTGACCATAGGCGCCCCGGTAGTCCATGAAGATCACGGCGTCGGACGTTATCACGGTCTGGTGACATTAAGTATTCACGACATACCGGCAGAATTCATCTGCATCGAATATGCCCAGTCAGATAAACTCTACGTCCCGGTAGCATCATTGGATCTGATCAGCCGTTATACCGGCGTTGACCCTGAACATGCTCCCTTGCATCGCCTCGGCAGCGGCCAGTGGGAGAAGGCGAAACAAAAGGCGGCACAGAGGGTCTATGATGTCGCAGCAGAATTGCTGGATATGCATGCACGCCGTTTGGCCCGTTCGGGCAACAGTTTTACCGTTGATGAAAATGAATATTTTGCCTTTATCCAATCTTTCCCGTTTGAAGAGACGCCCGGTCAGGCAGATGCCATAAAGGCAGTAATTGAAGATATGAAGCAACCCAAACCGATGGATCGATTGATCTGCGGTGACGCCGGATTTGGCAAGACCGAGGTGGCCATGCGGGCGTCATTCATTGCCGTGCAAAATGGCAGGCAGGTCGCATTGCTGGTACCAACAACACTGCTGGCACAACAGCATTATCAGAATTTCAAGGATCGTTTTGCCGACTGGCCGGTCAAGATTGAATCACTGTCCAGGTTCCGCACCAGCAAGGAGCAGGAGAAGGTGTTGCAGGGACTGGCTGATGGAACAGTAGATATTGTCATCGGCACGCATAAACTGATCCAGGACAATGTAAAATTCCAGCGGCTGGGACTATTGATCATTGATGAGGAACACCGTTTCGGTGTCAGGCAGAAGGAAAAATTCAAGGCGCTGCGATCAGAGATTGATGTACTGACACTCACGGCAACCCCGATCCCGCGTACTTTAAATATGGCCTTGTCCAATCTGCGCGAGCTTTCGATCATCGCCACACCGCCTGCCGGAAGACTGTCCGTCAAGACATTTGTGCGCGAATGGAGTAATTCACTGATGCGTGAGGCATTGTTGCGCGAGATCAAACGCGGCGGCCAGGTTTATTTTTTGCACAATAAGATCGAAACCATTGAAATAACCGCAAGGGAAATAGAATCATTGATGCCGGAAGCACGCGTCCGTGTTGCGCACGGGCAGATGCCGGAAAAGGAACTTGAACAGGTGATGCGTGATTTCTATCATCGCCGCTTTAATGTGCTGGTCTGTACCACAATTGTCGAAACCGGTATTGACGTGCCCAGTGCCAATACCATCATTATCAACCGCGCTGATAAATTCGGCCTGGCGCAACTATACCAGTTACGCGGGCGGGTCGGACGCTCCCATCACCGTGCCTATGCCTATCTGATAGTGCCTGAACGCAGGGCCATCACGGCTGATGCAGTCAAACGTCTGGAAGCCATCGAATCATTGGAAGAACTCGGTGTCGGATTCACATTGGCAACACATGATCTTGAAATCAGAGGCGCCGGAGAAATACTCGGTGAAGAACAAAGCGGGCAGATCCATGAAATCGGATTTGGCCTGTATATGGATCTGCTGGAACGGGCCGTGCATGCCCTGAAGGCAGGTAAACAACCGGAACTGGATCGGCCGCTGGATCATGGCGCTGAAATTAATTTGCATATTCCGGCGCTTATCCCGGAAGATTATCTGCCTGATGTGCATATCCGCTTGATCATGTATAAACGTATTGCCAGCGCCAGGGATACTTCTGAATTGCAGGATTTGCAGGAAGAAATGATCGATCGCTTCGGTTTGCTGCCGGATTATCTGAAAAACCTGTTCCGTATTACAGAACTCAAGCTCAAGGCCAATCCGATCGGCATACGCAAGATTGATCTGGGGCAACGGGGCGGGCGTTTGCACTTCAGCAGCCAGACCAATGTTGATCCGGGCAAAATCGTTAATTTAATCCAGTCCCAGCCGCAAACCTACAAACTTGATGGACAGGATAAAATAAGGATCAGCAAGGACTTGCCGGATGTGATGGACCGATTCACAATGCTGGATAACCTGTTAAATGAGATAGCGACAAAAAACGCTGCCTAGGGCCTATTAATGAAAAAAATACTGCTTTTAATCGCGCTGTCATTCCTGAGTGTTAATGCCCAGGCGGCATACCAGGTGGAAATTATCATTTTCGAACATCTGTTCCATGATGCCGAAGGTGAGGTGTCCCATATCGGTTTGAATATGCCGGATTTGAGCAATACCATACAATTATCCAGTGATGCAAGCGGCGGAGATACTTCATACAGGTTGTTACCTGCCAGCATGTACAAACTGGGTGGTGTGTATAGTGAATTGCGGTCTTCCAGCGAGTACAGGCCAATACTGCATCTCGCCTGGCAGCAGCCCCAGTTGACACAATCCAGGTCGAAATACGTACATATACGCAAGGCTGATGGAATTGCACAACAGGACGATTCAGACAATGCACTCGTAAAACTCGATGGTGTCATTCGCATACGCAGTTCGCAATTCCTGCATGCAGATGTCGATCTGTTTTATTTTATTAATGAATTGTCTGAATCATTTATCAATGCGAACGCTGGCGCTCAGGATGCCAACCAGATCCAGGCCACTTTTGTCGAGCTCAATGAAACCCGCAGGATGAAATTGAATGAACTGCATTATTTTGATCATCCGGTATTTGGTATGTTGATGCGTGTCAGCCGCCTCAGTTCTGAACAATAATACTATTAATAATTCCCATGAATGCTGAAATAGTCAATGGCACAGTAAGAACAATTGATGGCAAGCCTTGCGTCTACTATGACGGTTACTGGGTGAGATGGTACGAGATAAAATCGGATGATTTTGCCTCCAAGAAAAAACTGATCGATCAATTGACCAAACGGGTCTTCCACCATGCAGAGCCCGGTATCAACACTCCCGGTCACCGGCTCGAACAGATCCGGCGCATCCATGAACATGAAACAGACCCGGCCAGGAAACGCGTGAAAGGGGCCATGCTGGCCGGTGCATTGCTGAATCGCGGCGCTGATATTCTGACTGCCATCGTGGATTTGCAGGAGGCCGGTGTAAAAATCGAACCCGGTCACCCTTTGTTGAAGGAATGCGGCAAGTGCTTGATGGAGGCGCTGGAACTGGGTAAGAACATCAAGCTCTCCAGCGGTGGCGAGGGGCTGGACGAACTCTGGGGAGAGCCCTTCAAGGTATTTTCCATGCCCATGGAACAATTCTACGAAAGCCGTTACATCAAGATTGCCCAGGCCAAGTCAGAGATCGACAAAATCACCGAAACCCTCACTGGCATAGTATCGAAATATCCTGAGCTGTCAGATCTCAATCCAAAAATTATCGAATTGGGCGAAAGCTCCAAAGATGCCTGTGAAACCATCCGTACTGATCCGGTGATTTTCGATATATGGCCCCGCTATATTGCCGCCAGAGAGGCACTGGAAGAATACATCGCAAACTATATGAGAGAACATGAATCTGAAAACGGCGCTATCCAGAAGAAGATCATTAATCTTGTCAATGAAGGCAGCAAGTTGCTTATCAGTATGGCGATTGTGCGTGTGCCGATACCGGAGAGTGCCAAACAGTTTTTGAAGAAGTGTGAAAAATTCAAGTAATCATCATTATCGTCATACTGGCGAAGGCCGGTATCCAGTCTGAAAAGTTGTCATTTCGAGCGCAGCGAGAAATCTGCCGTAGGCATCCCGAGTGAAGCGAGGGATCTATTTTCGTTTTCCCAATTCTTTTATCATCCTTTCCGCCTGATGGCGGGTGACTTTCTCTTGCATGCCCAAGAGAAAGTCACCAAAGAGAAGGGCACCCCCGATGACTTGTCCCTCCGGGATTCCCTCAGAGCCATTCTGTTTTTACAGGCACGCGCCTACACAACATCCCTGTCGTGGAGCCGCTCATCTGGCCATCCGGGCCAGATGACCTGAAAACAGTCTGCCTCTTCGGCAAGTCATAAGGGGGAATTAACACCCAAAACCTCGCGGATCACATAGTCATGTGCTAATCTTTCTGTATTCAGCATTGGGAAGGGAGTTAGGGAAAGACGGCAATGAATCCAACATCAAAAATCCTTGAATTTCATGCTATACAAACGCCATTTAAGTATGAGATTAAGCGGTATTCGCAAAATCAGCTGTTATGGCCGGTGCCGCACAACCGGACCGTTAGATGATTTATGAACTATAAAATGGTAGTTGATTCAGATTTGTTAAATCTCAGTATACCTGAGAGATATTTCGCATATGCCGAAGCATATGGTAATGCTGCGCGAGCTTTAACTCGGCAAATGATAAGTAATTCTGAACAATCTAATTGGCCTAATGCTGCCGTTGTCCTAATGCTATCGGTGCATGCCGTCGAGTTATTTTTAAAAGGCGCAATCTTTTCTAAAGATGCAGAAGCGAAAGTAAATCATCATGATATTGATGAATTGGCTAAGCTGTATTCTAAAGAGTTTCCGGATGAGAAGTGTGCTTTTAATATGCCTTTTAAAACCGAATATTTAGGTATGTCTGAAGCAGAAATCGAAGCGATTAAGCAACAGCTCAAATCGCCAGCTTCAAGTATTCTTTATAGATACCCTACAGCTTCGGGAAAAGAGGAATGGAAAGGTGTATATGGCTTGAGCCAAACTCTTTTTTTCCAGTAATTGAAGTACTGTTAAATGATTTCGCTAGGTTGCAGAAATGTTTCACCTAACAAAACTTTCAAAAAGAAATCCGCGATGACGCGCTTCGCCCTTTTAATGTAAACGTTAGATGTATCCACATGGTTAAAGAAAATCAGTCACCTAAAATGAACTCGCCTGAAAAAGGGGGTAAAGCACCTTACCCGTATAAAAATGTATTTTTCTGGATATTCATAGTTTTCTTGATCGGTTTTGGAGGGGCGGCCGTACCGGAAGGGGTTCATGGTGGCGCTGCCATGGGAGTTAGGATTGCGATCGGAATAGTACTTATAATAATTGTAGGCCCAATAATAGGAATCTATAAATACTTCCACCGTTAAACCAGGGTCAGTTCAGAGTGATTTAAATTTAACCAGCCAGATAAAAAAACTATATCAACGGTATCGTTGCTTCCAGCAGTTTGCAGACTTTGTTGATTCCTTGTTTCAGGTTTTTTTCGATTTCGCCCATCGTGATGATGTTATCGGATTTGCCGGCGGCCCGGTTGACGACAAGACATACTGAATGTGTAACTGGAAATAAATCAAGGACAGGCTAAACTATATCAACTATGAATAAGGCATATACCGCAATAATCAAGCAGGATAAGGGCTGGTGGATCGGCTGGATTGAAGAAGTCCCGGGTGTTAACTGCCAGGAATCGTCTCGCGAGCAACTTTTGGAGAGTCTGCGGGAGACATTGCAGGAAGCCCTAAATCAAAGGTACCAATAGACTCGTATCTATTAATCCGGTTTTCCTGAATCCACAGAACGAACCCTTTTGATTTAAGTTTGCCAACCTTGCATAATGCAGTCATTGTCAATCAGCAGTTATATGCTAGTCATTATAGGAAATGAATTGTGCCGGAGATAAGCCGATTCCTTGGCATCATTATCGCCATGTATTACAACGATCACGCGCCTCCTCATTTTCATGCCAAATATGCAGGCTATGAAATTCGAATTAATATAGAAAACGGAGAGATAATGTCCGGCGAATTTCCTGGAAGAGCTAAAAAGCTTGTTTTAGAATAGTTTGAGTTACACCGTGATGAATTGCTGGAAGATTGGCAGTTGGCGGAAAAGCGAAAACCGCTAAAGAAAATTGAGCCATTGGAGTAATGTTATGACGCCGTTATTAACATCTGCGGAATACGCAGGAGGATATAAAATCAAGGTCTCGTTCTCAGACGGAACGGCCAGCGAAATCGATCTGGAAAACGAACTCTGGGGTGAGGTATTCGAGCCACTCAAAAACAAGAACCAGTTTAAACAATTTCGCCTTGATCCTGAACTTGGCACGGTTGTCTGGCCAAATGGCGCAGACCTTGCCCCTGAATTTCTGTATCAACAAGCAACCACACAATAAAACTCTTGGGCCTGTCCCTAACATCAACGAATTAAATGGCTGGAATTAACTGAAAAATTCTCATCCGGCTATATCAGCGGAATAGTCGCTTCCAGCAGTTTGCATACCCGGTTGATTCCGTCATGCAGGTTTTTTTCGATGATGTCCATGGTGATGATGTCATCGGATTTGCCGGCGGCCCAGTTGGCAACCAGGCAGATGGATGCGTAATTGAGTTCAAGTTCGCGGGCCAGCGCGGCCTCCGGCATGCCGGTCATACCGACCAGATCACAGCCTTCCTGCTCCATCCGGTTGATCTCGGCAGCAGTTTCAAGGCGTGGTCCCTGGGTTGCGCCATAGGTTCCCCCGTCATGACAGTTCAGTTTGATCGCTTGACTTGCCTGTATCAGGCATTGCCGCAAAGATTCATTATAGGGATGGGTAAAATCGATATGTGTCACTTCATTAATTTCATCCTCAAAATAAGTATGCTTACGTCCCCAGGTGTAATCAATGATCTGGGAGGGAATGACCAGTCTGCCCGGATACATTTCCAGTGTGATCCCGCCGACGGCATTGACCGCGATGATGTTATTGATACCATTTTCCCTGAGTGCCCAGATATTGGCGCGGTAATTGATCTTGTGTGGCGGGATGATATGCGGATTACCATGCCGGGGCAGAAACACAACTTCTTTTTCATTTAATGTGCCGAAAGTGAGTGGCCCGGAAAGTTCCCCATAAGGCGTTTGTTGCATCTGTTGCCGCGTTATTTTCAAACCCTTGAGTGCGGTAAGGCCGGAGCCACCGATGATAGCCAACATGGAACTCATTTGAACATTCCTCTTTTATAGTCCTTTCACCGCATAAATGCCGGGGGCATTGCGCAGATAATCTTTATAATCCATCCCATAACCAAAGACGTAACGATTGGGAATAGTCAGTCCGGTGAAGTCCGCTTTTGGGAAGACACGTATTTTGTCGAATTTTTTATCAATAAGCACGGCAGTATAGATCCCGGCGGCATTCAGTTTTTTACATTCCGCAATCATTGAAGCGAGGGTAATTCCTTTATCGAGGATATCATCCACAATCAGCACGCAACGGTCCTTGATGTCCAGCTCCGGACTTTTCAACCATGTAATCTCGCCGCCGGCTGTTTTTCCCTGATAACGCGTGGCATGCACATAATCGATCTGTAATGGAAAATTAAGCCGCGGCATCAGTATGCCCACCGGGATCACCGCACCGACCATGAGGCAGAGTATGACCGGATTTTTATCCGCAAGTACGGCAGTGATTTCTTCCGCCATGCGATCGATGGCGGCATCGACTTCCGCAGCGGAATAGAGCAAGTCTGCTTCCGCAAGCACGGTTTCAATTTCTTTTATGTGTTCAGGTTTTTCCATTTATTTGATGACTATCAATTAGTGCATAACGCAAAAAAACCAATCCCTCCCCCTTGCAGGGGGAGGGTGCGGGTGGAGGTAGAGTATATGAGTTATGTAGTAATCTACCCCCATCCTCGGCAAATGTTCCAGACTTTGCTCTACCTCCTGCGCACTGCTCCTGTGCGTCCTGCACTCGCAGTATTAGTATATCCGTATACGTTTCCATGCAGTCGTTGCCTTCCCCCTGCAAGGGGAAAGGAATCTGCTTTTTTGAATACTATGTGTGATCCTGATTTATTTTCCAAGAAGGTGCCGGCCGGTCCAGTCACGGGCGAACTGCCAGGCAGAACGGCCACTGCGTGAGCCATGTTCCAGTGCCCATTTCAAAGCAGCCTTGTGCATTATATCCGTATCCGGATTTTTCACCCGCAACTTTGTCATCCAGTAATCCACGATAGTCAGGTATTGGTCCTGATTGAATGGATGGAAGGCCAGCCATAAACCGAACCGTTCCGACAGCGATATCTTTTCTTCAATTGTTTCGCTGAGATGAAGCTCACCTTCTATCATCCGGCTTTGCTGATTTTCACTCATATATTCGGGCATGAGATGACGGCGGTTGGAAGTGGCATAGATCAGAATATTTTCCGGCGTGCTGCTGATGGAACCATCAATGACAACTTTCATGGCCTTGTAACTCGGATCATTCGCTTCGAAGGAAAGATCATCACAGAAAAGAATGAAATGCCCGGTTTGCCCGTTCAGTTTTTCAACGATCACCGGCAGGTCGATCAGATGTTGTTTCTCAACTTCAATCAGTCGCAAGCCTTTTACGCGGTATTCGTTTAACAGGGCCTTGATCAAGGAGGACTTACCCGTACCCCGTGGCCCCCATAACAACACGTGATTGGCAGGCAGATTTTGCAGGAATTGCCGGGTATTGCGGACTATCTCCTGTTTTTGCCGGTCGATGCATTGCAGATCTGGCAGGCTGATGCTGGAAGTATTTTTCACCGGTATCAGGGATCTGGATAAACCATGGGCTTGCCACCGGTATGCGATAGATACCGTGGCATCAAAGGATGCTGTATCGCCCGGCAACAGTTTCTCAAGACGATCCAGCAGGGCATTGGCCCGCGCTAAAAAATCTTCAGCGTCAGTCATGAACAGGTTCCGGGGGGTAATTGATTTGATCTTGTACGTTTGGCATCGGGCCTGTGTTATATCACATTTATTGATATAAAACAGCAAGTTATAATATCTATCAGGCATAACGAGGAGATGCCAGCCAGCGTATCCCGCGGCAAGCCAGTCAATTCCGGATAATCTGATCAGCAATGCATTCACAGGCGGAATTTGATAACCTGTGCGGGTATTTGAGCCTGCCGTTCGCCCGAGAGGATCAGTTTCCCGCTGTGTCCTGATTCAGCATCAGGGGAACCCCCGGCATTTTGAAAATAATTCCAAAGAGAGAGTATTTATGTACAAAAAGACAATGAAAATTAAGGGGTATGATAATGCCCTGTGGAAAGCAATGGAGGGTGAGAAGAAACGCCAGGAAGAGCATATTGAATTGATTGCCTCCGAAAATAACACCAGTCCACGTGTGCTTGAAGCCCAGGGATCAGTCCTTACGAACAAATATGCCGAAGGTTATCCCGGTAAACGTTATTATGGCGGCTGTGAATATGTCGACATTGCCGAGCAACTGGCGATTGATCGCGCCAAGAAACTCTTCAAGGCGGACTGGGCCAATGTACAACCGCATTCGGGTTCACAGGCCAACGGCGCTGTTTACCTGGCATTGATCAAACCGGGCGATACCATCATGGGCATGAGCCTCGCACATGGTGGACATCTTACTCACGGCGCATCTGTAAACGTCTCCGGCCGCATTTTCAATGCTGTGCAGTATGGCCTGAATCTTGATACCGGCGAGATTGATTATGATGAAGCTGAACGTCTTGCCCTGAAACATAATCCGAAATTGATCATGACCGGTTTCTCCGCTTATTCCCGTATCCTGGATTGGCAACGCTTCCGTGATATTGCCGACAAGGTGGGCGCCTATCTGGTGTCTGACATTGCGCATGTCGCCGGTCTGATTGCGGCGGGTATTTATCCAAGCCCAATCAAAATCGCCGATGTGACCACGACTACCACACACAAGACATTACGTGGTCCGCGTTCCGGCCTCATCATGGGCAAGGCCAATGCTGACATCGAGAAGAAAATCAACTTCACTGTTTTCCCTGGCATGCAGGGTGGTCCGTTGATGCATGTGATTGCTGCCAAGGCAGTGTCCTTCAAGGAAGCCATGTCACCGGAATTCAAGGCTTATCAGAAACAGGTGGTCAAGAATGCCAAGGCCATGGTCAAGGTATTCAAGGCCCGGGGAGTCAATATTGTTTCCGGTGGCACTGACAACCATCTGTTCCTGGTGGATCTGATCTCCAGAAAACTGACTGGCAAGGAACTGGACGCAGCGCTGGGACGCGCCAATATTACAGTGAACAAGAATGCCGTCCCCAATGATCCGCAATCACCGTTTGTCACCAGCGGTATCCGTATCGGCACGCCGGCCATTACTACCCGTGGTTTCAAGGAAAAGGAAAGCCAGCAGGTGGCTAATTGGATCTGTGACATCATTGAAAATCTGGGCAAAAGCACAGTCGAGAAACGGATCAAGACTGAAGCGCTCAAGCTGTGCAAACGTTTCCCGGTATACGGTAAATAACTTGCGGCTTACTTGCAACAAATTAATCCCTCCCCCTTGAAGGGGGAGGGTGAGGTGGAAAACGCGAAGCACAGCTTCGCGCCACCGAACGGGCGCACAAGGAAGTGCGCCCCAGGCTTCAAGCAGAGCATGGACTGCGAAGCGAAGAAGTGGGTGGGGGTGAAGAATCTCTCATGTATTATGGAATTGAACCCCATCCCCGGCTCAAGGCCGGGGCAGGCCCTGACCTTCCCCTTGGGAGGGGGAAGGTATCAGTTTTTACAAATTTTCATTAAAAATCCCATTCATATTTTTTATTAAACATTGGATGATTAAGAGGCACATGTATGCGTTGTCCTTTTTGTTCTGATCTGGATACACGTGTGATTGATTCACGGCTGGTCGGCGAAGGCGATCAGATACGGCGTCGCCGTGAGTGCACCAAGTGCAAGGAACGCTTCACCACCTATGAACTTGCCGAACTGAATTATCCCCGCATTATCAAATCCGATGGCAGACGGGAACCGTTCAAGGAAGAAAAACTGCGCGGTGGAATTTTGCGCGCATTGGAAAAACGTCCGGTGGAGATGGAACGTATCGATATTGCCGTTGAACAAATCAAGCACAAACTCCGCGCGCTGGGTGATCGTGAGGTCAAATCACGCAAGCTGGGTGACTGGGTGATGGAACAGTTACGCGGTCTGGATCAGGTGGCTTATGTCCGTTTTGCATCAGTCTACCGGAGTTTTGAAGATGTCCGTGCGTTCCTGGATGAGATCGAACGGCTGGAAAATGAACTGCCACCGGAACTCAAGGAGAGTCAACTGGATCTGTTGCCAGCCGATGGTGACAAGAGTTGAAGTGGACTGAGGCCGATCATCTTTACATGTCACGTGCCCTGCAACTCGCAAGGCGCGGTCTTTATACTACCCATCCCAATCCGCGTGTCGGTTGCGTTATCGTCAAGGATAACCAGATCATCGCCGAAGGCTGGCATCAACAGACAGGTGGCCCGCATGCCGAGGTGCATGCATTGAATATTGCCGGAGATACAGCACGTGGCGCGGATTGTTATGTGACACTGGAGCCCTGCGTACATACCGGCAAGACACCACCATGCACGGATGCTATTATCACTGCCGGAATCAAGCGGATCGTGATTGCAGCATCTGATCCAAATCCCAAGGTATCGGGCAAAGGTATCAATGCATTAAACCAGGCCGGGATCAACACTGAGACCGGTTTGATGCAAACACAGGCGCAGGCACTGAACCCCGGGTTTGAAATGCGCATGCGTAAGGGACGGCCTTATGTCCGGTGTAAACTGGCAATGAGTCTGGATGGCCGCACCGCCATGGCCGATGGCAACAGTCAGTGGATCACTGGTGAAGCAGCAAGAGCAGATGTGCAACGCTTGCGGGCACGATCGTCAGCTATCCTGACCGGCATCAGTACAGTATTGGCCGATGATCCGTCTCTGACCGTACGGGACATTGATACTCTGGGCAGACAACCCCTGCGCATCATTCTGGATCGGCGTTTGCAGATCCCGGGAGAGGCAAAATTATTCAGCCGGCCCGGGGAGACATTGGTGTTTACTGTGTATGGTTGCCCGGACAAGGAACGGGCCTTGATAAAAGCCGGCCATCCGGTGATCCGGATTGATGGTTCCGGTGAAAAAGATTTTCTGCTGGGCGTGATGCGTTATCTCGCGAAAGAGAAAGAAGCGAATGAAATCCTGGTCGAGAGTGGGCCGACACTGGCAGGAAGTTTATTACAGGCCGGGCTGGTGGATGAATTGATTATCTATATGGCGCCGGTATTGCTTGGCCATGAGGCGAAGGCATTATTAAATTTATCCGGCATCAAATCCATGGATGCCAGGATGAAACTGGAATTTACCGATATCAGAATGGTTGGGCAGGATTTCAGAATTACTTTAAAACCGGTAATTGGTGAATAAAATATACTGATGGAGACTATTATAAAGACTTTTTTCGTCATGCTGGTGAAAACGACCTACACGAAGTAGGAAATGCCGCAAGAGGACAGGAGTCCGTAGCGGCCAGCATCCAGTAATTAATAGTTTTAACTGGATTCTGGCATTCGCCAGAATGACGGCACATAACGAAGAGTGATTTATTCAGAGCTTGCTTATCATTACTATAGATAATTTACAAATTAATACTCACAAATTACACCATGTTTAGTGGCATCATAGAAGCAGTGGGCGCAGTCACCACGATCGAAGATCGCAAAGGTGATCAACGTATTTCTATAGATGCGGACGGACTCGATTTATCTGATGTGCAAACCGGCCACAGCATTGCGGTGAACGGTGTGTGCCTGACTGTGATTACGCTTGCCGGTAGTGAATTCAATGTGGATGTTTCCGCGGAGACACTGGCCTGCACCACATTTAATGAGTGCAAGGTTGGATCGAAAGTGAATCTTGAAAAGGCCTTGCAATTATCTGACCGTTTGCATGGCCACCTGGTCACCGGTCATGTGGATGGGATTGGTACAATTAAAGATCGTAAACCGGATGCACGATCCGAAAGAATAGACATAGATTGCCCACCGAACCTGCTGCGGTATGTCAGCAAAAAGGGATCGATTTGTATTGATGGCGTCAGCCTCACCGTTAATGAAAAGTCTACAACCGGATTTTCAGTCAATATCATACCCCACACCCTGGAGCAGACTATTATCAGCAATTACACAAAAGGGACCAGGGTCAATATTGAGGTCGATATTATCGCCAGATATCTTGAGTCTCTGGTAACTCCCGCTTAGCTGGTAACGGCTTCCGGGTTATAATCCGCGGAAAATCATTGGTCATATTCCATGGCACTGAATACCACAGAAGAATTGATAGAAGACATCCGTGAGGGCAAGATGGTGATCCTCATGGATGACGAAGACCGGGAAAACGAGGG
>JBCKWI010000046.1:0-14291 GCA_038922795.1 Gammaproteobacteria bacterium
CATTAGGACAGACGCACCAGAGACAGCTCGTGAAATAGGAGAACAACGCCGCGCGTTGGAAAAAGAACTGGAGTGCGCCAGTCTCGCACGAAGCATGGAGCCTGGTAACTCCGCTAACGCAGTTACTGCCATGCGTCGACTTGGGTGTTCAGGCCCATTTGATTAGAACCTATCTCAAAATTAGTTTTCTGTACTCTTTGAGAACACAATAACCAGATGCACCTTCCCCTGGCAGGGGGAAGGTTGGGATGGGGGTTGAGTCTCAACCATTCCTGAGATTTCACCCCCACCTCAATCCTCCCCCTCAAGGGGGAGGAAGTTTAATTTTGAGATAGGTTCTAGTTAATATACAAGTATTCTTAGTTTATTTCCGAATACTGAATTCAAAATCTACTTATACAAGCACGCCTACTTTAACGCAGTTCCAGTTTTGAACTTAAGGCACTGGCCACTGCCGTGCCCAGTTGTCTGGCAAATCTTTCGAGATAGGTATCGCGCAGGGTGTAATCAACTATATCTTCCGCGCCGATGACCTCCCTGGCAACATAACCGGCGCTGCCAAGGGCATCAACCAGACCCAGATCAATGGATTGTTCGCCGCTCCAGATTAATCCGGAAAAGATTTTATCATCATCCTTGAGGCGATCACCCCGTCCTGTCTTGACCACATCGATGAACTGTTGATAAACATCGTTTATTACCCCATCGATATGTTCTACATCTTCAGATTTCTGGGGTGAAAAGGGATCCAGGAAACCCTTGCTTTCACCCGCTGTGATTAACCGGCGTTCTATCCCCAGCTTATGAATGGCATCGACAAAACCAAAGCCCGACATTATCACGCCTATCGAACCCACCACACTGGCCTTGTTGGCATATATTTTTTCCGCCGCGGCAGCAATGTAATACCCCCCCGAGGCACAGATATCGGTGATCACCGCATAGAGCGGGGTATCGGGATAGAGTTCCCGCAACCGTTTAATCTCATCATTAACATAGCCTGCCTGTACCGGACTGCCACCCGGACTGTTAATACGCAGAATGACGCCGGCGGTATTTTTATCTTCAAACGCAGCCCTTAAACCACTGACTATGTAGTCTGCATTGGCTCCACTGTCTGCGCCAATGACACCTTCAATATCGACCAGGGCCGTATGCTTTCCACCCGCCATCTTGCCTCCATGCCAACTTACTGGCAGATATAACAAGAGGAAAAGAATAAGGTAGCCTGCAAAAAAGAATTTGAAGAAAATACCCCAGCGGCGTGCCCGGCGTTGCTCGGCCACTGCCTCCCAGGCAATACGGTTGACCAGATTTTGCTCAAAATCTGGTACCTGTTTTCCATTATCTGGGTGTGTATTTTCCATAGGGTGAATTATACCTCAATCAGGAATTATTGCAGACCAGCCAGGTAGTTCGCTTAATCTCTCCAGGCAGGTAACCGGGCCGTGTTCCAGCAAGCGTTCCCTGGTCTGAGTGCCATAACTGACCGCAACCGGTGCAACTTTGGCGTTCCTTGCCATCTGTAAATCATATTCACTGTCCCCGATCATAATGGTATTTTCAGGGCTGATGAAAAGTTGTTCCATGATGTCGAACAACATCCGTGGATGGGGTTTGGAAAATGTTTCATCAGCACAACGGGTGAAATGAAAAAAATCCTCAATTCCGGTATCCCTCAGCGAGTTGTCCAGTCCTTTACGGCTCTTGCCTGTAGCAATCGCCATTTTATAATCCTTTTCTTGCAGGTTGTTCAATGTTTCGATCACATCAGGGAATAAAGTTGTTTTACCTTTTGCAGAAACGAAATAATGTTGCCGGTAACTATCAGCCAGCAATTTATGATCAGTCTGCGACAGATCCGGAAATAATACAGCTGCGGCCTCCATCAGGCCGAGGCCGATAATATTACGGATATCTTCTCTGGTACGCACATATAAATTGTGTTGTTTTATGGCTTCCTGCATGGCATCCACAATCATCAATTCGGAACCCGCCAGTGTGCCATCCCAGTCAAATACCAGCAGTTTAATCTCTTTTTTTGACATGAATATTCGCTTGGAGTTTTTTGAGTAACGATAACAGATCATCCGGCAACGGGGCGCTGATGGTCTTTACCACTCCGGAATAGGGTAATTTCAGCGTAAGACTTTCTGCATGCAGAAACATTCGTTGCAAACCGGTGTTCTTCATTGACCGGTTAAAGTCCCGGTCGCCATATTTATCGTCACCGGCAACAGGATGTCCGATACTGGCCGCATGTACCCTGATCTGATGTGTCCGGCCTGTTGTGATCCTGATATGTGTAAGGCAGGCACTTTTATATGCTTGCTCAGGATGAAAACTGGTCTTTGCGACTTTGCCTTCGGCATGAACCTGCACCATCCGTTCGCCGGATAGCAGTTCATTTTTCCTGAGGGGCAATGTCACCTCTGTATCGCCTGTCAGGTCACCCTTCAGTAAGGCCAGATAAGATTTTTTTACCCGGTTCTCCTGCAGCATGGTATGTAGATTACGCAAAACCCGGTGATCCTTTGCCAATAGCAGGCAACCTGAGGTCGGTTTATCCAGTCTGTGTACGAGTTCCAGAAAAGGTTGGTCTGCCCTCAGAGAACGCAATAGTTCAATCACACCGAAGTGTTCCCCGCTGCCGGCATGAACGGCCAGTCCTGCAGTTTTGTTGATGGCCAGGATAAAGTCGTCTTCATAAATAATGCTGTCGTTGACCATGCCGAGCATGTCGGGAGAGGGTGTTTGCTGTCTTGCTTCAGGGATGTTCCGGTAGACTGGGGGCACCCGGACACGATCCCGATCCATCAGCCGGTAGTCCGGCTTGACCCTGGAACTATTTACCCTGACCTCCCCTTTACGCAGCATTTTATAGATGCGCGTCTTGGGTATGTCCTTCAGATAGCCGGTTAAATAATTATCAATTCTCCGGCCGGCCTGATCCGGGGTCACCAGAATATACTCAACAGCCGGTTTTTTTATCTGTTCCTGTGCCATATTTTCCTGTTTGTTAATTGCCGGAGTATAACAAGATTGCTATAGTATCATCCTGATTTCAGGGAAAATTCCCGGAAACATATCCAAAGGCCATAATGACCTGAAAAGAGCGCATTCCGCTGCTGCTGTGGGGTTGGAAACAAAAGTGGGGATCACTAAGGTATCAGACAAGTCAATTTTCTTACTTGCTTGTCGGCCACCCACCCCTCCATACCAGCCGAATGCCCGGGATATACCTGACATCAATGAACAATCACCTGCGGCAAAGACAAACTGCCGGGCACAACGCCAGGCAAAATGTAGCAGGCTAAATGGGTTTAATCACTACTCTACCCTGTGAACGAGTAGTAAGAAGCGCTCCTGCCAGTAAGGTTTATATTTCACCGGAAATACAGATTTCCGATGACAGGATTATGCGGTAGTCATGAGCGCAGATAAGGAACAATACAATGAAAAGAATGCTGATTAACGCAACTCAGCCGGAAGAGTTGCGTGTTGCCATGGTGGATGGCCAGCGGTTGTACGATCTCGATATCGAATCAACCAACCGGGAACAAAAGAAATCGAATATCTACAAGGGCCGTATCGTCCGTATCGAACCTAGTCTGGAAGCTGCTTTTGTCGATTATGGCGCCGAACGTCATGGTTTCCTGCCTTTCAAGGAGATCGCCCATGCCCTGTTCAAGGATAATCTGCAAGATGGCCAACATGGCCGTATCAATATTAAAGATGTCCTCAAGCAAGATCAGGAGTTTATTGTCCAGGTAGAAAAGGAAGAACGTGGTAATAAAGGCGCTGCGCTCACGACTTTTGTCAGTCTTGCCGGCCGTTATCTGGTGCTCATGCCTAACAATCCGCGTGCAGGTGGTGTTTCCCGCCAGATTGAAGGCAGTGACCGGAATGAGGCCAGGGAGGCCATGAGTAATCTGAATATCCCGCAAGACATGGGGTTGATATTGCGGACTGCGGGCGTGGGTAAATCCGCTGAAGAAATGCAGTGGGACCTGGATTACCTGTTAAGTCTGTGGGAGGCCATAACTAATGCCTCACAACTCAAACCTGCCCCGTTCCTTATCTATCAGGAAAGTGAAGTCATTATCCGCGCCATACGCGATTACCTGCGTAAGGACATTGCTGAAATCTGGGTAGATAACCGGGACGTTTACAAACGGGCCATGGATTTCATGCAACAAGTCATGCCACAAAACCTGCCCAAACTGAAATTGTATGAAGAAAGGGATCCTTTATTTACCCGGTACCAGATTGAAATCCAGATTGAATCAGCATTTTCCCGTGAGGTCCGTCTGCCGTCGGGGGGGTCCCTGATTTTTGATCATACCGAGGCCCTGTTGACTATTGATATCAATTCATCCCGCTCCACATCCGGCGGAGATATCGAAGAAACAGCTCTGAATACCAATCTTGAAGCGGCAGAAGAAATTGCACGTCAATTAAGGTTGCGTGATCTGGGCGGGCTGATTGTGATCGATTTCATCGATATGATGAATAATCGCAATCAACGTGAAGTGGAAAATTGTCTGAGAGATCAACTGAAAGTGGATCGTGCCAGGGTACAAATCGGTAAGATTTCACGTTTTGGGTTGCTGGAAATGTCGCGGCAGAGACTACGGTCGTCCCTGGGTGAATCGAGTAACATCCCCTGCCCGCGTTGTGATGGCCAGGGGACTATTCGTGGTATTGAATCCCTCGCACTGGCTGTTTTGCGCATCATTGAGGAAGAATCCATGAAAGACATGACAGCCAAGGTGATTGCGCAATTACCAGTGGATGCCGCAACTTTCCTGTTAAATGAAAAACGGCTCTCAATCAGTGAGATAGAACACAGGCATGACATCCAGATCATTCTGGTGCCGACACCTTCCATGGAAACACCGCAATATCTTGTTCAAAGGGTCCGTATTGCCGAGGCAGGTAGCAAGGAGTTTACCCAGCCCAGTTACAATATTCAGCCGGAGAGCAAGGATACGGTTCTTGAAAGAATGCTGGAACAGAAAAAGCAACGCAGTGAAGAACCTGCCATCAAGCAGATCATTCCGGACAAACCTGTTCCGGTTGTAGCGACAGTTGCCAAGGAATTAAAACCAGGCAAACCCAAAGGACTGATTACCCGGTTGTTTGGCAGTTTATTCGGAGTCCCCGAGAAAGAGCAGAACCCGGATGAACAACGTCCACAGGCAGAATCCAAGCGCCATGATCAACATCGCGGTCACCAGGATTCCAGATCAAATAATAATAGAAACAAACAACACCGGAACCCAAAACAAGGTAACCGCCAACGTAATTTTTCCCACAAGGACGTCAAGAGTGAAAATGAAGGAAGTTCACAACCTTCAGGGCAGTCACAAAGAAGGGGCAGACGGGGTGGAAGAAGACGTCACAAGGATGATGTATCCAGAACCGGAAATAATCCGAAACCGACGAATACTGACGGCCAGACTGTACAAGCTGGAAACCAGAGCCAACCGGAAAATGCGGTAATACCAGCAACAACTCCGGTAATCAAACAGCAGGATCATGCAGTGAATGTAAATGAGGGCCAGAATTCCGCTGCAGCCGGATCGCACTTTAACGAAAATAATACTGGTTCGATCCAGGGAGTCCAGGACCAGAAACGTGATGAGGATATTACCGCGATTAATCAGCGCCCACAGGCGAACCCGGTGGAAGATACCGTCAAGGAAAACTGAGCATCTCTTGATTTTTGTCCTGTTCAGGCAGCATGTTCACATGTTTCATTGAATTTAATATCAGACCAGCGTTCCATAGTCAGATTAAGGTTGACTAGAGAAGGCGCCAGATAGGTCAGCCTGTTGCCACCATCAATAGCAAGGTTATTGATTGCTTTTTGTCTGAATTCATCCAGACGTTTCTGATCATCGCATTGGATCCAGCGTGCGGTGTTAACAGGGACATTCTCATAAATGCATTTCACACTGTATTCTTCCTGCAGCCGCCACGCGACCACGTCAAACTGCAATATACCGACCGCACCCAGGATCAGGTCATTACTGTTCAACGGTCTGAATACCTGAGTGGCGCCCTCTTCACCGAGCTGTAACAGGCCTTTTAACAGGGCCTTGGTTTTAAGTGGGTCTTGTAAACGTACCCTGCGGAATAATTCAGGAGCGAAGTATGGTATCCCCGTATAAGTCAGGGTCTCCCCTTGTGTGAATGTATCACCTACCTGAATCGTCCCATGATTATGCAACCCGATAATATCCCCAGCCCAGGCCTCCTCCGCATGCTCACGTTGACCGGCCATAAAGGTCAGGGCATTGGCAGCCTGCATCTCACGTTCTAACCGTACGTGATACATCTTCATACCTTTTTCATATTTACCTGAGCATACCCGGACAAATGCAACCCGGTCCCTGTGTGCGGGATCCATATTGGCCTGGATTTTAAATACAAACCCCGAAAATTTAGGTTCATCTGGCTGCACCCGTCTTTCAACAGATTCCCTGGCCCCGGGCGCGGGTGCATGGGTAGTCAGGCAACGCAGGAATTCCTCTATGCCAAAGTTGTGCAGGGCCGAACCGAAAAATACGGGTGTTTGTAACCCTTGCAGAAAATCGTCCTGATTGAATTCAACACCGGCACCCTGTACCAGTTCTATCTCATCCATAAGGTGATCTCTCAACTCCTTTAAATCTTCAGCCAGTTCAGCTTCAGGAAAATTAACAATTTTTTGCTGGTGACGGGTATCCGATTTTTTGTCATAGATCCTCATATATTGATCTTCAAAATGATAAATCCCTTTCAAGCGGCCACCCATACCCACCGGCCAGGTCAGAGGAACACACTGAATCTTCAGGTCCTTCTCGATTTCATCAAGCAGTTCTATTGGCTCCTTGCCTTCCCGGTCCAGCTTGTTGATAAATGTAATGATGGGTGTATTACGTAACCTGCATATCTCCATTAATTTTCGCGTTCTGTCTTCCACGCCTTTGGCCACATCAATGACCATCAATGCAGAATCAACAGCTGTCAGGGTACGATAGGTGTCCTCGGAAAAATCTGCATGTCCCGGTGTGTCCAGTAAATTTATAATCTTATTGTCATATTCAAATTGCATTACGGAGCTGGTAATGGAAATACCGCGTTCTTTCTCCATTTGCATCCAGTCAGAGGTCGCATATCTGGAGGATTTTCTGGCTTTGACTGTCCCTGCAAGTTGAATGGCGCCACCAAACAGCAGCAGTTGTTCAGTGACAGTTGTTTTCCCGGCATCAGGGTGCGAAATGATGGCAAAGGTACGGCGTCGTAATATTTGTTTCCGGAGTTCAGACATAAGATTCACAGCGTGTAAATAAGGGAATGGTTATGAGAAATAATAAATTAATGCCCGGCAGCCTGTGTTTTTTCCAGAACCACACATGCGTACGCATAGTCTTTTTCATCTGACAGGCTGAGATGGCAGGAACCTATACCTATAGAAGACATCATTTCCTCTGCTTTACCATCACAAATAATTCTGGGTTGACCTGAAGTTTCATGATGGATACTGATATTTTTAAGGGATATGCCGTTCCTGAATCCCGTGCCCAGGGCCTTTGTCAGGGCTTCCTTTGCAGCAAAACGTTTAGCCAGATAATGAGCAGGACTGGAGACAGATTCGTATTCTTTTAGTTCATGATCGCTCAGGATTTTACTGGCGAAACGGTCGCCATATTGGTTTATATTATCCCGCATGCGGGATACCGCTACCATATCTATTCCTATGCCATGGATCATGATCTCGCCTCCTGCATCAAGCGTTTCATTTTTTGTACTGCTTCATACATGCCGGTAAACAAGGACTGGGAAATAATGCTATGACCAATATTCAATTCAATAATATCGTTTATGGCCGCTATGGATTGTACATTATCGTAATTAAGACCGTGTCCCGCATTGACCTGCAAACCCAGTGATTTTGCAAATTCAACGGCCTTGACTATTTTCTCCAGTTCAACGCTTTTGTTAACGGTATTTGTGGCATCGGCATAATGACCTGTATGTATTTCTATAACCCTGGCCCCGGATTCTGCTGCCGCATTGATCTGGGCATTATCAGCATCAATGAACAGTGAAACCCTGATACCAGCTTCATGTAATCTTTTACATGCGTCTTTGGCAGGGCGCAATTTCCTCTCGATATCAAGCCCACCTTCGGTTGTCAGTTCTTCACGTTTTTCCGGTACCAGACAACAGAATTCTGGTTGGATTCTTTCCGCAAAAGATATCATTTTATCAGTGATGGCCATTTCTAGATTCATGGGTGTAGTCATTATTTCTTTGAGCATTTGAACATCTTTTTCCTGAATATGTCTTCTGTCTTCCCGTAAATGCAGGGTGATTGAATCTGCGCCTGCATTCTCAGCAACAAGTGCTGCTTTAACCGGATCGGGATAATGGGTCAATCTTGCCTGGCGGAGTGTTGCAACATGATCTATATTGACGCCAAGCAATAGTGCGCGATTTGTCATGAGTGGTTCAGAAAGTTTATCAAATGTTATTTATTTTAAATTTTCGAGGTATAACTTATATAATTTTCTGCTTGCCAGTGGTTTGCCGCCAAGATGATTTTTCAGGACAAACCGCATCAGTAATTTTGCCTCGTGTAATATCTGCGCTGAATCAAATTTTTCCTTATTGATAGCCAGCAGTGTACTGCCTGATATTTTAATATAATCAGATTTACCCGGAATATCCATAACCGGGCCACGGTCAGCCTGGTAGTAATAATTACAGTCCGGTTTTATTTTTTCACCACTTACATCATGGTCAAGTATAAGACCATAGCCAATCGAATCAAGAAACCGCTTTTCAAATACCCTGATAACCACCTGCTCATCTGAAGTTCCCGTGGCTAGTAAATTCAGGGTCTTGTCATATATCATGAACATATCCGGGTGTGCTTCATGCTGATGCAACATTCTTATGATAAGTTCATTAAGATAAAAGCCCGTAATTAATTTTTTGTCTTTTAATATATAAGCAGGCTTATCGGCCTCTGCCATGATCAGCGTCATTAATTCTCCTTTCCCCGACCATGCCAGTTGTAACGGTTGGTATGGCTGAAGAATTTCTGATTTGCCGCTTTTATTTTTCCGGACACCTTTGGCAAGCAATCCGACCCTGCCGTAATTACGGGAAAATACATCCAGCAACAGACTGGTTTCACGATAAGGGCGGCGATGTAATATAAAAGCAGGATTAAGTTCTACCTTCATGCCGGGAATACTTAATGGGAGTCATATCCGAACTGTTTTAATGCCTGTGTACTATTGGCCCACTTGTCTTTTATTTTTACCCAGGTTTCAAGAAATACTTTTTTACCAAACATGTTTTCCATATCTTTTCGGGATAACTGGCCGGCTTTCTTGAGAACAGCGCCATTTTTCCCTATCACAATCTTTTTTTGCCCATCATTGGTTACCCATATGGTAGCACTGATTTTTATGATGCGTTGTTCTTCCTGAAATTTATCTATCGTGACGGAAATATTATAGGGCAATTCATCCCCGAGGCTGCGTGTCAGTTTTTCACGTATAAATTCGGCTGCGAAATACCGCTCATTTCTGTCAGTTACCTGATCGTCCGGGAAAAGTGCGGTACCGGCAGGCAATATTTTTTTTATGCGATCCTCGAGCAGGTTGATATTCTTGCCGGTTTTTGCCGATATGGGAATTATCTCCTTGTAAAAATCCCTTGCATTTAATTCATCTATAAACGGTAGTAAATCCTGCTTGTTTTTTATCCGGTCGATTTTATTAATGGCCAATATTACCGGACATGCAAGTTTACAGATATATGTATAAACATTTTCGTCATCGTCATTCCAGTTTAATGCCCCAATAACATGCACTGCCAGATCGATATTGGACAAGGCATTGAATACCTCGCGATTCATGTATCGATTAAATAAATTACCCGGTTTTTTTTGCAGGCCGGGCGTGTCAATAAAGATGATTTGGCTGTCTTTGTCAGATTTGATGCCACGCAGATGAGTACGCGTAGTCTGGGGTTTGCGTGAGGTGATGCTTAATTTCTGGCCGATAATACAATTCAGCAATGTCGATTTGCCGGTATTTGGACGCCCGACAATCGTTACAAAACCACAATGGTCCAGCAAGGTGTGCATGTTAATGACCAGGGACAGGTATTAAATATTAAGAGTATCCAGTGCCAGTTGGGCCGCGGCCTGTTCGGCATTACGTTTGCTCTTGCCTTCTGCCTGGACTGAAATTGTCATGGTCTGTATATCGCATTGCACAGTAAATATTTTATCGTGCGCTTCACCCCGTTCCATTACTACACTATATTCAGGCAGATTCATCTGCAGTGATTGAAGATATTCCTGCAACCTTGTTTTTGGATCTTTGGCCAGGGTCTCTGGTGTGCTTTTTTCCAGAATGTCCCCGTATAATTTCAGGACAGTATCACGGCAAATATCCATGCCGACGTCCAGATAAATTGATCCGATTAATGCCTCTGTTGCATTGGCAAGAATTGAACTCCGGCGCCAACCCCCACTTTTTAATTCGCTGCCTCCCAGTCTTATGTAATTACCCAGGTTCAACTTCCTGGCCAGTTTTGCCAGGGTTTCTCCTTTTACAAGGGTCGCACGCAGCCTGGTTAATTCTCCTTCAGATGCCTTGGGGTATAACTTGTAGATTGCCTCCGCGATAATAAAACCCAGCAGGGCGTCACCGAGATATTCAAGCCGTTCATTATTGTCCTGGCCCAGACTGCGATGTGTGAGTGCCGTGTTTAAATATGCCTTATTATCAAATGTATACCCCAGATTATTTTCCAGTTGATGTACCGGCTCATTCACCAGATGGATTTCCTCTCAACTCTACGCTTTTATTAAAATTCAAAACAAACTCGATATCATCGTAAAATTTATTCCTAACCTCAAACGTAACTGTCAATAATCTTGCGCCATCTTTGGTTTTAGAATTTTCAACTTTTGCATATTGTTTTACCGTGCTATCGTTAAAACGTTGTGAACCACCAACCTGTACGGTCCTGAGAAAGCTTTTTATGACATCCGTGTTGGACAGTTGCGCTGACTCAGGCCGGCCTGCGACTGAATTCATCGCACTCGTTACAATCATTTTTTCATTATATAAAGGAAATAACCGGAGTGTGATCATGACAAAAAATGCAATTATCGCCAGAATAGTACACCAGCCCAGAAATGTAACGCCACGTTGTTCATTCAGCATTTTATTCATAGTTGCACTCCCAAATTATTGTCATTTCAATATCGTACCAATTCTGCCCCATGCTATTCCACCATTACGGGTGTCCCAGTTCATCCAGATCAGGAATGCACGGCCAATCAGGTTATCGTCCGGCACAAAACCCCAATAACGACTGTCCTTGCTGTTGTCCCGGTTATCGCCAAGTACAAAATACTGATTTTCCGGTACGATGCCTTCAACATCTCTGGAATATCTCTCCAGACCGACAAGTATTTCATGAGAAACTGTTTCCAGATTCTCCAGCCTAAGCGATGCACCATCCATCATTTTACCTGAGCCCATGGCCACATACTTGCCCAGAACCTCCTGTTCGACGGGTTTACCATTGATAAACAAGGTCTTATCGTAATAGGTAATATGATCGCCTGGCAAGCCCACTACCCTTTTTATGTAGGGAATACTCGGGTTTTCCGGGTAACGGAATACAATGATATCACCTCTTGCAGGGGTTTTATTTCTGAATACGAGGGTATTTAATACCGGGAGACGAATGCCATAATCATATTTATTTACCAGGATAAAGTCACCGATCAACAAGGTGGGCATCATGGAGGCCGAAGGAATCCTGAAAGGTTCTGCTATAAATGAACGCAGTATGAGTACAAACAAAAAGATAGGAAAAAATGATTTTGCATAATCCACCATCATCGGGGTTTCCGATGTGTTCTGGATCTCACCGGACTTTATTGCAATAGTTTTCCTTTTTGCAGAAAAAACAAGGCTGTCCAGCAGCCAGACAAAGCCACTGAGAAATGTTAAAAAAACCAGCACGGCAGCAAAATCGATATTCATCAGTCCTTACCCACATGCAGGATCGCCATAAATGCCTCCTGGGGCAGTTCAACCGATCCAAATTGTTTCATGCGTTTCTTCCCGGCCTTTTGCTTTTCAAGTAATTTACGTTTGCGTGTGATATCACCGCCATAACATTTTGCCGTCACATTCTTGCGCAGGGCTTTCACTGTCTGCCGTGACAGGATTTTGGATCCTATTGCTGCCTGTAATGCCACTTCGTACATTTGTCTGGGAATAAAATCCTTCATTTTTTCAACTAACTCACGCCCACGATTCTGTGCCTGATCCTGATGAACAATACAGGACAATGCATCGACACGTTCACCATTGATCATGATATCAAGTTTGACCAGCCTGGAAGGTCTGAAACAGACCAGGTGATAATCAAACGAGGCATAGCCCCGGCTCGCTGATTTTAAACGGTCAAAAAAATCCAGCACCACTTCGTTTAAGGGTATCTCAAACCCGAGTGAGATTTGTTTGCCCAGGTATTGCAGTTTTTTCTGAATGCCGCGTTTCTCTATACAAAGAGAAATCACATTACCCAGGTATTCTGACGGTACCAGGATATCAGCATAAATGATCGGCTCACGAATTTCCTTGATCTTTTCTACGGGTGGCAGTTTTGCAGGGTTATCGATATTAATCACTTCCCCCGTGGTTGTTTCAACTTCATAGATAACCGTCGGGGCTGTTGTGATGAGGTTAAGGTTATATTCCCGTTCCAGACGTTCCTGGATGATCTCCATATGCAACATGCCCAGAAATCCGCAACGGAATCCGAAACCCAGTGCCTGGGAAGTCTCGGGTTCATAATACAAGGCCGCATCATTCAACCTGAGCTTGGAGAGCGCTTCCCGGAATGCCTCATAATCCGCCGAATCTACCGGGTAAAGACCGGAGAAAACCTTGGGTTGTATTGCCTTGAAACCCGCCAGTGGTTTGTCAGCCGGATTATCTGCCAGGGTCAGTGTGTCCCCGACCGGGGCACCATCAATATTTTTGATGCTTGCTACCACATAGCCCACCTCGCCTGTGCCTAACATATTTCTGGACTGGCGCTTCGGGGTAAAGATACCGACTTCATCTATCAGATAGTCCCTTTGTGTCGACATGACCCGCATCTTTTTCCCCACCGGCAGGACACCGTCAACAACACGCACCAGTGACACAACGCCAAGATAATTATCAAACCATGAGTCTATGATTAATGCCTTCAATGGCGCATCCGGATTCCCTTTGGGTGGTGGTATTTCGACCACGATCTGTTCAAGCAAGTCTTCAATACCAATACCTTTTTTTGCGCTAATCAGAGTTGCGTGTTTGGCCGGAATACCTATGATCTCTTCAATCGCATGTATGACTCTGTCCGGATCCGCGGATGGCAAATCAATTTTGTTAAGTACTGGCAGTACTTCAAGATTCAAATTAATGGCGGTTAAACAATTCGCTACACTTTGTGCCTCCACTCCCTGGGCCGCATCTACTACGAGCAATGCTCCTTCACATGCAGCCAGTGAGCGTGAAACTTCATAACTGAAATCCACATGGCCGGGAGTATCAATAAAATTCAGTTTGTAGGTTTTGCCGTCGCGGGCATGATAATCGAGTGTAACGCTTTGTGCCTTGATGGTGATTCCACGCTCTTTCTCAAGATCCATGGAATCAAGTACCTGTGCTGACATCTCCCTTTCACTGAGGGCGCCACATATCTGGATAAAACGGTCGGCAAGCGTTGATTTGCCATGATCGATGTGGGCTATTATCGAGAAATTCCTTATTTGTTGCATATATTATTGATGAATATTTACCGGTCTACAGGATCCGGTGAAATGTAAGTTCCTGCTGAGTTATCAAATAGCGGGCGATTCTATCTTATCCTGGCAGCCATGAACAATAAACTATTGTTCTGATGCAAGAAAAGACGGGGGTGCCAGTTGACTAGCCGCTCCATGCAGTCAGGTATTTGATAACAGCCTGCCGATCAAGCGACTGTTCACAAATAATTTTATTTCCCTTTTCCGCAGCCAGTACCGGGATTCTCAATGCAAATTGTCTTTGTAACACTGGATCAGTGTCGATATCAAAGATTTGCACACTACATTGACTGGCGATGTCCATGGACATCAGGGCATCCAGCATCTCATCACAGAGATGACAGCCTGAGCGGCTGTATAATCTAAGATTAATCGCCACTAAACATCAGACAATTTC
>JBCKWI010000047.1:0-12977 GCA_038922795.1 Gammaproteobacteria bacterium
CTAAGGAACCTCTGATTAAGTTGTTATTGTCATTTCGACCGTCGGGACGCCTGCATGGAAGCAGGCGGTAGAACCACGTCGGGAACAGTGGTCGAGAAATCTCGCGGTTATTTGTTTTTGGTTGACATTTTTAACCACGGATTTCCCGCTTTGCTCGAAATGACACCTTAATCAGAGGTTCCCTAACTCACTCTTCACGAGCCCCGAGCCTCGTATTTAATAACGATAGTATTCCGGCTTATAAGGTCCTTCCACGGACACGCCAATATATTCCGCCTGCTCTTTTGTTAATGTTGTAAGATTAACGCCGATCTTCTTCAGATGCAGGGTGGCCACCCGTTCATCAAGATGTTTGGGCAAGGTATAAACCTCGTTTTTGTAATCTTTATGATTATTCCAGAGTTCGATCTGCGCCAGCACCTGATTGGTAAAGGATGCGGACATGACAAAACTCGGATGACCGGTTGCACATCCCAGGTTAACCAACCGTCCTTCCGCCAGCAGGATGATACGCTTGCCGCCGGGGAAGATCACATGATCAACCTGCGGCTTGATGTTTTCCCATTTGTATTTCCTGAGGCCGGCGACATCGATCTCATTGTCGAAATGTCCGATGTTACAGACGATGGCCTCATCCTTCATCGCCAGCATATGATCGTGGGTGATCACATTAACATTGCCTGTGGCTGTAACAAAAATATCCGCCTGAGCGGCGACATCATCGACCCTGACCACCCGATAACCTTCCATCGCTGCCTGCAAGGCACAGATCGGATCGATCTCGGTGACCCAGACTGTTGCGCCCATACCCGTCATCGCCTGCGCACAACCCTTGCCCACATCACCATAACCGCAGACCACGACAATCTTGCCGGCGATCATGACATCAGTGGCGCGCTTGATACCGTCAATCAGTGATTCGCGGCAACCATAAAGATTATCAAACTTGGATTTGGTGACGGAGTCATTCACATTGATGGCGGGCACCAGCAACGTGCCTTTCTTCATCATTTCATAAAGGCGATGGACGCCGGTGGTAGTTTCTTCGGACAGTCCTTTAACCTCCTTTAACAGATCCGGGTATTTCTGGTGCATGAGCAGAGTGAGATCGCCGCCATCATCCAGGATCATGTTCGGGCGCCAGTTGTCCGGTCCGAATATGGATTGTTCGATGCACCACCAGAATTCTTCTTCCGTCTCGCCCTTCCACGCGAATACCGGCACCCCGGCAGCGGCAATTGCTGCAGCAGCATGGTCCTGTGTCGAGAAAATATTACAGGAAGACCAGCGCACTTTTGCGCCCAGCGCGGTTAATGTCTCGATCAGGACAGCCGTTTGAATGGTCATGTGCAGACAACCGGCGATGCGTGCACCCTTGAGCGGTTTCTGGCCCTGATACTCTTCACGCAGGGCCATCAGGCCCGGCATTTCTTTTTCGGCAATCGCTATCTCCTTGCGGCCCCAATCGGCCAGGGAGATATCTGCGACTTTATAATCCGGCTTTAAATTCGTTACAGGTTGACTGCTCATTCAGATGACTCCTGAAAATTATTCGTAGTCATGCAACTGCTTCTCTAACACCCAGTTCAGTACGCAGTGTCTCGGCCTTGTCAGTCTGTTCCCAGGGCAATTCCACATCGGTACGGCCGAAATGACCATAAGCGGCGGTTGCCTGGTAAATAGGCCGCAACAGATTCAGCATGGCGATAATCCCCTTGGGCCTGAGATCAAAATGCTTGCGTATGGAAGCAACCAGCCTGGTTTCTTCAACTACACCCGTACCAAAAGTATCGATGTCAATCGATGTCGGTTCGGCAACACCGATGGCATATGAAAGCTGGATCTCGCAACGCCGTGCCAGTCCCGCCGCAACAATATTTTTTGCGACATAACGTGCAGCATAAGTCGCAGATCGATCTACCTTGGACGGGTCCTTGCCGGAAAAAGCACCACCGCCATGTCTAGCCATGCCCCCATAGGTATCGACGATGATCTTGCGTCCGGTCAGACCGCAGTCACCATGCGGGCCGCCAATCTCAAAACGTCCGGTCGGGTTCACGAGGAAACGGGTGTCCTTCAGCATGTTGGCCGGTAATACCGGTTTGATAATCTCCTCTACTACCGCTTCCTTGAGCTTCTCCTGCTTCTCGTTCATGGATGGATCGTGCTGGGTAGAGATAACGATGGCATCGAAAGAGACAGGTTTGCCATCAACGTAGCGTACCGTCACCTGACTTTTTGCATCCGGCCGCAACCAGGCAAGCTTGCCGGATTTACGCACTTCAGACTGCTGCCGCATCAGCCGGTGGGCATAATCAATCGGTGCGGGCATCAGGGTATCCGTTTCATCACAGGCAAATCCGAACATCAGTCCCTGATCACCGGCGCCCTGGTTCAGCGGATCATCATGTGCCTGATCTACACCTTGTGCGATGTTGGGTGACTGCCGGCCGTAGCAGACATGCACCGAGCAACCATCCGCATCAAAGCGCATGGTGGGATCGGTATATCCGATCTGGCGTATGGTCTCACGTGCAACCCTGGCATAATCGATAGTAGCATCTGTGGTAATCTCGCCGGCCAATACCACCAGGCCAGTCGATACCAGTGTTTCTGCCGCGACCCGTGCGGTGGGATCCTGTTTTATAATGGCATCCAGTACAGCATCGGATATCTGGTCTGACACCTTGTCCGGATGGCCTTCGGATACTGATTCAGAGGTAAACGAGTGATTTCTGAGCATTGAGGTCCCCGTGATTGAAAATTAAAAGCGATATATTTTAACTTGTATAGGGAATAAATACAGCCAAACTATACAGCTACGTGAATTAACCCGAGGAGGCGCCATGGCCCTGACAGAAACTCCCATTTGTGACTACGGCGGACCCGCCCATGAATTTAATCTGGTGGGCATCGATGGCAGGCACTGGAGTCTCGCTGATTGCAGGGGAGAAAAGGGCACTCTTGTGATGTTCATCTGTAATCACTGCCCTTATGTCCAGGCCATACAGGAACGGCTGGTGCGTGATACCCGGGAACTGCTGGAATATGGGATCAAGAGCGTCGCCATTATGTCCAATGACCCGGATGATTATCCGGAAGATTCACTGGATAACATGAAGAAAATCGCAAAAAAATTCGGTTACCCCTTCCCTTATCTTTTTGATGAAACCCAGGAGGTCGCCAGGGCCTATAGCGCGGTCTGCACGCCGGATTTCTTCGGATACAATGCGCACCTGAAACTTCAATATCGCGGCCGGCTGGATGCGGGCCGCATGGGGCCGGCACCGCCCAATGCCCGCCGCGATTTGTTCGAGGCCATGAAACAGTTGGCGGAGACCGGACAGGGTCCTGAAGAGCAGATAGCCAGTATGGGATGCTCGATCAAATGGCGTAAATCATAGTCAATCCGCGCTTGATCCGGCTTGCCCGGATGCGGCCACTGAGCGAGAATGCACGGCTTGCTTTGTACGTCGTTGTCCATAATCCGATCATCGTAAACTTGTGGAGAGATAAATGCTGTCCAGGCGTGAACTTGCCAATGCCATTCGTGCATTGAGTATGGATGCAGTAGAGAAAGCCAATTCCGGTCATCCGGGCGCCCCGATGGGCATGGCGGATATTGCCGAGGTCTTGTGGAATGATTTTCTGCGTCACAATCCCGCCAACCCCCACTGGGCGGATCGGGACAGGTTTATTATGTCCAACGGCCATGGCTCGATGCTGTTGTATTCGATCCTGCATCTCACCGGTTATGACCTGTCCATTGATGAGATCAAACGCTTCCGTCAGTTACACTCCAAAACACCCGGCCATCCTGAATATGGTTATGCGCCCGGAATTGAGGCGACCACCGGGCCGCTGGGTCAGGGACTGGCCAATGCCGTCGGGATGGCAATTGCCGAGAAAAATCTGACCGCTGAATTCAATCGTGATGAATTTGATATCGTCAATCACTACACCTATGTCTCGGTCGGCGATGGCTGTCTCATGGAAGGGATCTCACACGAGGCCGCATCTTTGGCCGGTACACTCAAACTCGGTAAATTGATTTGTATCTTTGACAGCAACCAGGTCTCCATTGATGGTGATGTGCGCGGCTGGTTCACGGATGACACCGCAAAACGCTTCGAAGCATACAATTGGCACGTGATCCGGGATGTCGACGGTCATGATCCCGGACAGATCAAAAAAGCCCTGCGCAAGGCGCGCAAGGTTACGGACAAACCGAGTTTCATTTGCTGTAACACTATCATCGGCTGGGGTGCGCCGAATAAACAAGGCAAGGCCTCCTGTCATGGTGCGCCTCTCGGCAAGGACGAAATCGCCCTGGCGCGTAAACAGATCGGTTGGCAACACGATCCCTTTGTGATCCCGGATGAATATTATGCTGCCTGGAATGCCAGGAAACGTGGCAAGAGAATCGAGAAGCAATGGAATACAAAATTCCAGGCTTATAAACAGAAATATCCTGAACTTGCTACAGAGTTTGAGCGGCGCATGAATTTGCAATTGCCGGCAGTATGGGAAACAACCACCAGTGCATTTATCGGTAAGTGTATCGAAAAGTCCGAGAATATCGCCTCACGCAAGGCTTCGCAGAATGCGATCGAAGCCTATGCCCCGGTATTGCCTGAACTGATTGGCGGTTCGGCGGATTTGACCGGTTCCAATCTCACCAACTGGTCAGGTTCCAAGGTCATTAACGGATCCGGCAATTATGGTAATTACCTATATTATGGTGTGCGTGAATTCGGGATGGCGGCCATTAATAATGGCATCGCGTTACATGGCGGTTACATTCCTTATGGCGGCACTTTCCTGATGTTCTCGGAGTATGCCCGCAATGCCTTGCGCATGGCGGCCTTGATGAAGTTGCGTAATATCCTGGTCTTTACCCACGATTCCATCGGTCTTGGTGAAGATGGCCCCACGCATCAGGCGGTGGAACAGGCCGCAACATTACGGCTCATGCCGAATATGTCGGTGTGGCGGCCGTGTGATGCGATTGAAACGGCGGTTGCATGGAAAGCAGCCATTGAAAAGAAAACCGGGCCAACATCATTATTGTTCTCAAGGCAAAACCTTAAACATGTTCTGCGCACAGATGAACAGATCAATAATATTCAGCGTGGTGCATACATCCTTATAGAGGGCAGTAAAACACCTGATGTCATCATCATCGCCACCGGCTCGGAAGTGGAACTGGCGCTGAACGTCTGCCAGCAATTAAACGGACAGGGTCATCACATCAGACTGGTATCAATGCCCTCCACTGATACCTTTGATGCACAGGATGCCGCCTGGCGTGATATGGTATTGCCCCCTTCGTGCCGCAAACGGGTTGCGGTTGAGGCCGGCATACCGGATTACTGGAGCAAGTATGTCGGGCTGGATGGCAGGGTACTGGGGGTTAATACCTTCGGCGAATCCGCTCCGGCGGGAGATGTATACAAACACTTCGGCCTGACCGAGGCTAACCTGACTGATATAGTCAAATCATTTCTATAAAGGGTAAATAACCCTGAAATTATTAAATATGTAATCTAGAGAGAGTGGAGAATCAGGAATGGCAATAAAGATCGGCATCAATGGTTATGGGCGCATCGGGCGCAATATTCTGCGAGCGCTGTTTGAATCAAACCGCACGGATGAAATCGAGATCGTCGCGATTAACGATCTGGGTGACGCCAAAACCAATGCCCATTTGACCCAATATGATACGGCCCATGGAAAATTTCCGGGTACCGTCTCGGTTGATGGTGATTACATGATCGTGAATGGCAAGAAGATCAGGGTCCTCTCTGAACGCGACCCGTCGAAACTGCCCTGGGGTGATCTTGGGGTGGATGTCGTGCACGAATCAACCGGATTGTTTACCAGCAAAGCCAGTGCATCAGCCCATCTCAAGGGTGGGGCAAAAAAAGTCATTATCTCGGCACCGGGCGGGGAAGATGTCGATGCGACAATTGTGTATGGGGTAAATCATGACACTTTGAGACCTGAACATACGGTCATCTCCAACGCCTCATGTACCACAAATTGCCTGGCGCCAGTGGTCAAAGTGTTGCACGAACATATCGGCGTGCTGCATGGTGTGATGACCACAATACATGCCTACACCAACGATCAGGTCCTGACTGATGTCTATCATTCTGATCTGCGTCGTGCCCGTTCAGCCACCATGTCGATGATCCCGACCAAGACCGGTGCCGCAGCTGCGGTAGGACTGGTCTTGCCGGAACTGAATGGCAAGCTGGACGGTTATGCCGTGCGTGTCCCGATCATCAATGTATCTATAGTCGATCTGAGTTTTCAGGCTGCCCGGGAAACCAGTGTTAAGGAAATTAACGCGCTCATGCTTGACGCTGCCAACGGTAAACTCAAGGGTATACTCGCCTACAACGATGCACCCCTGGTTTCGGTGGACTTCAATCATGATCCAGCCTCATCCACCTATGATGCTTCACTCACCAAGGTGATTGATGGCACACTGGTCAAGGTAGTCGCATGGTATGATAATGAATGGGGGTTCTCCAATCGCATGCTGGATACCACCATTGCTTTAATGAACGCAAAATGATCTGCAAGTAAACATACGTGTCTGACCTGATAAGAATTACTGATCTTGATCTGAGCGGAAAGCGCGTGCTGATCCGTGAGGATTACAACGTCCCCATCAAGGACGGCCGGGTTGAAGACGATACACGTATACGCGCTTCCCTGCCCACACTCAAACAAATCCTGGAAGCAGGGGCCAGGATTATCATCCTGTCTCATCTCGGCCGTCCCAAGGAAGGTGTGTACGATGAGAATTTTTCTTTGGCGCCTGTCGCAATATGTCTGTCCGGATTACTCGGCAAGAAAGTCCCTTTAATCAAGCAGTGGGTTGATGGAATCGATCTTGGCAATCATGACATTGTGCTGTGTGAAAATGTTCGTTTCGAAAAAGGCGAAAAAGCCAATGATGATGATCTTGCCCGCAAGATGGCCGCCCTGTGCCAGGTTTATGTCAATGATGCCTTTGCCACTGCGCACCGTGCCCAGGCATCCACTTATGGTGTTGCCAAGTATGTGCCGGTGGCCTGCGCCGGTCCGTTACTGATCACAGAATTAAAAAACCTGTCTGCCGTTTTAAGAGACCCGGCCAGACCTCTGCTTGCGATTGTCGGCGGTTCCAAGATATCTACCAAACTGACCATACTCGAATCTCTTTCGGAAAAAGTAGATCAACTCATCGTCGGTGGCGGTATTGCCAATACCTTTCTCAAGGCTGCCGGTCATAACATCGGTAACTCCCTGCATGAACCTGATCTGGTTGGTGAGGCGAAAAAACTGATGGCGCTCATGAAAAAACGTGGCAGCGAAATCCCGTTACCCACTGATGTTGTCTGCGCAAAAATATTTGATGAAAATGCCGAAGCTACCATCAAAAACATTAACACCGTTGAAGACGATGATCTGGTCATGGACGTTGGACCGGAGACTTCTGCCCGGTTTGCGGAGCTCATAGCCAGGGCCAGGACCATCGTCTGGAACGGCCCACTGGGCGTATTTGAATTCAATCAGTTCAGTAATGGCACACGCACCCTGGCGGACGCAATTGCAAAAAGCAGCGCCTATTCCATTGCCGGTGGTGGCGACACGCTTTCCGCCATTGCGAAGTTTGATATTGCGGCCCATATCTCCTACATCTCCACCGGCGGCGGCGCATTCCTGGAGTTTCTTGAAGGCAAAAAACTGCCGGCGGTCCAGATCCTGGAAGAGGCCGCCCGCGCCTGGGCGGCCATGGAACGCGCCCGCGAATACTAATTTTGACTACATGAGGTCTAAGGAACCTCTGATTAAGGTGTCATTTCGAGCAAAGCGAGAAATCTGTAGTTAAAAATATCAAACAATAACAAATAACTGCGAGATTTCTCCCTATGGTCGAAATGACAATAACAACTTAATCAGAGGTTCCCTAAGCATAAAATTTAATGAGAAGAACAAAAATAATCGCAACAACAGGCCCGGCCACTGACAAGCCGGGCATGCTGGACAAACTCTTCAAGGAAGGCACAGATGTCTTCCGGCTGAATTACTCCCACCAGACCCATGCACATCATGAGCAGCGTGTTAAGGAAATCCGCGAACTCTCCAGAGAACACAAACGTGCGGTAGGAGTGATTGCCGATCTGCAGGGCCCCAAGATCCGGTTGGAACATTTTAACAACGGCCGGGTGGAACTCAGGGAAGGCGCAACGTTTACTATTGATACGGCATTACCGGCCAATGCCGGTAATGAAAAACATGTCGGTGTGAGTTACAAGGATCTCCCGCGCGATGTCCGGGCCGGAGATACACTGCTGGTAGATGATGGCCGTATTGTATTGTATGTGAAGGAAGTCAGTAGACATGAAGTTAATTGCGAAGTCATCACCGGTGGCGAACTGTCAGACAGCAAGGGGATCAATCTCAAGGGCGGCGGCCTGTCTGCCAGCGCATTGACCGAAAAGGACAAGATCGATCTCGAACACGCGGTAAAGATCGGCGCTGATTTTATAGCTATCTCATTCGTACGTGTCGCTGATGATATCCTGCTCGCACGCAAGATGCTGGATGACCTGAACAGCAAAGCACGCATCATCGCCAAAATAGAACGCTCCGAGGCACTGGAAAATATCGAGGCCATTATCGAAGCATCGGATGCCATTATGATTGCGCGCGGCGATCTCGGGGTTGAGATCGGAGATGCGGCCCTGCCGCCGGTACAGAAACGGCTCATAAAAATGACGCGTGATATGGACCGTGCTGTCATTACAGCAACCCAGATGATGGAATCCATGATCGACCACCAGATGCCGTCCCGTGCCGAGGTATTCGATGTGGCCAATGCCGTGCTGGACGGCGCCGATGCAGTGATGCTATCGGCCGAGACCAGTATCGGTAATTATCCTGATAAAGCGGTAGCCGCTATGTCGCGTATCTGCGCGGAGGCGGAGAAACAGCGCGCTATCCAGATTTCAGATCATCGTATTAATCAACGCTTTGAAGCTATTGACGAGGCCATCGCCATGGCGACCATGTATTCCGCCAATCATATTGGCGCCAAAGCGATTGCCGCACTCACGGAAACTGGATCAACCTGTCTGTGGATGTCGCGCATCAGTTCCGGGATACCGATATTCGCCTTCACCCGCCATTCCGCAACCCGGCGGCGGATCAGTCTGTATCGCGGCGTCTACCCGATTAAATTTGATATCACACATACTGATCCGTTGATGGCCAACAAGGAAATCATTGATGAGTTGCTGGCCCGGAATGTCGTGAGTAATGGAGATTATGTCGTAATCACCAAGGGTGATCTGCTGGGACGGCGCGGCGGCACCAATAATATGAAGATCATCAAAGTGGGTGAATCGATAGAACATTCTTTATAATATTCCGGTACTGCATTATCTTTCCCCTAAACCATAAAACAATATCAGAGGCATACCCATGAGTGCACAGGAACTGGAAAAAACCGCCCGGGCAATGGTGGCCAAAGGCAAAGGCATACTGGCAATTGATGAGAGCTTTCCAACCATCAAAAAACGCTTCGACAGCATTAATATCGAATCAACGGAGGAAAACCGCCGGGCCTACCGTGATCTGCTGATCACCAATCCGGGTGGTGCTGAATATATCAGCGGCATGATTCTGTTTGACGAAACCATGCGTCAGAAAACCGCATATGGCATTCCATTTCCGGAAGCCCTGATCAAACAGGGCATCATGCCGGGCATCAAGGTCGATGCCGGCGCCAAGGATCTGGCCGGTCATCCCGGTGAAATGGTCACCGAGGGACTTGATGGTCTGCGCGGAAGGCTGGCTGAATACAAGAAACTCGGTGCGAAATTTGCGAAATGGCGCGCCGTGATTACCATCGGCGATGATATACCGGGCACGGGTTGTATCGAGGCCAATGCCCATGCACTGGCACGCTATGCCGCACTTTGTCAGGAAGCAGGCATAGTACCCATGGTAGAACCGGAAGTATTGATGGATGCAGACAATACCATCGATCGTTGTTACGAGGTGACTGAGATCACCCTGAAGACTGTTTTCAATGAACTCTACCGGCAGCGGGTCACGATAGAACATACGATCCTCAAGACCAACATGGTGATCTCGGGTAAAAAATGTAAAACCCAGGCCGGTGTCGAAGAAGTTGCTGAAAAGACCGTCCGTTGCCTGTTGAGAACTGTGCCTGCCGCGTTACCCGGCATTGTGTTTCTCTCCGGCGGGCAAAGCTCACTATTGGCTACCGCGCATCTTAATGCCATGAACAAGACGTATCCGCATCTGCCCTGGCCTTTGAGTTTTTCCTATGGCCGCGCGTTGCAGGACGATTGCCTCAAGACCTGGGCTGGTAAAAGTGAAAACCTGGCGTCGGCACAGGCAGCACTGTTACACAGGGAAAAATGCAACAGCCTGGCGTGTTTGGGACAATATACAGACCAAATGGAACAGGCCGCCTGATTTCAATCTATGTCAGATACTGCAATAAAATTACCCGCAGAGGCGCAGGCGGCCTGGAACGCTTACCAGATGATGGGCAAAAGCAAGATCGAATATTTCGGGTTGCTGCAGGAGATCGATCAGAAATACAAACATAACGGTTCGCCCACGATTGCAGAAAACCTGCAACTGGAAAAACTGTTGAAAGCACACGGTGAAAATGTGACTTCATTCAATAAAGCCATGCAGGCAGTTACTGACAAGGAAGCGCGAGAACTATTATTAAAGAAACTCATGGTGGATGCTGCGCCTGTCGGGTTGCATTAATCACTGCTCATATTTCCTTGCCACAATTTCAAATTAACCAACAATTACTCGCTGATTGTCACTATCTTGGCAAATTATCGCTCTACCATGTGTTACTGAATAAAAATTCAAAGGTACCCTGGTTCATACTGGTGCCCGAGACCGATGCGACTGATCTTCTTGATTTACCGGCCGGTCAGCGTGTGCAGGCCATGGATGAATGTGCGCAGATCTCACGCTGGATAAAACAGCACTACAGTATTTTCAAGATCAATTTTGGTGCCATTGGCAATATCGTACCGCAACTGCACCTGCACGTGATCGGGCGCAGCACAAACGATGCATGCTGGCCGAAACCGGTGTGGGGTAATCTGGAAGAGCACGAGGATTATTCAACAGACGACATTAGATTAATCCGGCGGCAACTCGTAGCAGATCACCAGCTTGTTATTGATGATGACCCCGGTTGCTGATGCTATGGGGTATAGACGCCGATGTCACCAGGTTTGCGCAACATCTTGTTCACTTCATCTTCATGCATCTCTTCCTGCACGATGAGTTCACGCGCATATTCTTCCAGCAGAATGGATTTTCCCTGCACCAGTTCCAGCAACTCATAGTAAACCTTGCGGGCATTCTCTTCGTGTTCCAGCGATTCGCGCAGAATATCACCGATGTCATGTTTATGTGTTTCCAGTAACGGGCCTATGGACAAGGAAGGATGCCCACCCTGCAGAGTGATCAATTCACCCGCACGTTCAGCATGTTGCAGACTTTCTTGAGCCTGTTCCTTCAGCCAGGATGTGATCGGTATCCTGTTATATCCGTAAACCATCAGAGCATAGTGGGTATAACGCACCACTCCAGCCAGTTCAAATTCCATGATGCGGTTTAGTAATTCAATAACTTTCTTGTTATCAAGTTTCATGATCATGCGCTCCCGGTTTGATAAGTTGGATAAATGTGCTAATGAAAATCAGTATCTTTCATATTTACAATAAAGAACATGTTGTTTTCTAATCTGTATTCTCAACATGTAAATTTTCGTGAATGCTCTCAGCAATAGCGTTATACCAGACAATCTTCTCGGCTATACTGTCAATTAATTTCTTAATCTCTTTTCCAGTCAAATCTCTTTGGATCAAATCATTGGCTACAGTTTGGATATCTTCAACTGTAAGCGAATAAATTATGGCATTGTTTTTCATGCGATATCACCTAATGATGAAAAATATTTTCACGGTGCCATCGAATCGAATTATGGTGTGGATATATTCTTTTACTCTCCGGCAAAAGAATTTTTGTCTTAGTTTTTATTGAGATTCCGAAAAAATCACAGTCACCCATTTTTCCATAATCTATTGGCAAAGAATTCACTTTTGGAGAGACAGAAATTTTGAAATCATCTTGCAGCGCTAACCAACCAACATCAAAGGCCCAATGATGTAGACGACATAACGCTAAGCCATTCCAAATGTCATCTCTTCCCCGTGAACTATGAGGAACAATATGGGCTGCTTCTACCTCCCAAAATAAATTATCGGGAGAGTGTAATTTCATGCCACAAAATGCACACTTATATTTGTAAGCTTCAATTACTGCCTGACGAAACCCTCTGGATCTTATTGCAGTTTCTTTGGTTACTTTAGTCAGTTTCTTTTCTTTATCGAATGGATCGTAGTTTTCAGGGCGTTGGGTTTCTTTAAGTTTTTTTACAATTTTCTGAACTTCATATGATTTAGTTGGCAAAATATCTTTTTGTTTATTTGGAATACTCAAGATTTTTAGAGCTTCATCAAAACCATCTTCAGTAAGCATCCATTCCCTTTTATGTGTAAGCTGAAAAGTCTTTGTTGGCCTGGAAATCAAATTGTCTTTGGCTAAAGAATCAGCCGCACGAAATAAAAGTCTATGCCATAATGATGATCTTTTAACACGATTCTCTTTTCTATATATTGTTTCTAGATATGCGCTTCTTTGTTCTTTACCCAACTCAAAATCATTAGCAATTTCATTTACAATTTCTTCTGAAGCACTAAATTCTTTAATTACCCCATTGTGTTTAAATAAAGTTTTGAGTAATGCTCTTTCTACCTCTTTTCGATTGGGCATTTTTAATTCTTCGAGCATTTTACCTTCGTAGCTCATACTTAATTTTAGTATGGAACCTCTGAATACCTACATTTCCT
>JBCKWI010000048.1:0-12661 GCA_038922795.1 Gammaproteobacteria bacterium
AAGAAGGGCCCGGCGGACTGCGCGATATCCAGATGATCGGCTGGGTGGCGAAACGTCACTTTGGCGCTGAGACATTAAAAGATCTGGTCACACATGATTTTTTAACAGCGGAGGAATACCGCATCCTGGATGCAGGGCAGTCCCTGCTCTGGCGCATTCGCTACGCTTTGCATTTCATTACCAATCATCGGGAAGACCGCCTGCTGTTCGATTACCAGCGCAATGTGGCTGAATTGTTCGGATTTCGCTCACAGGATAACAGTGGCGTCGAGCAATTCATGAAGATGTACTACCGGACAGTACGCGAACTGAATATCCTGAATGAAATATTGTTACAACATTTTCAGGAAGCCATCATTTATGCAAAACGCAGGGAAAAAATAAAACCATTGAACCGCCGCTTCCAGATCCGTAATAATTTTCTCGAAGCCTGCAACAATAATGTATTCAAGCGTTATCCTTTTGCCTTGCTGGAACTCTTTCTTCTGATCCAGCAAAACCCGTCTATACAGGGGGTCCGCGCCAGTACAGTGAGACTCATCCGCAATCATTCCAGTCTGATCAACAAGGAATTCCGCCAGGACATCCGCAATCGCAGCCTGTTCATGGAGATTATCCGGCAACCACGGTATGTTGGACACGAACTCAGGCGCATGCATCGTTATGGAATTCTCAGCAAATATCTGCCCGCATTTGGTGATATCGAAGGACTGATGCAGTTTGATTTATTTCATGTCTACACCGTTGATGAACATATCCTGTTTGTTGTGCACAACATGCGTTTGTTTGCAACGCCTGATAATGCCAAACAATATACAGTTTATAACAAGTTACTCACCACGCTTCCCAAACAGGAATTATTGTATCTGGCAGGTTTGTTTCATGATATCGCCAAGGGCCGTGGCGGCGATCATTCTGTCCTGGGTGCAAAAGATGCTATCAAATTCTGCAAGCTGCATGGTTTGAGTGAATATGATGCCCGGCTGGTAGGGTGGCTGGTAGAAAACCATCTGTTAATGTCCAAAACCGCACAACGTATGGATCTCAGTGATCCGGAAGTCATCAATCAGTTCGCGGAAATAATCCGTGACAGGAACCATTTGAATTATCTTTACCTGCTGACTGTTGCCGATATACAAGGCACCAATCCTGAACTCTGGAATAGCTGGAAAGTCGCACTGTTGGCTGATCTGTACCAGAAAACCTTGCTGGCCTTGAGGCGAGGTCTTGAAAACCCGATCGACAAAAAGGCATTGATTGGAGAAACCAAACAGCAGGCCCTGGCACTGATCAAGAACAAGAAGAGCACAAGACTGGATATCAATTTACTCTGGAAAAGCCTGGGCGAGGATTACTTTATCCGTTATTCAGCTGATGAAATCGCCTGGCATACCGAAGCTATCAGCAAAATAACCGATATAGAGAAACCCCTGATCATGATCCGGGAGAAAACATCCCGTGGCGGCACTGAAGTATTTATATATATGAAAAACCGCGACAATATTTTTGCCGCCACCACACGCACCTTGGACAAACTGGGTTTCACTATTATGGACGCGCGAATTATTACTTCAGAAAATGACTATACGCTCGACTCCTATATTATTCTGGAAAGGTCCTGGGAAATTGTCAGTGGCAGGCAAAGGCGTGATGAACTGATCAAGGCATTACAACAGGCGTTGACTGCACTGGATAATCTGCCCCGGAAGATTGCCCGTGTCAGATCACGGCAATTAAAACATTTTGCTATTCCAACAAAGATCAATTTCACACCGGATGAAAAAAACAACCGCAATATCATGGAGGTCATTACCACGGACCGTCCCGGCATTCTTTCAAGGATCGGTATGGCGCTCAATTTCTGCGGGGCAAGACTGCAAGGCGCAAAGATTGCGACCTATGGCGCCCGTGTAGAAGATATATTTTTTATCACTGACAGAAACAACCAGATAATCAAGGACCCCATCAAATTTGAATGTCTGAAAAATTCGATAATCAGCAGTCTTGAGACGAACTGATCCGTTTTTTACCTCCCTCTCCCACTGGGACGACTCCAGGGATGGAGGAGGTAGAACGAAGTTCGGAACCAGAGTCGAGAGGGTTGGGGTGAGGGAAAAGATTTTATGAAAATTCACCCGCCAAATTCAGAACACGAACTTCTGGAAAGATCAGCGGCGATGGCCGGCAAAACCTTGCAGCAGATTGCCAGCCAGTTGAACTATGCAACTCCGGCAAAACTGACTGGTAACAAGGGTTGGGCCGGAGAAATCATTGAACATTATCTGGGTGCTTCGGCCGGCACACTACCCGAACCTGATTTCCGCAATATTGGTGTTGAACTGAAGACCCTGCCCATCGGACTAAATGGAAAACCAAAAGAATCCACTTTTGTTTGTACGGTCTCACTCTTGCCCGGTGACAGCTCACGCTGGGAAGATTCACTGGTCAGACGAAAATTGTCCCGTGTACTGTGGGTGCCGATCGAGGCAGGTTCAAATATCCCACTGGCACAAAGAAGAATAGGAACTGCTATCCTCTGGAGTCCCGATCAGGCACAGGAGAAAATACTGCGTCGGGACTGGGAGGAATTAATGAACATGGTCATGATGGGACAACTGGATAAAATTACGGCCAGGTATGGCAAATACCTGCAGATACGGCCCAAGGCGCAAAATGCCAAATCATTACGATCGGGCATTAATGCCGATGGTGACATCGTCAAGACCTTACCACGGGGGTTTTATTTAAGAACTTCTTCACTGCATCAATTCTCAAGGAGTCTGAATAATGTGTCATTTCGAGCAAAGCGAGAAATCTGCCGTTAAAATATCGTAAAAACTCACTACGGGATTTCTCGATCAATGTTCCTGACATGATTCTACCACCTGCATCCATGCAGGCGTCCCTGCGGTCGAAATGACAAAACTTAACAAATCACAGTTTCCTTAATAATCATCATGCAACCTGACAGAAAATTATCCATCGCCCCGATGATGGATCATACGGACAGGCACTTCCGGTATTTTCTGCGCCTCATCAGCAAGCATACCCTGCTTTATACCGGGATGATTACATCCCGGGCGATGGTGCATGGCGATCGCCATCACCTGCTGGATTATTCAGAACTTGAACATCCTTTGGCCTTGCAGATCGGCGGCAGCGATCCGGCTGAACTGTCTATCTGCACACAAATTGCAGAAGACTTTGGTTACGATGAAGTGAATCTCAATGTTGGTTGCCCGAGTGACCGGGTGCAATCAGGGAAATTTGGTGCGTGTCTGATGGCGGAACCGGAACTGGTTGCCGAGTGTGTTAACAGTATGCAACATAAGGCCAGTATTCCAGTCACGGTGAAAACACGTCTTGGGATCGATGACCGCGACAGCTATGAAGAATTAATTTCATTTGTGCGCACAGTCAGTGCCGCCGGTTGCAAAACATTTATCATGCACGCGCGCAAGGCCTGGTTGAATGGCCTGAGCCCGAAAGAAAACCGCGATATCCCACCCCTGGAATATGGAAAGGTTTATCAACTGAAACAGGATTTCCCGGAACTTGAAATCATTATCAATGGCGGGTTTATTACACTCGACCAGGTCCTCGCACAATACTCACATGTTGATGGTGTGATGATTGGCCGGGCAGCCTATCAAAATCCTTACCTGCTGGCGGAAGCAGATCATATTATTTACAAAGATTCCTCCGGTCTGCGAACACGGAAAGCGATCATGGAAGATTTCATTATTTATGCCGGAGAACAACTGGAGAAAGGTGTGCCGCTGAATGCCATGGCCCGGCATATCCTTGGTTTATACCAGGGACAACCCGGTGCCCGCGCCTTCCGCCGGCAGATCAGCGAACATGCCTACAAACCCGGCGCAGGTATTAATATCCTGCAACAGGCTGTTGAGCCGGTATCCATGACGGGCCAACATACTTCCTTAGAAACCTGATCCTTAATATTCAGCTAGCTCAAGAAACCATTTGATGTTGCGCCGCAATATGATATGTTGCGTTGCATCATTGAACACACTATCAGGAATAAACGATGAGGATATTTATTGCCGACGATATTGCCCCGGAAGGTGCTGAATACTTAAAAAAACAGACTTCTTATCGCATTGATTTCAGTCCGAAACTCGGACTGGAACAGATTATTGAACACATCCGTGATTGTGATGCGGTGATCGTGCGGAGCGCGACTTCCATCAGGGGTCCGGTGCTGGATGCTGCACAGAGGTTGAAGGTCATCGGCAGGGCCGGTAGCGGCACCGATAATATTGATGTCGCAACAGCCACCGAACGCGGCATCGTGGTCCTCAATACCCCCGATGCCAATGCGACAACCACGGCAGAGCTTACCATTGCCCACCTCCTCTCATTATGCCGCCACCTGGCCCGTGCAGATCAATCCGTGCGTGCAGGAAAATGGGAACGTGCGAAATATACCGGCACGGAAGTAGCCGGGAAGACCCTCGGCATCATCGGCTTTGGCACCATCGGCCGGATTGTGGCCAACCGTGCACAGGGGCTCAAAATGAAAGTCCTGGCCTACGATCCCTTTGTCACGGCTGAGATATTTACTGGCGCCGGAGTCGCGCCGGCGGGGCTGGAAGAATTATTGTCTGTATCTGATATGGTAACGCTGCATTGCCCACTCATTGAAAAAACCAGGAACCTGATCAATCAATCTTCCATCGCTTTGATGAAACCCGGTGCACGCCTGATCAACTGTGCGCGTGGCGGCCTGGTGGATGAAACAGCACTCTATGCAGCATTGAAGAGTGGTCATCTTGCAGGCGCAGCACTGGATGTTTATGAAAACGAGCCGCCGAAGAATTCTCCCTTGCTTGAATTGAACAATATTGTGTTTACCCCGCACCTCGGTGCCTCCACTGAAGAGGCCCAAACCGCAGTCGGTGTGGAGATCGCAAGACAGGTGGCCACATTTCTCAACAGCGGCGAAGCCATTAACGCGGTGAATCTTCCGCGCATACCGGCCCAACTGGCACAGAGGCTCAAACCCTGGCAGGAACTCGCGCATAAAATGGGGCGGCTGCTCGCGCTCATGATCAATTCGGCAATTACCCATCTGGATGTTGCCCTGCAGGGCCAGGTGGCCGAACTGGAATCGGCGCCCATTGCTGTCTCTGTCTTCGTTGGCCTGCTAAGTGAAAATCTCTCCGTTCCCGTCAATCAGGTAAACGCCATGCATCTGGCAAAACGGCAAGGCATAGCCTTATCAGAATCGCGTTCCACGGAATCGCATGATTATCTCTCATTAATAACCATCACGGCCAGATTTGACAGTGATCAGATCACGCTGGCAGGGACATTATTTGATGAGCGGCATCCGCGCCTGGTGCGTATCAATAATTACCCTATTGAAGCCCCGTTACAAGGCAATTTATTGTTTACCCGCCATACCGACAAACCCGGTGTTGTCGGTGATATCGGCGCTTTGCTGGCGGGAGAAGAAATCAATATAACCACCATGCACGTAGGCAATGCCGGGGACACGGACACCGCCATCGCCATCATTGGCATCTCGAAATTACTGAGCGCTGCCACTATTACAAAGATTCAGGATCTACCGGCCATCAACAAAGTCATGCAGGTATCGATGTGACTCCTTTTTATCCAGTCGATATCGTGATCTTCGATTGCGACAGCACGTTGACCGCCATTGAAGGCATCGATGAACTGGCACGGCGTGCCGGTGTCTATGATCAACTCGCACCACTGACCGTTGCCGCAATGGAGAGTAAAATCAAACTGGAGGAAATATACAAACGGCGGCTCGATTTGATCAAACCTTCATTGGCTGATGTTGAATGGCTGGGACAACGCTATATCGAGGCAAAAATCAGTGATGCCGGTTTTGTCATCGATGCCATACATCAGGCTGGCAAACAGATTCATATTGTCAGCGGCGGCATCCGCCAGGCCGTATTAATACTGGCTGAACATTTAAATATACCCGGACATCATGTGCATGCGGTTGATATCCGATTTACGGCATCTGATGAATATGCGGGATTCAATGAAACTTCACCACTAACGAGAAGCGGAGGAAAAAAAACCGTCTGCCGGGATATCACCGGTGACAAGCATACCGCCGTCATGATCGGTGATGGCATTACGGATATGGAAGCCACCCAGGATCAAATTCAATTCATCGGCTTTGGTGGCGTGGTCCGCAGACAGACAGTAGAGACCGTCACACCGGATTACATCAGCGGCCCCACCTTGCAACCTCTGCTGCAGAGACTGGTAACCGGGAACCGGCCGGTTATTTCAGACATCAATTTATAAAAAATACACCTCACTTCATACAGCATTAGTTAACATTGAAAACATCCAGTTAGAAGTTAACTATTGAACTCAGTCGTGCGAGGTACAAGTGTCGGCTGGGGCGACGGGTTAAAGGGCGCCATGGTAAACATCTTTTCGTTGTCCCACCTTTACGACAACGACAACCAGTATTTTATCCTCAATCCCGTAAACAAATCGGTAAGAATCTTGACGTATACGATACTTATCGTGGCCGGATAATTTCTTCGAGCCTGGAGGGCGGGGTTCGCTGGCTAATTGACCAATACGCCGGATAATACGTTGTCGCTCTTTCTTCCGCGGTATAGCTTCTATTTCCTTTACCGCGGAACGCTTGATTGAGACCTTATATTTTTCCACGCCGTTTTAGATCTTTTACGACGTCTTCATACGGAAAACTTGGCTCATTTACTCTGTTTTCGAATGCAGCAAGGTCCTCGGCATCTTCAACAAGGCTTAATTGCACAGCCTCGTTGACCAAATCCGACATAGATCTCTCGGTCTCTGCTGCTTTGACCCGAAGAGCACGGTGAAGCGCAGGATCGAAATACACTGTTGCACGTTTGGGATTATTGTTCATAGGGTGATATATAGCACTAGGTCGCTATGACGTCAAGACGTTAACCCACAACCCTCTAACGATCCATATAAATTGAGCTTAGGAAGTGTCCACTTCATTGGGGGAGGTTCACGCCCTGAAGGCTTTACTTGTTACGGCATTATTCTCGTTTAAAACTGCCGTGCTTTAAGTAATAAATAACCTGGGCAATGACGTTTTCATTCTTCATCATAAATGGATGAGTCACCGGCATTTCAATATGATCATTCATTCCTTCCAGCTTGGTCCTTTCAACAGATACTTTGCCGTCATCCGTATTGGGTATGAGTGAAGACAAAATCCAGTTTATACTTCTAGTCCCGGCTATGATACCTACATCAAAGTTTGCTTTGCCAAGCTTGTTGGGAACGCTTAGCTCACCAGTACCAAGCTGCAATCCCGCTTCACCATTGATGAAACGAAAACCGGGAAAGTTTCCTAGTTTATCCACCACTTCACTACCCTTGTTAGGAGGGCCTAACATAACAACCCGATTCAGCCTGGGAATCTCGTGCTTGCTAATGTATTGCCGGACCAATATACCTCCGAGCGAATGAGTAACAAAGTTAACTTCTTCCTCAGGCGGGCACTGATCTAACGCAGGTGTAATTGCTTCTTCGGCTAATATCTCAATCGTGTACTCTCTGGAGGGGTACTTCACGTTTATTGCAGTAAATTTCTCCCTCAATAACTCGCCCTCCAGCTTATTCATCGAGCTGTCCGTTCGTGCGAGACCGTGAAGAAGTACCACGCACTCAGGTTGAGCACGCATAGAAAACAACATCAGTAAAATTATTGAGATCAGCTTCATGCTATAGAACCATATTGTTAGAACTCAGACGATCTCGCAAACGATCAGTTGCAATGGTTTATTAGGTATTTTATTTAAGTAAACCAACATTAATTAGTGCTTCATCAATAGATTTTGTTATAACAGATTTCAGATTGCTGGTGATATATTCACTGTCATTTGCATCAATAGTTACAGGATCTTCAGACTCAGAATATGACTCAATCCAGCGCTCATCTTCTAATGCAACTGCCTCTTTACCAATAGCTCTCGCAATTACTGTCTTGCTATTTATATCTAATAACTCGATTTCTATTGAACAATAAGTATGTGGTTTACCAATAAATCTTCTAAATAACCCATATCCCCTGAGATATTCAGCAGAATGACCAATAAAATCCTGAGATATATACCTATATAATGACTATAAGAGTATCTACTTTATTATTTTTGCCAATATTGTATAAATCGTCTTCTATCCTTTCTTTATTGGGTTTCCCCCAATCATTTTCATAAACTTTCATTAAGTCAGTATATTGGCTAATTTTATGAACCATATAACCATTCGCTTGAAGTTTATTGGATAAATATTCATCAATCATACTATTTGGATCCCATCCATCTAAAACTGCAGTTGTATAGTTATTATTAAACATAGTAAAACCAACATAATGAATTTTTGGATTTTTTGATAGCAAGGTGACCGCGCCAATATCATTAATTCTTGTTACTTGTTCATCAGTTATTTTTACTGGTGCACCTACACAACCAAATAAGAAAACAATTATTACAATTACGATAATATTTTTCATTTTACTAATTCCCATTTATTTCTAACGATTGAACCTGAGGTATCCCCACAAATATTTCATAAAAAATGATCAAAAACAAAAAGATAGAAGCGCATTGTGTTTTTTGATCTAATGAAAGTCGCCAAACTCAAGCAATAAACCAAAGGAACAACACAATGCGCGTGATTCAATTATTGCATAAAACGCTGTTTAATCCAGTCGAACCAATCCATCAAATCCGATTCAACGCTCTCCTGGCCGGGGTAGAATCATTGCTCAATGGCGCATTTTTAACGGTCACGGCCTTAGGTCGTGGTGTATCGAGTCCGGCGCGGGAAAAACATAACATTAAACGCATGGATCGGTTGTTGTCGAATGCCCATCTGCAGCGAGAGCGTCCACGCCTCTACCAGGCACTATGCCATTATCTCTGTGCGACCCAAGCCCGTCCGATAATACTGGTCGATTGGACAGACATCGTGGAGCAGGACCGTCTGATGTTGATCCGGGCGGCCTTGGCGGTGGACGGCCGGGCCATACCCTTATATGAAGCCATCTATCCATTAAAAAAGTAACACCTCGCGCACCCATCAACACTTTCTACAAACGCTTAAATCACTTCTGCCGGCCACCTGTAAGCCCATCATTGTCACCGATGCGGGATTTCGTGGGCCGTGGTTCCGCGCCGTGGAACACTTGCATTGGGACTGGATAGGCCGGGTCCGCAATTGTGTGAACTATCGTTTAGTGTCGCGTCAGACTTGGCGCAGCAGTCAGGACTTGTATTACCGTGCCCACCGCAAGGTTCAGTATCTGGGTGCGGCTGAACTGTCCAGTAAACGGCCCTATGCGTGTCATCTGTATCTCTATAAGAAACCCAGGTGTGGCCGGAAAGCGAATCGTTCAGTGGTGCATTTTGCCAAACACAGTAACGGCGAGGTGTTTCAGCGGCAACAGAAAGATCCCTGGTTGCTGGCCACCAATTTGCCACCGGATGAGGGATCGGCAAAACAGGTCATTCATCTCTATGGGAAACGCATGCAGATTGAAGAGTGTTTCCGGGATTTGAAGAGTGACCGGTTCGGATTTGGCGTGACCTTAAGCCGGAGCCGGCATATCGAACGGTTAAATATTTTGTTACTGATCGCGGCCTTGGCAACGTTGTGTTTATGGTGGACGGGATTGGCCGCCAGAAAACGAGGATGGCAATGGCATTTTCAGGCCAACACCGTACGCCATACGAATGTTTTGTCTATTCCTTATCTCGCACTTGCGGTAATAAGACGTATTGATTATGTATTAACAATAACGGAACTCATAGAAACAAAAAAAGCACTCTTGATTTACATTAATCAAAAAAATGAAGTGTAATTTCGTGGGGATCTATCAACGGCTAAGCTAACCTGCCGGGGTAGAGCGCAGCGGAGCCCCGGTCGGGTTGAGCGCCGTGTTAGGCGCATTATGCATAGACGAGGCGACGACCTTTTGGCTCTGGTATTAGATCACCAAATTCGCGAGCTGTATCAAGCCAAAGTTGTATAGCCTCCTGCGCATTGGCCAACGCTTCATCCGGTGAAGTGCCGTGTGCTATGCAACCCGGCAATTCCGGCACATCCGCGATAAACGATTGATCTTCATCGCTCCAATAGATAATAGTCTCGTATTTATACATCATTCTTCACCTGATAAATGGTATCTCAGAATAATTTGACGAACCTGCCTGAGATGATACGGTTTGGCTTTGTTACCCTCTCGCTGCATATTTATCTTCTCCTCGATCCTGTTCTTTCGATAAATATGATGACTGCCACGGACTCGCTCTTCGAAACCAAGATATAATAACACGCCTCGGATATCATCAAATGCGATATTCGCATCCGATGCCCCGCGAAGAATCTTCTCCATTACTTTATTGTGCTTTCCCATGCCATTCAGCCTGTTTTTTTAGGCGCTTAACGGGGCGCGAGTTGAGCGGCGCGGTGCACGAACGTTACAGGAAACGCGTCGCTGTCTCACCGCGTCCGCCTCGAACACATAGTTAGGTATTTTCATATGTTCGCAATATTTCCAACAGCTCGCTTGGTGTCACAATGTCTACGTCACACACGGAGCACAGCTCGCGTCTTTTTTGCAGTATACGGTGGTCAGTGGTTACGAAATATGATCCGTATTTCGCAGCCTCAAAAACATGCTGTGCATCTTGAGTTACGTTTTCTGGTTTCCCATTCCCAGCCAATATTTTCAGGATTTGCGCTTTAAGCCTTTGCTCGCTTTCGACTAAAGACGTCTCAATTGTGTAAATGAAGTTATTTGCTGTTTGTTTAACCCAACCCGGTGTATTCGGGTGCTCTATTTCTTTCTGGGTTGAGTGAGCTATTTGGAGCAAGAGGTCGTCGCTTTCAGAACGCCGAAATAGAGTTAGCGCGGCTTTATCTTCCGGGGAGTATTTTGGATCGAAGGCGCAAGAGTCCAGAAAGATGTTTACGATTTTTGGGTCGAGATGCTTTCTGGTCATATTCGTGAGAATACCTAACGGGGCGCGAGTTGAGCGGCACCCGTGCGAAGCCGGAGGGCACGAAGTGCCCGATGGTCCAAGCGGGCGCAGCAGCGAAGCTGTGACGCTCGAACGATGGTTCGACGGCGCTTCGCGCCGAGAACCAGAGTTCGACAACTCGCGCCCCGTTCGTCGGCGCGCCGCTTGCTTTGGTTGCAAGCGGCGTGACGAAAAGCGTTGTCCGCTGCATCGCATAGTTAGGTCTCGTCCAAGACCTCATCACGGGACTGGAGCTTGCTTCGCCGCAACAATCGTTCTGCTCGCATTACGTACAGAATGTAAACGCGAGTCGATTCCTCACGATAGAAGACCCGGCAAGGCGGTTCAACAATCTGGCGATAACGCCAACCACGAAGTTCCTGTGGTTTGGAACCGCTACGCGGATGGTCGGCGAGCTGACCCACATGGCCAAAGATGCGCTGGACAAGCTCGCGGGCGGCATCCGGATTCTCCAGGGCAATGTAATCCGCAATTGCATCAAGGTCGCTAAGGGCAGGCTCAGTCCAAATTACTTCAGCCATCGAGCCATGCGCCGCTTGGCTTCGGCATGGGAGACGGTACGGCCCTCTTCAATCGCCCTTTCGCCACGAGCAATACCTTCAAGCAAACCCATGCGCCGCTGCAACGACTCATAAGTTGCGACATCGACGAGATACGCGCTTGGCACGCCATGCTGTGTGATCAAGATCGGTTGACGATCACGCTCTAGTTCAGACAGCAACTCTGTTGCCTGGCGCTTCAAAGTGGTGACGAGTTCGGTACGCATAAAAGTGATACTAAAGTATCACTACGGCAGATGCAAGTAGTGGACGAGACCTAACGGGGCGCGAGTTGAGCCGCACCCGCGCGAGGCCGGAGGGCACGAAGTGCCCGATGGTCCAAGCGGGCGCAGCAGCGAAGCTGTGCCGCTCGAACGATGGTTCGACGGCGCTTCGCGCCGAGAACCAGAGTTCGACAACTCGCGCCTCGTTAGGCCGCGTACCACAGAACCGCGATAAAGTGACATGCAGTGCCCGCGACAACGAACAGGTGCCACACAAAGTGAAAATACCGGATTCGCTCCGCCATGAAAAACACCGCGCCAACCGTGTAAGCAATCCCCCCTGCAATTAGCCAGAATAGCCCCCACTTCGGCACAAGAGCCCACGCCGTATCGGCCGCGATCAGGATCAACCAGCCCATCGCGAGATACACCCACGTCGAGATAGTCGTATACCGAACACCCCCGAGTGCCTTTACCAATATACCGACGACGGCGAGACCCCACACGATCCCGAACAGCGTCCAGCCCCAGAAACCGCGGAGCACGCCGAGCGTAAACGGTGTGTATGTTCCGGCGATCAGGAGGTAGATTGCCGAGTGATCGAGAATTTGGAATACGCGCTTCGCGCGGCACACCGGCAAAGCGTGAAAGAGTGTGGACGTGAGATACAGCAGCACCATGGTGGTCGCGAACACGCTGGCGCCTACGATTCCCGTTACATCTCCACGCTGGTGCGCGACTATAACGAGAACAGGGAAGGCGACCAACGCCGCGAGCAGGCCGAGGCCGTGGCTAACGCTGTTCGCGATCTCCTCTCCGAGGGACTGTGGCC
>JBCKWI010000049.1:0-11404 GCA_038922795.1 Gammaproteobacteria bacterium
TCTAGACTTATTTAGAGGTTCCTTAATATGAAATCTGCCATCCGCCCGGGTCTATGTTACTGCTACAATGACAAAACGAACAGGCCTTAACCACTTAATTATTAAAGATTATGTCATTAAAATTTCCGATTGTTGCAGTTACCGGCTCCTCTGGCGCAGGCACAACCAATATCAAGACGGCCTTTGAGCATATCTTTCGCCAGGAAGGGATCAAGCCGGTAATTATTGAAGGCGACTGCTTTCACCGTTATAACCGGAAACAAATGGACGAGGTGGTCGCAGAAGCCGCGAAGGCAGGCCGCAATGTTACCCATTTTGGTCCTGAGGGTAACCTGTTTGAAGAACTGGAGGCATTGTTCAGGGAATATGCAGAGTTTGGTACGGGCAAGTGCCGCTACTATATCCATAATGAAGAAGAGGCCGCCCGTCATGGCGCAGCACCCGGCGAACTGACCTCCTGGGAGGCATTGCCCGAAAATACGGATTTGTTGTTTTACGAAGGTCTGCATGGCGGCGTGGTCACGGACAAGATCGATGTTGCGCGGCATGTTGATCTGTTAATAGGTGTCGCGCCTATTATCAACCTCGAATGGATACAAAAGATATACCGCGACAAAGCAGTAAGGGGTTATACCGTTGAAGACGCAACCAACATGATCCTGAGCCGCATGTACGACTATACACATTACATCACATCGCAATTTTCCCGCACGGACATTAACTTTCAACGTGTGCCCACCGTGGATACTGCCAATCCATTTGCCGTAACTGAGATACCAAGCAACGAACAAAGTTTTTCCGTTATCCACTTCAGGAATCTTGACAAGATACAGGTGGATTTCGGCTATCTGCTGGAAATGCTTGAGAACTCCTTCATGTCTGCCCCGGATACCATCGTTGTACCCTCCGTCAAAAAAATCGCCGCGATTCAGTTCATATTCACCCCCGTGATCCATCAGTTGGTAGAAAACAGAAAGACGGGCAGGTGAGTGATTACAGGTAAATCGCTATAATAGCAGACATATTTGACCAAACCGGGACTCCATCAGGAAAACTCATGCGCACAATACTGATTTTAAACCCCAAGGGCGGTTGCGGGAAAAGCACTCTGGCGATGAATATCGCCGGTTATTTTGCCATGCAGGGCAAACGTGTGGCCCTGGCGGATTGTGATCCGCAGGGTTCCAGCCGTGACTGGCTGAAGGTCAGGCCGGATCATCTGGCAAAGATAGATTCCGTGAAGGTCAGGGATGGGAAGCTGGAGGTAGAATCCGCAACCGAGATCCTGATACTGGATTCACCTGCCAGCCTGCACGATCAAAAGCTGGTCAATATCACCCGCGCTGCTCAGACTGCGATTATCCCGGTATTGCCCTCTCCGATAGACATGCGTGCTGCTGAACGGTTTCTGGCGGAACTGGTTGGACTGCGTAACAAGATCAGCCGCAAGGTCAAGATCGCGACCGTCGCCAACCGGGTGCGCGAGGACACCATCGTGGCGGCAAAACTCGAGCATTATCTGGAAAAACTCAAGTTGCCAAACGGGGACAAGATCCCGTTCATGACCATGTTGCGCGCCAGCCAGAATTATATCCATGCCGCGGAAACCGGTATGACCATATTTGAACTCGCCCCATCCAAAACCTATTACGACCGGGAGCAGTGGGCGCCATTATTAAGCTGGCTAAACAGCAGCCGCAGTATTCCTTAACATTAAACTTGTGTTTCTAACCCGGTTATTCGCATAGGTCGATATGACATTCTGATGTCTTTCAAAATAACTATTCAATCCAGCAGCCAGACATTCATTGCAACAGAGAATGAAACCATCCTGGAGGCTGCATTACGCCAGGGCATGGGCCTCCCCTACGGTTGCCGTAATGGGGCATGCGGTTCATGCAAGGGACAACTTGTCAGCGGTAAAATTGAATACAATGATGTGCCGTTGACCGGGCTGACTGAACCGGACAGTGAATCAGGCATGATCCTGTTCTGCCAGGCCAGACCGGTTTCGGACATCACCATCAAGGCCCGGCAGATCAGCGCTGCCGGTGACCTGCCCCTCAGAAAACTGCCTTGCCGTGTGATCCGGATTGAGAAACTCAACCATGATGTGTTACGGCTTTACCTTAAACTGCCCACGACTGAACGCCTGCAATTTCTTGCGGGCCAGTATATTGACATCCTGATGCAGGATGGCAAACACCGGTCATTTTCCCTGGCCAATGCCCCGCATGATGATGAATTTCTAGAACTGCACATCCGTCATTATGAAGGCGGATTATTTTCGGAATTTGCATTCAACCATTTGCGGGAAAAAACACTGTTACGCATAGAAGGCCCGCTGGGCACATTCTTTTTAAATGAAGAATCAGATGGCCCAATTATCATGGTAGCGGGCGGCACCGGATTTGCCCCGGTCAAAAGCATCATTGAACACGTCAGACATAAACAACTGCAACGGCAGATACATCTTTACTGGGGCGCGAGGTCAAAAGAAGATTTATATCTGCATGAACTTGCCTGCAAATGGGCGGGGAACAACAGTAACTTAAACTACATGCCGGTATTGTCTGATCCACATGCTGCTGATCGCTGGAAGGGCCGCACAGGTCTGGTACATGAAGCGGTACTGGTTGACTTTACTGATCTGTCTGGACATGAAGTTTACACCTGCGGTCCGCCACCCATGGTGCATGCGGTACGGGATACATTTTTACAGCGCGGACTTACTACCGAATATATTTATTCAGACTCCTTCGAATTCGCCCCCAGAAAATAAGGGACTTCTGATAAAGGCAGAGGTTCCTGTGATACAGGGAAGTATCACCCATTTCCCAATCACACAAGTGATTGGGAAATGAAGAGAAATAAAAATCGCATTTTTATTTCTCTTGCTCTGATAAGTCCCGAATGGACTTATTCAGAGCTTTGGATAAATATCACACGACCTGGCGTGCGCCCGCTGCTACCGTAACTTCTTCTTCAGCCTGTTCCAGCAATTTAGCTGAATCATGGCGGACAACAGCCGTTGCCAGCGAGAGTCCCTGCTGGTAATAACTGGCCGCGGCAGAATAGTCGCCCTGTTTCTCCAACAGGATGGCAAGTTCACGATAAGCCTCCGGCACGGGATGTATTTCTATACATTCTTTAAGATACGCCCTGGCCTTGCCCCAGAGCGAGTTGCGCATACTGAGTCTGCCGAGGGTCAATAACAATACCGGATCGCGCGCATGATTGGCCTGCAAACTCTCTGCAAAGACAAGCTGGCGTGCCGGGTCTTTGCCTTCTACCAGACCATATAAACGCACAATCTCCGCATCCCAACGGATTTTCAATGCCTGCTTTAATAACGGCTCACATTCTTCAGTATCGGCAAACTTCAATTTTTCTGTTGTATACACTTCCAGCAAATGCAATTCTCTGCGCAGTTTTTTTGGAATAACTGACCAGACATTTTCCAGTTGTCTTTTATCCGCGTTACTGCCTGCCTCACGCAACAACCCGGCATAGGACTGAAGTTGTGCCGCAATGATATTTTCTTTTGGCAATAATTTTGCGCGCTCCAGTTCCGGTAACAATTGCAAAACATCTTTCCATGCCCCCAGGTCCGTACAGGTTTTCAAAAGCATTACCTTGACCTGTTTTTGTTCAGGCTGTTGTTCGTATAAATGTGTCAATGTGGCCAATGCGAGTTCTGTCTGTTGCTGACTAATCTGCAATTCAGCCTGGGTCAGACCAAGCGCTATTTTCGCGTCCGGGTCCCTGGCATGGGCAATCCCCAGATATTGATCACGTTGGGCGACCTTGCCTTGTCTCTGTGCTGCGCGTGCCGCACATAAATAATTGATCAACGGGGTGTTCGTGTATCGCGCCCCTTTAATAAGTACTTCTTCTGCCGCCTTCCAGCGCCCTTCTACCAGGGCCAGCAGACCTCTGGTCAGATATTTCTCTGACAATTGTTGTCGTCTCTGTTTTTTCCAACGACGCAACTCTCCAGGCGCATCCCATATCTGTAAAAACATTCGAACACTGAAATAGATCAGAACAAATATTAAGATAAGCAAAATCAGGAAAAACGTCACGCTGGTCTGAATGGTCCAGTCGAGGATCGTAATCAACACAATTCCTGACTCGCCCGCAGTATACGAAGCGACACTGGCAGCCATCAATAATGCAGCAATAAACAACAGCAGCAGTTTCATGGTGGCAACGCCCCGCTGTCAGGATATTCATTGTCGCCAGCCCCACTCATTTTTATATATGCACGCAAGGTCTCGAGGGACGAATTGATGTCCGGTAAATCCGGCCTCAGGTTCAGATCGGACATTTTTCCAAGAGTTTCTATTATATTCTCAACTGCAGCATCACTCGTTTTGAAATAATCAGTCAGCCAGTTCACAAGCAGATTAACCGAAGTGCGCAGATTATCCGTATCCTGGCGCAACACTGAAAGCCGGGCGTTTTCAAGCTCCAGGCGCAGATTCTGATATAAAAAATATTCCTGGCCGGGCAACAACAATGCCTGTCTGGTTTCACCACTGCGCTTGATTACCACCAGTCCTTTTAACTCCCGCCAGACAGTAGAAATAAAGTTGCTCCAGACAGAACCAGCCTGTTCCTGGTTATTGGATCCATCCTTATCGTCCTGCGCTCCTAAGTTTTCCAAAACAACATTTTTGAGCGGAAGACTGCTTGCCCGCTCAATGATGTCCGCGAGATAGATTGATAACCCGGTGATATCCACATTATTGACTGTCTTTAACTGGTTGATATCGGCAACCAGTTGTTCACGCACCGGAACCAGATCAGGATTACGCAGATCCCGAAGCCGCAACTCTGCCGCCTCCATGGCCACGAGCGCAGTATCAACATCCCTCTCCAGCAATATGCGGTGGGTGGCGATGATCAGCAGATATTCGACCTCGGCAAGCGCCCAGTCTTCATTACTGGCCGGTTGCTGCTGGTACAGGCTGTTAATGGAATCTCCCATCACATCCAGTTGCAAACGTAATTGTTCTATCTCGTTAATCTGATTATTGATCCTGGTATTAAACGCTTCATTCCGTGCGGCCATAGTATCAACCAATGACTGGGCGACTTTCTCAACACCCTGGGTTTTTTTTGCCAGATAAAACCCGCCAGCAACCACGATTACCATGATCAGCAAAACAGCAATTATTATTTTATGGTTTTCATTTTTCGCTGGCTTGTTTGATTCTTTGTTCTCCACCTGACCAGATGTTGCTTCGGCTTCGGGTGGATGTTCTGTTTCATTTTCTGTCATGAAAATTTCTCTCCGGTGTGTTGCATGATCGCCCTGAATAATCCCGCATCACTCATTTCATCCGCGATGCTGGGCGCCTTCCTGAACCCAAGCTTCAATGCAAGATCCGACATGCGTTTTCCAAACACTACAAGGTCTGTATCAAGCATAATAACCCGTTGTTCCGAGCTTAGCATATCAAACAGGTTTTGCAGACCTTCACCACTGCTGGCAACGATGAAATCAGGTTTTTGATTGAACCAGATATCATCAAGCACCGCTCTTTTATAATGTACCGGCAGGCGTTCGTATATTTCCGCATAATCGGCCTTTGCGCCTCTTGCGCGAAGTTTTTCAGCCAGCAGTTCACGCCCTCCGGTACCACGGAATATTATGATATTCCTGCCCGCTACCTGTGAGGATTGCAATACGGGCAACTGTAGCAGGGCCTCACTTTCCGCATATGGTCCCGCTTGATAGACTTCAACAATCCCTGATTGTTTCAGTAATGACGCTGTTGCCTGCCCCGTCGCGACAATCCTCAAATGCTTTAGTGCATCGATATCATGATTCAATAATGCCAACGTATACTTTACGGCATTGCGGCTGATAAATATCCCAATCTGGTATGCAGACAAACTGGATAACAAACCCTGCAAAACATCATTTTCCTGTGTGGGCCTGATCTCGATCACCGGCAACCTGATTGCCTGCCCACCCTGTTCTTCTATCAATGCACAGAGTTTTTCTGCCTGGTCCTGTGGGCGGGTAACCAGAATCTTTTTCTTTTTTAATATTTCACCCATTGATCAATTCACGCAGAATGGCATCCGCACCCTTGTTGAGCAGTTTTTCCGCCAATTGCAGACCGAGGGTCTCCGCACTTTCCGTTGACCCGCCCAGTTCACCGGCGATGATGGTTTTACCATCAGGACTTCCGACCAGTCCGCGGATTACAAGTTGTTGACCTGTGATCCGTGCATGAGCAGCGATGGGTAATTGACACCCGCCATATAATCTCCGGCTGAAGGCACGCTCGGCGATTAGTTGTGTTTTTGTCAATTCATCATCCAGTGGTTTGATGATATTCAATACCGCTGGATCATCCGCGCGTGTTTCGATCCCGATAGCGCCCTGACCGATGGCCGCCAGCATCACCTCCGGTTTCAGGTATTCGCGGATACGTTCCTCAAACCCGAGCCGGGTAATTCCTGCTGCTGCAAGCACTATGGCATCAAACTGATCTTCATCGAGCTTGCGCAAACGCGTCCCGATATTACCGCGCAAATCTTTTAACTTCAGATCGGGACGATAGGCGTACAACTGGCATTGCCGCCTCAGGCTGGAAGTGCCGATAGAGGATCCTTCCGGTAACTCATCCAGTGATTGGTAATGATTGGAGATAAATACATCACGTGGATCCGCACGTTTCAAGATTACCGGCAAGGCCAGGCCTTCCGGCAGATCAATGGTGACATCCTTCATTGAATGTACGGCAATATCCGCGCTCCCGTTCAATAATGAATGCTCAAGTTCCTTGATAAACAGGCCCTTGCCGCCTGCAGTAGATAGCGGCGTATCCAGTATCCGGTCACCCTGGGTCGTCATGGCAACCAGTTCCACACTGAGCCCGGGATGCCGTTTCTTTAACTCACTACGCACATGCTCCGCCTGCCACATGGCCAGTGGGCTCTCCCGCGTTGCTATGCGGATATTACTGATAGACATGGATGGAATGGTATAGTGTTTATAATATTCACGGGTATCTTACACTTGTAATACACTTTCCTGAATTCAGGAAATTGATCGTTAATAACTGACCGGATATTTGCCCAGACACCTGCCATGAAACTCGGGATCATTATGGACCCCATACAGGGGATTAACATTAAGAAGGACAGTTCCTTCGCGATGTTGCTGGCTGCCCGTTCTCTGGACTGGGACATTTATTATATGGAAATGGCGGGCCTTTTTCTTGCCGGGGACAAACCCCATGCAAAAATGCGCCGGCTTGAGGTTGCAGACAATCCACAGCAGTGGTTCAGCTTCGAAGAAGAAATCATCAGTGATCTTTCCCGGCTGGACATTATCCTCATGCGCAAGGACCCGCCGGTGAATATGAACTATGTTTACGTTACACAAATACTACAACTGGCACAGAAGGACGGGGTCTGCGTGGTGAATGACCCTGCCGCCTTGCGCGATGTCAATGAAAAATTATTTATCACCTGGTTCCCGGATTGTATTGCCCCGACCCTGGTTACCATGGATGCACAACAAATTCTGGCATTTCTTGACGAGCATCAGGACATCATTCTGAAACCCCTGGCCGGCATGGGGGGTGCATCTGTATTCCGGATAAAAACACCGGATGCAAACACTCAGGTCATCATCGAAACATTGACTGATAATGGCGTGAGGCTGGCCATGGCACAACGCTATATCCCGGACATAGTGCACGGGGACAAGCGTATATTATTGATCGATGGCGAGCCGGTGCCTTATGCGCTGGCACGTGTCCCCAGGGCCGGAGAAACCCGCGGCAATCTTGCTGCCGGCGGTACCGGCAAGGGGGTAGAATTGACCAGGAGAGACCGGGAAATCTGCGCAACACTGGCCCCTGTCCTGCGTGACAAGGGGTTGGTTTTTACCGGGATTGATGTGATTGGCGATTATCTGACTGAAATCAATGTCACCAGCCCGACTTGTATCAGAGAACTTGATACGCTATATCAACTCAATATAGCGAAAGACCTCTTGCTTACCATAGAGAAAAAACGTCAACGGTAATAACGCATTGACTGTCACAGCAATCAAAAAACCTGAAATTACACCGTCGGATCGTTTCAGCCTGACCCTGTGCCTGGCCATTATTGCACACGGCATCATCATTCTGGGTATTACCTTTAAACCCGAGAATATATTACAACCGCGTTATGAAACCATGGAGATTATCCTGGTCCAGCAGGAAAGCGAGCCGGTGGAAGACGCCAAATTTCTTGCCCAGGCTAATCTTGAAGGTGGTGGCGACAGTATCGATCCGGCGAGTCCATCAACTCCTGCGCCAGCTCCTTTCCCTGACACGGAACCGGAGATCACTGCATCGGCCCAGCCCGAACCGCAACCACCGGCAGCAACAGCACCACCCATACAGGAAGCCATCGAACCTGAGGTCAAACCTGAACCTGTCGAGGCAGTCGCGGAAATCGCCGTGGAAAGCGACCAGGCAACTGCAGTCACTGAAACTGTAGAAGATACAAAAGAAGCGCCCAAGCCTGTTGAAAAAAAAGTGACTGAAAATACGGAGAAGACAGAGGTGGCTGAAAGAGAACCCATGCCGGAACAGCCCCCAACCCCACCCATGCCCAGCGCAGCAGCATTGCTTGCCAACAGTTTCGAGATTGCCGCACTCAGCGCCGAGATCCGGCGTAAACTCGAAGCCAAGGCAGACCGGCCGCGGCGCAAATTCCTTTCCGCCAGCACCAAGGAATTTAATTATGCGGCTTACATGGAAGCATGGCGGGCCAAGGTGGAACGCGTGGGTAACCTGAATTACCCGGATGCTGCACGCAGAAACAGGCTAAGCGGCAGCTTGGTACTGGATGTGGCCCTGAATACAGATGGCAGCGTCAATCAGATCACCATCCGCCGGCCTTCGGGCTCAAAAATACTGGATGACGCTGCCGTGCGGATTGTTGAACTCTCGTCACCATTTGCTCCGTTTCCTGATCATATCAAGCAGGAAACGGATATATTGCATATCACCCGGACCTGGCAATTCCTGAATAACAGTTTCCTGCGTCAATAAACGCATCTTTATATTCACGCAGAATCACAACTGTTTGCCCGATCTGGACAAGTTCAAAACCCATAAGTCCGGGTCTTGTAGTTCGTATTTATTGTAGGGATACTATAGCTATGCAATCGGCCAACTTAACCAATCAGTTTTTGATTGCCATGCCGGGATTGGCGGATCCCAATTTTTACCATACGGTGACCTACATCTGTGCCCACAACGAAGAAGGCGCCATGGGAATCGTCATCAACCGGCCATTGGGACTGCTGCTGGATGAAGTCCTGGAACAAATGAATATCACTTCCCGTAATGATCTCATAGCGCAGATGCCGGTATACCAGGGCGGCCCGGTGCAGGCTGACCGGGGATTTGTCCTGCATCATCCGATCCGGGAATGGGATTATTCCATCGAAATCCGCAATACCATTGGCATCGCCACATCGCGGGACATCCTGAAGGCCATCGCCAACGGTGAGGGCCCGGAAAACTCCCTGATCGCTCTGGGTTATGCCGGTTGGGGCGCAGGCCAGCTGGAACGGGAAATCAAGGAAAACATCTGGCTCAATGCGCCAGCGGATACCAGTATAATTTTCAAGACCCCGACAGAAAGCAGATGGGGGGCCGCCGCCGCCCTCGCTGGTGTTGATTTGGATAAATTATCCAGTGACGTTGGCCACGCGTGAAAACATTGCTCTGCTTTGATTATGGCAGCAAGCGTATTGGTGTTGCTGTCGGTCAGACCATAACTGGAACTGCAACCCCTCTGGAAATTATCAATTCATATAATAACCAGCCCGACTGGGAGAAGATTCAACGACTGATTAATGACTGGCAGCCGCAAGCTCTTGTTGTCGGGATACCGATTAACATGGATGGGGCCTTACAGGAGATGACCGAAGCTGCTGAAAGATTCGCCCGGCAACTGGAAGGGCGCTTTCATCTGCCCGTGTTTGGTGTGGACGAGAGACTCTCAACCTTTGAAGCGAAAAACAGATCAGGCGAAGAGACAGCGGTGGACTCCATCGCTGCACAGGCCATACTGGAAACCTGGTTGACTGAGAATAATGAACAACTCGATGAATTTCAGAATGGTATCGGCAACGAATGAATCAGAACACCCATGATATCGGGCTGTGGCTGTCTGCCATGGCCGATCAACTCGGCAAGATAATCAGCAATGAACCGCTGATGATCGGGATACAGACCGGTGGGGTCTGGATTGCGGAGCGATTGCATAACAAACTGCACCTTAAAGATCCACTCGGCCGATTGAATATTGCCTTTTACCGTGATGATTTCAGCCGTATCGGTCTGCATCCAAGAGTAACGCCTTCAAACCTGCCTTTCAGCGTGGAGAACCGGGAGATAATACTGGTTGATGATGTCCTGCATACCGGCAGAACCATACGTGCTGCATTAAATGAAATTTTTGATTACGGACGGCCGGCAAGAATTATCCTGGCCGCATTGATAGAACGCAGCGGCAGAGAGCTGCCGATCTGCGCTGATGTAATCGGAAAAAGAATGTCACTTAAAGCCAATGAACATGTTAAACTCTCCGGCCCAGAGCCCCTGGCACTGGAAATCAAAACGGCGGAATGACTGACAGCAATATCCAACTCGACAAACATGGCCGGCTGAAACATTTTTTAACCATTGAAGGCCTGGATCGCAGTCTGTTACTGGACATATTGAACTATGCTGAATCCTTCTCCGGGGTTGGTGAACGGGCAGTAAAAAAAGTGCCTTTGTTACGCGGCAAGACCATAGCCAACCTGTTCTTCGAGCCCAGTACCCGTACCCGCACCACATTTGAACTTGCCGCGAAACGTCTTTCCGCGGATGTCCTCAGTCTGAATATTGCCCATTCCGCCACGAGGAAAGGTGAGTCACTGCTGGATACACTGCGCACACTTGAAGCCATGCACTGCGACATGTTTGTTGTGCGCCATGCGGATAGCGGTGCGGCACATTTTATTGCGTCCAATGTGGCCCCGAACATCAGTGTCATCAACGGTGGCGATGGCCGGCATGCCCATCCAACCCAGGCCATGCTGGATATGTTTACCATCAGGAGACACAAGGGAGATTTTGCTTCACTGCGAGTAGCGATAGTCGGCGATATCCTGCACTCACGTGTGGCCCGATCCGATATCCACGCCCTGTCTACACTCGGCGTGAATGAAATCCGGGTGATTGGTCCCAGGACCCTGGTCCCCAAAGACATACAAACCCTGGGTGTACATGTCTACCATGATCTGGAAACCGGGTTGCATAACGCCGATGTGATTATCATGCTGCGGCTCCAGCATGAACGTATGTGCAGCGCCCTGCTGCCCGGT
>JBCKWI010000050.1:0-10981 GCA_038922795.1 Gammaproteobacteria bacterium
GGGTCGTTTTCTCCAGCATGACGGTGAAGATACTTAATCAGAGCTGCTTTAAACCAGGGACTGCATTCAGGTTCGCGATCATCCCATAAAAATTATATGTCTCCAAGTGGCAGGGGCATCTTCCGGTATCAGAACCGCTCAATTTAGCCCGGAAAAAGATATTGTTGGATGATAAATCCCGATGAATTTACGGTTCCACCATTGATGGTTTTCTTTATATAGATCCGGGCTGGTGAAACGATATTCATAAAATAATGCACGTATGAATTTTGGGGGCCGATCCGGGAATGGGTTACGCTCAAACAGATCCAGCACGGCCGGACTGCCCTGCAACACGCGCACCAGCAGGTTCCTGAACCAGGGTTGATGTTCCGCACTGCTCAGTGCAGCAAACCACATCTGCCAGTCGAGCCGGGGCTGGTGCGGGATGATCCATTCCGGCCGTTTGTGTAAATTGCCCGGCTTGTATTTGAAAACATATTCCCGCCAGTGTTCTTCATCATCGGATCCTTCAATCACAATCTCATGCCGTAGCGTGGTCATCACCGCAAACGGACCGTAGTTATTGACGATATTGCAGGGGGCAATCATGCGTGCAATAGATGTCAATACAGGCAGTTCGGATGACGTAAATATTTTCCACAGTTGTGCGGTGCTGGCAGAGAGAATAAGCATGGCCACGATGAGAGCAATAAAAAAATTCAATCTTGTTACCGGTCTTGATGTATCCAGGCCGGAAATACGCGATCTCAATCTGCCGGGAAACAACCAACGGATGGCGGCATCGTCAAATAAAAACAGACAGAAGGCGAGGGTGAGCAGGTTAAAGAAATTATAATTACCCGTGAGGATGATTCCTGTCTGTAACAGGATAAACCCGCAGGCCGCCACAAATCTGAAATTCCGGGTCAGGAAGATGAAAAAGGGCAACAACAATTCAATGAACAGTGTGGCGGCAGTGATAAATGTCAACACGGTCTCCGGCAAGTGGTGCGCATACCAGGCCAGAGTTGTGGGCAAGGGTTGGGTCTCAAAGTGATAGGTGAGCGCCGTCAAGTTGTCCCAGGCGGGATCGCCGCTCGCAATTTTCACTACGCCACCGAGTAACATGAAACGGAACGCCAACCAGCGGTATAACCACACCATGATTGCGGAACGCCCCGGCAAAAAGATGGCGAGGAAACCACATTCAATCAACAACAGGTCCCATTGAAACTGCATGAACGTCTGGCCGGCATAGAACAACGACAGCCACAAAACAAAGAGAATAACCAGCGAAGTGCGGGTGAGAATATTACAAATCAACAACAACGAAAACAGTATCCCGGCAATACAACTGCCCCATAAAACGGGATCCGCATGGGAAATCCAGAACAGGGTAGGCAGGTTAACGAAGGCCGTATCACCGAAATATTCCTGTGCCCGTTCGAGATACAGTCCCAGTGGCAACATGCCATTTTCACCTACCAGCCCTTTGATCTGCACGGCCAGCGAAGCGAAGGCGGAAAGATAGATGATTCCAAGCAGGCGCAGGAACAGCCAGCTTGTCAGTGCGTATCTGGATGGCTCAAGTTTTCTTCCCCACAGCAGATGGCTGATCAAACTTAACAATCCGCGCCGTTGGGAAAAAAATGTATAGGACCATTCAGCAAGGAAGGCAAAACCCGGTAGGTAACGATACAGCCAGAGATAAAAATGGTAGGGGAAGTGCCCCTTTAACAGAACATACACAGCCTTCGCGCCGGCATGGATTTCACCGTCAGGTGTGATGTATTGAATAGAGCGCCGGAATTCAGCAAGCGGGAGATCAGGATAATTCCCGGCTACATCCTGATACAGCCGATAGTCAACACTGTCCCCGGTCAACCCGTGCCAGTAATTCACCCAGTAACGGCAGATCCCGCAATCGCCGTCATAGACCAATACCGGTTTAGTATTTATCTCAGTCACAATAAACGGAATATACTCGGGTAACTTTTAGTGAGTCTAATGTTTTTACCAGGGTACAGAGATTCCGCACTTGTCTTATTGTATCTTAAGGGATACAATCCATAATCATGGAAATTCGAAGGACCGAAGTATTTTCAGAATGGATGCACGGATTGCGTGACCGTAAAGCGCGTGCCCGCATTCAGACACGCATTGACCGTTTGCAATTGGGTTTATTTGGCGATGTGAAACCAGTGCGAGAGGGTATTTCTGAATTACGGATTGATTATGGCCCCGCTTATCGGGTGTATTTTACCCAGCGCGGTAAACAACTTGTTATTTTGCTTGCCGGTGGTGACAAACGTACACAAGACCGGGATATTAAACTTGCGCTCCAACTGGCGCATAACTTGTAATTAAAATTTATGGCAAAGACTAAAACCAAACCATACGACCCAACGGAATATCTGGAAACGACCAAAGATATGGCGGCCTACCTTGAGGCAGCGCTGGAAGATGGTGATCCTCGCGTTATAGTGCATGCCCTTGGAAATATTGCCCGTGCGCGTGGCATGTCGCAAATTGCCCGCGATACCGGACTTGGACGTGAGAGTTTATATAAAGCACTTTCTCCGGAAGGCAATCCGGAATTCGCCACAGTACTCAAGGTCGTGCAAGCTTTAGGTATTAAGCTGCATGCGGGTGCCTGAATACAAATAAATAGATTCTGTTACAGGCAGTCAGCTATCACTGATAACATCCAGCGGACTCTGCACCCCCTTGCCGCCACGGTTCAACACATGCGTATAGATCATGGTTGTCGAAACATCAGAATGGCCCAGCAACTCCTGCACCGTGCGGATATCATAACCGGCCTGCAACAAATGCGTGGCAAAACTATGCCGCAACGTATGCGGCGTCGCGGGTTTGACGATACCCGCATCCCGCACCACTTGCTTCATGGCGCGCTGAATGCCTTTTTCATCCAGATGGTGCCGGCGCGTGGCCCCGGAACGCGGGTCAACGGAAAACTTGGCGGAAGGAAACACATACTGCCAGCCCCACTCGCGCCCCGCCTTGGGATACTTTTTGGCGAGCGCATCCGGTAAATACACCTCGCCAAACCCGCTCGCCCTATCCTCCTGATGCAGTGCCTTGACCTTGGCGAGATGCAGCTTGAGTGGATCGACCACTGATGCCGGCAGCAGGGTGACGCGGTCTTTGAAGCCCTTACCCTCGCGCACGACGATTTCGTGACGCCCAAAATCAATATCCTTCACGCGCAGCCGTAGCGCCTCCATCAGGCGCAGACCGGCGCCGTATAACAGACTGGCCACCAGCCAATGAGAGCCGGAAAGGCGGCCCAGCACCACGCGCGCTTCAGCGACAGTGAGCACCACCGGCAGCCGTTCCGGCACCTTGGCCTGGGTCACGTTATCCAGCCACGGCAACGCTTGAGCCAACACCTCGCGGTAAAGAAACAACAGCGCGCTTTTAGCCTGATTCTGAGTTGAAGCCGACACCCTCCCCCGCACCGCTAAATGGGTCAGAAATGCCTCAATCTCCGGCGCCCCCAGGGTCTTGGGATGCCGCTTGCCGTGGAACAAAATAAAGCGTTTAATCCAGTCCGTATAAACTTGCTCGGTACGGAGACTGTAGTGCTTGACCCGCAGGCGCTCACGCACTTGATCCATCAAACGCGGGCGTTTTGATAGAGGGGCTTTAGTCGTCATCAATCAGGGTGTAACTAAATTTAGTTAATATTTAATAATCAATTAGGATATGGCATCAATTATAGTATTATACACCTTGAGGTGTATCAGCGCCCTATTTTTTAGGGTGTCTACTTTTAGTTATGCGTCGTTGATTTGGCGGAAGACCTCAACCTCAGGGAGACGCAAATGGCCAAGAGACTGACTTTCGACGAGTTCAGAATCGCAATCGAACAACGGACAGTGCCTCTTGAGAAGTTGCCGGAGTATGTGCAGTTCGATCCGGACTCACCAGTTCCAAGGCTTGCTTTCCGCGCCGACGCATTGATCGATAGGCCGCCGGCTGACTACGATGTTGATGCTAAGATCTACCGGATGCTTCGGGTAGTGGATGAAGAACGGGACGCCCGGCTTGAGTCGTTCTCGTTCGTTGGCCGGAAACTAGTCGTGGCCGAAGGCGACTCATGGTTTAACCTTCCAAAATTTTTCCGCCCGCCAGCTATTGCTGACTGGATTCAACGCAACGGCCGCTTCAGAATGAAGAACATCGCATATTGGGGTCATACGCTTGAAAGAATTTTGCGAGACAAGGAGTACCTTTCAGCACTTGCCAGCGGAAAACCAGACTACTTCATGTTCAGCGCTGGCGGCAATGATCTCCAACTCGGACTAGCCGATGGAACTTATGTTCATAGCTACGACCCCACTCGACCTCCAGAGACGTACCTGACGGAGGCAGGGGAGGCAGCGCTTATTGGAATTGAGAGGGGCTACCAGGGCCTATTCACTGAGCTTTCACAACAGTTCCCGTCCCTAGAAGTCCTTTGCTACGGCTACGACTATCCTCGCCCGTTAGTGAACGCCGGAACCTACATCGGGCGTTATTTGCGAGGGCAGGGTATTCCAGACCGCCTCATGGGACCAATCATGGCCTCCCTGATCAACAAACTGAACGACGTGATCCAGCGATCCACACAAGGTACGAACGTCCGCTATTTGGACTGTCGTGGCGTCACAGAACAGTACACTTGGTATGACGACATGCACCCCGACAGGGACGGATTTTTAGCATTAGCGGTCAGGTTTGAAGAAGAAATGAATCGTTGATAGCGACGCATAACATGGCCATCATCGGGCCCGTGCAAGCGGCGCTTCGCTTGCTTGCACGGGCCGATGATGGCGTCGTTAGGCCCCAAACAAAGAGGAGTCACATTTTTATGTCCAACGAACTCAGCAGCGGCAAGCCGTTTAATCAGAGAAATTTCCTTGCGCGTCTCAGCGAGCTTGAACTCAAGGCAACGGAGCTTGTAACGGAAATAGGCCATCTTAAAAAAATACTCGACCCAGGCCCACCCAAGAAACGGCCAGCCTATGACCCAGAACAGGGCATCGGCAGCCCGCCTCCGCGCGTCATCATGCGTCGGCCTCGTTAGTAGTGGTGAGAGTCCATTGGTCATATTTGTGGCCTAACAAGGCGCTCCAGGGGACGGCTTACGCCGCCCCTGAGCTTGAACGTTAGGCTGGATGCGTGAATGCAAGACCTGACCCCGTGCTTTGCCCCGCTATCCTTCAAAATTGCGGCGCATGCGGCGGACTTGGCGAAAGGCCATCCGGGCCCGCGCAGTATCGGGACAATGCCCTCTCCAAAGCGCGGTTTGAATTCCGGTGGGAGGATCAATTCAATCTGTCGCTCGATCCCGTCACGGCCAGAGAATTCCATGATGAAACGCTGCCGCAAGAAGGCGCAAAGACCGCCCACTTCTGTTCCATGTGCGGGCCACATTTTTGCAGCATGAAAATTACAGAAGACGTCCGCAAATACGCCGCTGAACAAGGCATCGCGGAGGAAGAAGCGTTGAAAAAGGGAATGGAAGAAAAAGCTCGTGAGTCCACGCAGAAGGGCAGTGAGCTTTACGCGAAGGCGTGAAACTGATATTGAATCAACCAGATGCCGACACCGACACACAAACCAGTTGAGGCAGCGGCCAAGCCGTTTGACGAGATGGTTCAAGAGCGCAGTTCTGCTCCGTTATCATTCGGCCCGCAACTTTGGTCGGCGGCTGATCGCTTGCGCGGCCATCTCGACGCGGCGGAATACAAACACATTGTCTTGGGTCTCATTTTCCTTCGCTTCCTTTCCACGACTGACGATGTGCCGTTGAAGCAAATGGCTTTCGTGTTGAGAGAGGAGGCCGCAGCGAGCAACCGCAAGAATGGACATCGCAATGGCACTTCGGCTGAGTTGCCGAATTTTGCCGTCCCCGAAGAATCTTCTTGGCGGTTCATCTGCGGGAAAGCTCACACTTCATCAATCGGACGGACGCTTGACCGGGCGATGGAAGCTTTGGAGCAGGCTAATCCAATTTTGACTGGAGCGCTGCCCAAGATTTTTGCGCGGACGGGTCTCGCTGGTTCAAAACTTGGAGAACTCGTCGGCGTTATCAGTGAAATTGACTTCACGGACTACAACGGGTCCAGAGCGGATATTCTGGGGCGCGTGTATGAGTATTTCCTCGGTCGCTTCGCTTCGACTGAAGGAAAACGCGGCGGCGAGTTCTACACGCCCCCGTCCATCGTGAGGTTGCTCGTCGAAATGCTCGAACCGTTTTCAGGGACGGTTTATGACCCGTGCTGCGGTTCGGGCGGGCTCTTTATTCAGTCACAGAGATTTATTGATGAGCATGGCGGCAATCCCGGCGAGTTGCGGTTGTTCGGGCAGGAATCGAACCCCGGCACTTGGCGACTTGCGCGGATGAACATGGCGATTCATGGCCTCAAAGTGAATCTCGGTTTGAAAGCAGCCGACACGTTTTCTGAAGACCTCCACTCCGAACTCCGCGCCGATTACATCCTGGCCAATCCGCCGTTCAACATGAGCGATTGGACGAGCGAATTGATGTTGAGCGACTCGCGATGGAAGTTTGGAAAACCCAACTCCGGAAACGCAAACTTCGCTTGGATTCAGCACATGATTCAACATCTCAGCCCGCGTGGTCGCGCCGGCTTCGTGATGGCTAACGGTTCGCTTTCGGTGCAGTCCGGTTCGGATGGCGACATTCGCCGGGCAATCGTTGATGCGGATTTGGTGGACTGCGTTGTTTCACTTCCCATCCAACTCTTTTTCAACACATCCATTCCAGTCTCGCTTTGGTTCTTGGCGCGCGACAAATCCGACGCGCGATACAGAGACCGGCGAGGCCGGACGCTATTCATTGATGCTCGCCAGCTTGGAACAATGGTTGACCGGACCCATCGAGAACTGACAGAGGCTGACGTGTCCGTGATTGCCAACGCCTACCTCGATTGGTGTCATCTCGATGGCAAACGAAAAGATGCAATCGAACCTGGATTTTCTGCGGAAGCAACCATCGAAGAAATTCGCCATCATCGTTACGCGCTCGTGCCGGGCCGATACGTTGGTTTTGCCCCACGCGAGTCGGTTCAATGGAATCCGAAAGTCTTGCGGAAAGAACTCAACGAAATCGAACAGCAACTCGCCGGAATAGACACGGCCTCACGTTCCGCGCTCGCGTTGCTCCGGGAATTACTCCATGGCTAGTTCTTATCTTCCAACTCCGAAATCTTGGTTTCGTTCGACGCTGTCACCAAACGCCGAGGCGGGGCTGATTCTGAAAGCCGAAACCGGGAGCACACCAACAACTTCACGCGATGAGTTTTGGGATGGTGACATTCCCTGGCTGACTCCCAAAGAGGTCACTGATTTTGGCGACAATCTGTTCGTCTCTCGAACCGAGCGAACGCTGACCAAAGCCGGGCTTGCCGAAGTTGGCGGCAAGCTGCTTCCATCGGGGACTGTCCTGCTCACGAAACGCGCCCCCGTGGGTTGCGTTGTGGTGAACGCGATTCCGATGGTCACGAATCAAGGGTTCTTGTCCTTCACTTGCGGGCCGCGACTGCGGCCAATCTATCTGGCTCATTGGCTGCGGGCGAATCGTCCGTATCTGGACAAGGTTGCCAACGGATCGACGTATCCCGAACTTTACGCGGGCGATCTTTTCGAGTTTGAAATCGCCGTGCCCGACATGCCGACCCAAGACCGGATCATTGAGGTGATTTCTTCGGTCCAGTTTTTAACGGCTCTCGGCCATCCGCTTGAGCAGTCAGTTTGCTCGCCAGATGCTTTGCTGGCCCGCCAAGAACAAACTCGCCGACTGCGTAGCCTCCGTGATTCGGTGCTTCCGCTACTTCTCAGCGGCGAACTGGATGCAGCCCACCTCAAGAATGGATTTTTCGCCGTAATATGACCGCACCTCTAAATCTGCCAGCCCTTTGTGGAGTTGATGGCTGCCGACGCCTGCACGGACATCGGGGCGACCACGACAAGCATCCGACCGAAGCTTGGGGATTTCTTGCCGACAAGGACAAAGATAAATTGACCAAGGCAGGCTTTGCGACACCGCGTGGCGGTGCAAAAGGCGCGTATCAGAACCACGTCGCCCGCAACAACAAAGTAATCCTCCCGTTTGAGTGGTTGGCCGAAGTGAAACTGGAAAACTATCCAGATGGTTACGTGGTGCGCTTGCAGCCAGACCAATACTTTGCAGAGGCCAAGAAACCGCGTCCTGAATTCTTGAAGAAGAATCCCCCCGTGACTCCTGGCAAGGATGCCTTTGTCCTCTATCGCACTCACGACGAGCTAAATCGTTTTCCGCCGATGCCCGGATGGGAAGTTCGCTACCTGGTGCGTGAAGGGAAAAAAGTTGAAGATCGTGGCGATGAGGCTGAAGACCGTGGGCACTACGTCCTGCGGGTTGCTGCAATCACCAAAGCAAGAACGAAGCGCCACGATGGTCCGCCACAAGGAATCTTCGCGCCAGAATATGCGGATCGCGAAACAAACTATCTTTGCAAGTGCGTGCTCGCGTGGCTGACAGTCCAAACTCGCCAAAGCCCTTACACAACGCTCCAAGCCGGTCATCTGCGCGCCATCCTACACGCGGCTAACCTGCTCGACGCTGCCGGCTACGAACGACGGAACTCTCTGCGCCACGGGATCACCTGCTGTCCTCTCTGCCTGCGCACGCTGCAATACGAACAATTGCATTCAACCATCGCATTTGAAGATGAGGCTGGAACGGGAAATGCCGCGACGCAGATTGAAGGAGCGACTCGCTCCACGACTGTAAATCTTTTTCACCTGATCCCGCTCGTTTACTCGTCGCTCGAACACACACCTGAGCAGATTGCATGGGGACATGCCATCTGCAACACCCGTCTCGGACAGCGCCGTTGCTACTCGCTTCAGGAATTGCAAGAGCGTGATTTGAAAGTGGGCGTTATTCGTGAAGAAGGCATCGAAACCTTCGGTTGGATTAGCGAGGACTTTCAGATGATTCGTTCACCATACGGCGCAGTGTGGATTCAGTTGAACGGAGACACGTTGACGGAAGAAGATTTGACCCCGCCGCCCGCAACCGCGAGCTAGGCGGTTTTGAATTTGAAAAGTTTTGCCCAAGTTGAATTGAAGTGCGAGCCGCACCGGCCAAGTCACCGACATCATCGCTACGACGTGGCCTTCAGCATCGACGACGGCTTGCGTCCCGGTTCAATCGCCGATGCGAACGACCAGGCGAGAAAAAACCACGGGGTCAGGTCTTGCATTCACGCATCCTGCCTAACCCTGCATTCGAGAGGGACGGCACAAAAGCGCGCCGCCCCTCAATTTGAACGTTGAGGCTGTAGAAAAACTCATTTTTTCACTGCTTCAGGCAAAAAAACGGCGACAGATTTCGCAGTAAAATCGCCGCCCCCTCGCAAGCAGTCAATTCTTCAGTTCGGAATTATTTGGCAGGACGTCTTGAATGCGTTTTATGCTGTCGGAAGCGGCGCGCTTCGCCGCACTCTCTTGCTACTGCGCATACCCGTGATGCGCCAGCTTCTCGATGTTGTGCACCATGCAATATAACTTCCACTGCGCGTCTACTTTCGTCCGGCCTCTGAGCGTGAAGCGGTTGAGCCGCTTGTTGTGGCGCAGGTTGCCGAACACGGGTTCTACGGTGCCGAAGCGTCCGCCATACAGCGCGCGGCCTTGCGGGCTATCAATGCGCAGTTTCATTTTGTCGGTGTAGCTTTCTTGACCCGCTTTGCCGTGGAAGAACGACACCTGCCGCGTTTTGGTTTTCTCTGGCGTGCGCAAACATTTATCGCGCTGCGCGCACGGCACACAGTCACGTTGCGCCCCCTGGAACTTCACTGCCGCATAGCCGTTGATCGTGCAATCGCTGCCGTTGCCGTATAGCTCTTTGCCTGCCGGACAGAAGCAGGTTTTCGCTTCCGGGTCGTAGTCGAAGTCTTTGGGTTGATAGCGTGCGGACTTCCTGGGTTTTCCGCCCTTGTCGTGCAGCGGGTCGGGCAGCGCTTTGTATTTATCCTGCCCGGCAAAGCGTTCGTCGCGTTGCCGCATACCGTTGTCGGCGATCAGTGCGTCTACTTTCATCCCGGCGAGCGTCTTGAGATTGGCTTCACTGTGGTAGCCCGCATCGGCGGTGATGAGCGTTTCATCTGCGAGCATGTCTTCCATGGCCTGTACCACCGGGACCAGCAGTTCCTGCTCGGCTCCGGTGCCGTGCGCCTGGGCTTCGACGATGATCTGGTGTTTTGCATCCACGGCGGCAACGCCGGTGTAGCCTTGAATCACGCCTTTGCTGGTGGCCATCTTGGCGCTGTCGTTGTCGGTGCGGTTGCTTTTGCGGATCGTGCCTTTGCTGCCTTTGCGGTCTTCGGGATGGTCGGTCAGCCAGCGGCGTAGTTGCGCGGCATCCTGTTGCAGGCGCTCGATGCGCTGCACTTCTTTGGTTTGAAGGTCGGGCTCGACGGCGCGCCCGTCTTGTTCGCGATGGCGCGCCAGCATGGTCTGTGCGGCGGTTTCGAGCTTGCCGGCCTGGCGCTCGAAGTCGGCGCGGGTGCCGCTGCGCGCTTTGGAGGCGTTGCTCGGGAGCTTGACGCCGTCGATGGCGAACATCTCCCGGCCAATCAGTCCCTGGTTGTCGCAGATGAACAGGATCTGGCCGAAAATGTGGGCGATGTCATCCCCCAGGGTGCTGACGAAACCGGCGAGGGTGGTGAAGTGCGGTGCACTGTCGCCGGACAGGGCGATGAAGGTGATGTGTTCGCGGCAGGCGCGCTCGATGGGGCGGCTGCCGATGATCCCCCGCGAGTAGGCGAACAGCACAATCTTGAGCAGCATCGCGGGCGGGTAGGCCGAGGCGCCGGTCTCGTCATTGCAATAGCGTGCGTCGAAACGGGACAGGTCGATCTCGTGGTCGATGAGATGATTTAACGCATGCTCGAGGGTGCCGGGGAGCAATTGCCGGGATAAA
>JBCKWI010000051.1:0-10933 GCA_038922795.1 Gammaproteobacteria bacterium
TATCTTTTGCTGTGATATATGCCGCATTAATCACAATAATTGCATTAAGAGCAAAATCAGCTACTTCATGGTCGCCCTGTTCTGCATATCGTCGAGCGAATGAAACGCAATGAGCAACACCTCTTTGCGCTACTGTTGTCCAGCCTGGATTAAGTTGGAAGTATGTAACTCTTTCAAGATCGTGATCAGAATGTCGATCGCGTTTTCCCTCATTTTCTGTTTCCCTACTCTTCAAGAGAGGGGCTGCTCTTCGTGCAGCGTTTGACCAGATGTTCAAATTTTTCTTTGTATCTGCAACCAGGATTGATAATTGTTTAGTTGGACTTATGAGGTCTAGCGCTCTTCGATATGCAACCAGTAAAAATAATACAATTAATACTACGCACCACACAGTTCCTAAACTTGCTAAAGCTACCCAAGATTTATCAGGCACCAAGGAAAGAGCTGTTATAGTTATTGCTAAAAGAAAAGTGATGGCAAAACTCGCTAGCAACTTTGGATCTGAACTAAATTTTCTAAAAAGGCCGTGGGGCATCCGTTCAACATTAACTTGCATCGCGAACATGATGAGAGAGAAGGCAATCGCGGTTGCCCCAATCAGCGCACCACCCAGTGTCAATTGAAATGTTCGAAATCCATTGAAACGGTCTTGTACGGCAAAATAAGGTTCTAAAATAACATTTAGATTTGGATAAAATATCAAACTTAAAATCAATAGACCGATTAGTATGGAAACAGTAGCTACTACCCTATATTTAAGTCCTATCACCAATAATAAATTCTTGAAGCGATAGTAGTTTTGCCAATATTGTGCAATCCAAACCGGAACAAGTTTTCTTATTGATGAAATGAATGGTGCAATTTTTTGGTATAAATACTCAATTTTTGTCGAGGTTATTTCTTTTAACTGAACCAGTAAAGCCTTTCCCTTCATATATAGACAGCAGTGGGTCAGACCCCTTTAAGTTTTTTGTAGATTCTCGTTACTTGAGCGTACTGCAATAACTCAGTTGCAATAAGTAAATAGAAGTCATCATCTCGATCTGGAGGAAGAGGCACGTTCGCATGGAATGGATTTGACTTAGTTGGATCACCTTTCACAGAAAGTACGGTGTTGCCCTCCAATTGAACTCGTGTAAACGCGTCTGGAGCAATTTCTGCAAATCCCTTGAAATTGACTTTCCTGCGTTTAGCAGCCGCCAAGGCAAGAGATGTGAATAGCCGGAGCGGAGCTAGAGATATACGATCGAGAGAGATACTATTTTCACTCTTACGATTGATCTTAAAAGCATTTGGTCGAAGTGTGATGCCATCATTCTTAACGTGCCCACTAAACAATTCGCGGCCAAGTTTTTCAGAGTTCAGGATTGCTAGTGGCGAGCGAAAACGAATAATAGAGATCAGCCCGAAGAGAAGAAATCTAATCCAGAGCTCAATAAAGTGTACTGACAACATTTCGCATTGTATCTAGGCATACTTTACTACCACGATGAATCGCCCTACCATCTCGCAATACGTATGTGTAGGTACTATCGGGAGAAGCAATTATATAAATGGATTTTTCTTTCTTGTGTGACTCTAAACCAAGTCCTCCTTCCGGATCAGCAAATGGTTCAAAAGAAACGGCTGCGCTGCCCAACTGGGTGAGAAATTTCTTTGCGGACTCTATGGCCATGATTGAAACCGGTTCAGCATTTTGACCATCCCAATTGGCCTCCAAAGATCTAATTTCATCTATTGCTTCCAAAACTTTTGAAGGTGATAGAGGATCAAACCATTCTTGCTCATAATCTTGAAGTGAATCAATTAGCCAATATTGGAGTTTTTTACGAATTAATCGAACCTGTCCAAAATTTGTTTCATCAGTTTCAAGCGCAAGTCTATTTACATAATCGTTCAACATATCAAATGATGAGGACTCTAGATTTGCCTTCAGTAATAAGGATGGCAATTGGTTGTTTTTTTGTTTAACATCCTTTTGAATTTTTCTATATGCATCGTAAGCCTGCTGCATACCACGGAGTAGCCAATCTTTGCTAGTTTCCCGCGGTCGCTTCTCTCTAGAAAATGTATCCGAATTATTTGAACGCCTCATATTAGGTCGCCCAAATACATTTAATGGTGCTATTTCTGCGACTTCTGCCATGATTGCTCCAATGGTATTAAATTTATAAGATGTAGTATTTCGTTGTACCTATCCGTTAGATTAATTATATAGTTTTTTCTCGGCACGACATCAGTTGGAGTAAAATCATAATGACTGTTTGCATTGAAGATAAATCCCTCCAACTTATTTCCTTGGGGTGACGGCGTTTCACTTACTCCTACTCGTAAGTTTAGCCAAGGTTGATTTTTCCTAAACTGATATTCAATCACTACACCAGTTATCCCCCCAGCGTGCTGTAACCACGGCCCTGTATTCAGTAATTTTGCGATTAATTGATCTTCAGCATCTTGTCCTTTTGGTTGCTTCGATGCTAATTGAAAGTTTAGTCCAACAGCCTTGTATGCGACATGCGGCAGTACGTCAAGGTAAGTAGTCGCAATTTTTGGGAGTTCAGAAGCCCAGTTGAATTCACTTGGTTTATCGCATGAAAACAACAACTTGTTCTCTTCTGCTTGAATAGATATACCATTCGCATACTGAACTAATGCGAAGGGAGGTGTTACTACGACATTTATGAGTTTCCAATCCTTCGGAATAATTGCATTGCGCTCAAGAAAATCATGATTAAGCAAGCGCGGATTATTGCTCTCTGAAAGAACGACTATGTCCGTCTTCAAGAGTTCCAGGTCGAGCATTTAATTGATTTCAATCCTTGTGGCCAGCAATTTAGATAGCTAAAGATAATGAGTATTTATACGCTAAAAAGTTGTTTAATATCAAGTATTTTTAACAATTAAGAGACTAGGCCACTTAAATTATACAGATGATATTTTAATACATTCACACAAAAATGGCCCTTGCGGGCCATTTATTAAATTTACTTGTCATCCCTGATTATCCTTCATCAGAAAGCAAACGACGCGCGTAGTTTGTTCATGGCGTTGTTTTCGATCTGCCGGATGCGTTCGGCGGAGATGTTATATTCCGCGGCGAGTTCGTGCAGGGTCGCCTTGTCATCGGTCAGCCAGCGTTTGGCAATGATGTCGCGACTGCGATCATCCAGTGCCGCGATGGCATGCTGCAATCTTTCCTGGTGCTGATCTTCCACCTGGGTTAATTCAAGTTGTTCTTCCGGGCCGGCGCTTTTATCTTCGAGATAAGCGACCGGGGCGTAGATGTTTTCATCTTCATCATCATTGACCGCACCATCAAAGGAAGCGTCATAGTTGCTCATGCGTTGTTCCATTTCAAGAACGTCTTTAGAACTGACGCCCAGGTCATTGGCCACGGCATCGACTTCTTCACTGTTCATCCAGCCGAGGCGCTTTTTCGCCGAGCGCAGGTTAAAGAACAGTTTGCGTTGCGCCTTGGTGGTGGCAATCTTCACAATGCGCCAGTTGCGCAGGATGTATTCATGCATCTCGGCGCGGATCCAGTGCACGGCGAATGACACCAGCCGGACACCGACAGCCGGATCGAAACGCTTCACTGCTTTCATTAAGCCGATGTTGCCTTCCTGGATGAGATCAGCCAGCGGCAGGCCATAACCGTTATAGCCACGGGCAACCCTGACCACAAACCGCAAATGCGCCATGACCAGTTTCCGCGCAGCATCCAGATCACCTTCATTCTGGAAACGCAGGGCCAGTTCGCGCTCTTCTTCGGCGCTGACTATGGGGATGCGGTTGACGCTCTGGATATAGGTATCCAGCGAACCTGCAGGCAAAGCCAATGGCATGGTTAAGGTGTTAGTCATGATTCAGTTCTACCCCCTAAATATAATTATCGTGTCACATTAGCACTCTGACGATTTGAGTGCTAAGTATTATTATAGTTCCATGAAGTGACCTTGCAAGCCCAGTTTGGACATGGTCATAACTATATGTTTTTATTGTTTTTTTATACAGGCTCTATGGCTCGGAGGTGGCGCTGTACCGAGATCCAGGAGCCGATCAGTCCGAGCAGGACCCCGGAAAGGATGAGTAAAAACGCGTCTTTAATGGTCAGGCCGATCAACTTGAAATTACTGGTGTAGAGTTGCGCCAGGCTGTCGGCTGGTTCCTGTAACAGCAGCAGTGATAGGGTAATCAAGGCCCAGGCTATGATGCCGCCGAATATGCCATACCAGAATCCACTATAAAGAAACGGACGTTGAATGAACCCGTCAGTCGCGCCGAATAATTTGGCGACTTCAATTTCAGACCGGCGGTGATAGATCAGCATGCGGATGGTGTTGCCGATGATGATTAACACGGCCATGCCCAGAAACACGGCAAGCATAAGAACAATACGCTGAACAATTCCGATGATGGCGTTCAATCTTTTTACCCACTGTTGATCGTATTGTGCGTTTTCAATCTCGGGGACCGCTTGCAGTTTGTTGAGGAGTTCTTCAGCAGATTTTTCTGAAAATTCTCCGTGCGCGGGCTTAATCAATAATAATGACGGCAGTGGATTTTCATCCAGTGCTTCCAGCGCATTCGTAAAGCCTGACAACTGCCGGTATTCTTCCAGCGCCTGTTCCCGCGTGACCAGATCTACTTTTGCAATATCGCTCTGGCTGGCAAGCTTGCTGGCCAATTTTCTTGCAGCATTGTCATCCACATCCATTTTCAGAAAAGCGGTGATTTCAACCGATCCTTCCCAGCCTGCGGTAATGTGCCGCGTGTTTTCCAGAATGATAAAAAAGCCTGTGGGCAGTGCCAGTGAAATACCGATAACCGATGCAGTCAGAAAACTGGCGATTGGGTTTCTGCAGAGTTGCCCCAGACTGAAGATGATGGCCTGCAAGTGTTGCAGCAACCAGATCTCCAGCAGGGACCGGAAACTTTTTTTACGGCCGTATTCCGCGGTTTGGGTCTGTTGCGGTTTCATTTCTTGTCGTGATGATCGCTGATGTGGGTCAACGTTCTGCCTTCGCGCAGGGTAATGATCCTTTTTCGCATGCGTTTGATCATTTCCAGATCGTGACTGGCGATCAGTATGGTCACGCCGACCTGGTTGAACTGTTCAAACAGACACATGATCTCCCAGGACAATGCCGGGTCGAGATTGCCTGTGGGTTCATCGGCAAGTAATAATGCCGGCCGATGGACAACGGCGCGGGCGATACCGACCCGTTGTTGTTCGCCGCCGGACAATGTCACTGGAATGGACTTTTGTTTTGATAACAGACCGACTTTGTCCAGTGCGGCCTGCACACGCTTTTTGACTTCCTGATGGTCATGTCCAGCAATCACCAGTGGCAGGGCGACGTTGTCGAATACAGTTCGATCATTTAATAAACGGTGGTCCTGAAACATGAAACCGATATTACGCCGGAACAGGGCCACACGATTACGCCGGACGCGTTCGAGGTTCTGTCCGTTAACAATGATCTGGCCCCGGGTGTGGCGTTCGATCAATGCAATAAGTCTCAGCAAGGTACTTTTGCCTGCGCCGGACCGGCCAGTGACGAAGGCCATGGCGCCTTGTTCAATATGTATGTTGATATTTCTGAGGGCGTCTATGCCGCCCGGATACTGCATATGAACATTGGCGAAACGTATCATGTGGTGTTTGCAAATAAAGCGGTTATAAAGTCATTACTGTTGAATACCTGTAAATCACCCAGTTGTTCCCCGACACCGATGAAACGTATGGGTATGCCGGTTTCTTTGGCCAATGCAAAGATAATACCGCCCCTGGCCGTGCCATCAAGTTTGGTCAGCATGATGCCGGTGACGCCAATGGCTTCGTTGAATTGTCTGGCCTGCATTAATGCATTTTGTCCGGTCCCGGCATCCAGCACCAGCAGACATTCCGGTTCCAGGGCCGGATCAAATTTTGTAATGACGCGGCGGATTTTTTTCAGTTCGTCCATGAGGTTGCCCTGGGTATGCAGGCGGCCTGCGGTATCTGCGATCAATATGTCAATGTTGCGTGCGCGGGCGGATTGCAGGGCATCATAAATGACTGCGGCAGAATCAGCGCCACTGTGTTGTGCGATGACCGGAACATTATTTTTGTTGCCCCAGTTTTGCAATTGTTCGACGGCTGCGGCACGAAAGGTATCTCCGGCCGCAAGCATTACGCTGTGGCCTTGCCGGATAAAATGATTGGCGATCTTGCCGATGCTGGTGGTTTTACCCACGCCATTAACGCCAGCCATGAGTATGACAAATGGCCTTGTGCCTGCCAATGGGATTAACAGTGGTATATCAACGGGAATAAGGATTTCATGCAGCAGATCACGCAGGGCCTGATGCACGGTGGCGGCCTGGTCTGTCTTGTCTTTGATGCGGGCGGGTAATGCATTGATTATGGATTTGGTGACGGTTATGCCAAAATCCGCCAGCAGAAGATGATCTTCGAGTGTATCGATGAAACTCTGATCAACCGGACGGGTCCCTTGCAGCAAATCACCAACATCAGTGAGCAGGAGTGCCTGGGTACGTTTCAGGCCCAGCTTTAACTGGTTAATCAAACGGTCTTTGCCGGGTTCTGTTGCTGACGGTTGTTTTGATTTAAATCCGAACATCTATAGTTCAGTGTCTAATGAATTCTCATGTATCCTATCATTAAGACAGGGTAAGTTCTAAGAACTACCAGGGCCGATTATGCTCTAAACCGGTGCTAAACTACTGCGCGGCCCATCTGCTTTGTCGTGTGCTCGCTCGACGCTCACCTATCTGCCTGATATGTCTCGCGTCTCGCTCCGCGCCTTCGCGCCCTCAAATTATTTCAGGGGGCCTGCTCGTAACGTTTGGCATAAAGTTCTTATTAACATCATGTTTTGTTTGTTATGGACACAAAGCGTCCTTATTGTGCCTGACAGTAAATAAAACCAAAGTAAAGGGAGATCCCTTGTGAAGTTTATTCTGTATATTCAAATAATCCTGGGCAGTTTGTTGTTCAGCCAGTTTGCCAATGCCCAGACACATGAATTCATGCTGGACAACGGCCTGAAACTGCTCGTCAAGGAGGACCACCGGGCACCGGTCGTGGTTACGCAGATCTGGTACCACATTGGTTCCAGTTACGAACATGACGGTATCACCGGTATATCACATGCGCTGGAACACATGATGTTCAAGGGTACGGAAAAATATGCGCCGGGTGAGTTTTCCCGCATTATCTCCGCCAACGGGGGTAATGAGAATGCATTTACCGGCATGGATTACACGGCCTATTTCCAGACACTGGAAAAATCACGGTTGCCGATCAGTTTCGAACTGGAAGCGGACAGGATGCGTAATCTCACTCTGCCAGAAGAAGAGTTTGTGAAAGAAATAGAGGTAGTCAAGGAAGAACGCCGCTGGCGCACGGAAGATGACCCGCAGTCCTTTGCTTATGAAGTGTTGATGTCAACTGCCTTTCAGACCAGTCCCTATCGGCAACCCATCATCGGCTGGATGAATGATTTGGAAAAAATGACTGTTACTGAAATGCGCGACTGGTATGAGCAATGGTATGCGCCTAACAATGCGACATTGATAGTGGTGGGTGATGTTGACGCCGCGAAAATTTATGAACTTGCAAAAAAATATTTTGGTCCTGTGCCCAAAGGTAAAACGCCTGTCATTAACCTGCGGCCCGAGGTCGAACAACAGGGCATCAAGCGGATCACAGTCAAACGGCCTGCTGAATTGCCTTATCTGTTGATGGCATATAAAACACCCTCGCTCAGTTCTGCGTTGGAGAACCCGGAAAAAATACCTGAGTGGGAGCCTTATGCACTGGAAGTGTTGGGCGGAATTCTGGATGGTGGTAACAGCGCACGTTTTTCCAGCAAGCTGATGCGGGGCAAGGAAGTTGCTGCGAGTATCAGCCTGGACTACAGTTTGATATCCCGGCTTGATCATGTACTCACTATCAGTGGTGTTCCCGCAAACAGGCACACCATCACAGACCTGGAACAGGCCATCAGGGAAGAAATTGAAAATCTGAAAACAAAACAGGTGAGTGATAGTGAACTGGATCGCGTCAAGGCGCAGGTGGTGGCCCAGGATATTTATCAACGCGATTCCATTTTTTATCAGGGTATGGTGATGGGTATATTTGCAACTATCGGGTTGTCCTGGCAAAAGGCGGATGAATACGTGGATCGCGTCAAGGCGGTTACAGCCGGACAGATACAACAGGTCGCGATAAAATATCTGGTAGATGATCGCCTGACTGTTGCAGAGCTTGTTCCTTTACCACTGGATCCTTCTTCACCCCGGCATGCAATGGGAGGAAGCGGCCATGTTCGCTAAGGCAATGAAGATATTAACGCTGTTGTTCTTTGTCACAACAGCCCACACAACACCCGACATACAACACTGGCAAACGGAACAGGGGGTCCGTGTGTATTTTGTCGAGGCACATGAACTGCCGATGGTGGATGTACAAATGTTGTTTGATGCTGGCAGTGGGCGTGATGGTGACAAACCGGGACTTGCCTTATTGACTAATAGTCTGTTGGCAGATGGCGCAGGAGGATTGAATGCAGATGAGATCAGCCAGGATTTTGAAAATATCGGCGCTGTCTTCGGGAACAGTGCCAGTGCTGATACTGCCCAGGTGAGTTTGCGTGTCCTGAGCGATGCTGACAAGCTTGAATCTGCCATTGCCAATTTAAAACGTGTGATCACGCAACCGGATTTCCCCGCAGATGACTTTGAGCGTAACCGTAACCGTACTGTGACCGGCATACGTCAGAAACAACAATCGCCTGCAGCCCTGGCAAAGGACGCATTTTATTCCGCAATCTATGGCGATCATCCCTATGCGCTACCGGAGGAAGGCACCGAGGAATCCTTGCAGGCAATAACAATAAAAAACATCAAGGCATTTCATCGTCAATACTATGTTGCCAGCAATGCCATCATCGCCATGGTTGGTGATCTGACACGGCAGCAGGCAGAACGACTGGTTTTCAATCTTACGGATGGATTGGAAGTGGGCACGAAAGCGGAACCACTGGAAGAGGTCAAACCTCTCAACAATGCCAACACTGTCAGGATTGATCATCCATCAACACAGACGCACATACTAGTTGGCCAGCCGGGCATCAAACGTGCAGATCCTGATCTGTTTCCTTTATATGTAGGCAACCATGTACTGGGCGGTGGCGGTCTGGTGTCCCGTTTGTTTGAAGAAATACGCGAAAAGCGTGGTTTGTCCTACAGTACCTACAGTTATTTCATGCCCATGAAGCAGGCCGGGCCTTTTATGGCCGGTTTGCAAACGCGTACTGATCAGGCGGATGATGCGCTGGCATTACTGTTCGAACAACTGCGGTTATATGTAGAAACCGGTCCCACGGAAGCAGAACTTGAATCCGCAAAGCAAAATCTGACCGGCGGATTTGCATTACGGATCGACAGCAACAGCGATATTCTTAATTATCTGGCGATGATTGGTTTTTACGAACTGCCACTGGATTATCTGGATACCTATAATGACAAGATCATGAATGTCACAACTGAACAGATCAGGGATGCATTCCGGCGCAAATTGTTCACGGACAAACTTGTTACTGTGATGGTGGGCCCGAACCCGGATAACAAGACTGAATAAAAAAACGGAGATACTGCACTGAAACCTCACCGGCCGGGCAAGATCCGTATTATCGGCGGCAAGTGGCGCGGAAGAAAATTACCGGTGCCTGAATCCGCGATGTTGCGGCCCACACCGGATCGTGTCAGGGAAACATTATTCAACTGGTTACAACCGGTGATCAGCGGCGCGAGTTGTCTTGATCTTTACGCAGGCACCGGAGCGCTGGGTCTTGAGGCGATTTCACGCGGCGCAAGCAGTGTTGTGATGGTAGAAAATGATCCGGGGCTTGTTAATCAACTTGCAGAGAATATAAAAACACTGGATGCAGCGGAAGCGCACCTGGAACGCAACGAGGCATCAAGCTGGTTAAAACGTAATAACACACAATTTGATGTGGTTTTTCTGGATCCGCCCTTCGGTCAGGGGATGATCGAAAAAAGCTGTGATTTGTTACGTGAAATGAATTGTCTGAAGCCACACGCATTGATTTATGTTGAGGCTGAAACGGGTCTCCAGCTACCATCGTATCTCACCATCAAAAAACAGGGCTTAGCCGGGCATGTGAAATACCTGTTGGCGGAAATTGGTGAGTAGTGAGTGAAGACATCTTTTACTAATCACCCGTCGCTCCTGCGCATCCGTGCGCCTGCGACATTTTTGCATCCAAGCACGTCATCACTAATTACTAATTGCTACTCATGTAGTAAGATCGTATGCCGTTCAAACCATATAATTAATGATAATGAAAATCACCGCCATCTACCCCGGTACTTTTGACCCCATTACCAACGGCCACAGCGATCTGGTGATGCGCGCTGCGCGGTTGTTCGACAGAGTGATTTTCGCGGTTGCGGCGGACATCAGTAAAAGCATGTTGTTTTCTGCAGATGAGCGCGTGGATCTGGCAACCAGGGTTTTGTCTGATCTGCGCAATGTTGAAGTGCTGCGTTTTCACGGACTCGTCACTGATCTGGCCAGACAGCATAAGGCCCAGGTCATCATCCGTGGTTTGCGTGCGGTATCGGATTTTGATTATGAATTCCAGATGGCCGGCATGAACCGGCAGCTTTATGGTGAAGCGGAGACCGTATTTCTGACCCCGGCTGAAAATCTCTGGTTTATTTCTTCCAGTCTGGTGCGTGAGGTTGTTTCGCTGGGCGGTGATGTGAGCAAGTTTGTACATACCGAGGTGTTGAAAGAATTGCAGGCAAAATACAAATAACCTGTTTGTCCATCGGTAATCATTCCCCGCAAGCGCCCGTGATCACACTCACCAGAAAAATTCTTTATCTGTTACTCGCC
>JBCKWI010000052.1:0-10830 GCA_038922795.1 Gammaproteobacteria bacterium
TTGGAAGTTGGCGGTGTGGCGGGGTATGCAGCGGGATTAAACGTACTTCACTGAGATCAAGCCGTTCATAACATTCCAGCGCCATGCGCAGATGACCGTGATGGATCGGATCAAAGGTGCCGCCGAGAATGCCGATGGGCTTCGCCATCAGAATGGTGAAATGTATAAAGTTAAAAGTGAAAAGAAGATTTTCATTATTTCTTTTTGCTGTGTACTTTCAACTTTCTACTGCCGTATCTGGCCGTCACCAATAACCACATATTTCTGTGAGGTGAGCCCTTCCAGTCCGACCGGGCCGCGGGCATGAAATTTATCCGTGCTGATCCCGACTTCTGCACCGAGACCGTATTCATATCCATCGGCAAACCGTGTCGAGGCATTGACCATGACCGAGCTGGAATCCACTTCACGCAGGAAACGCTGTGCCCGTTCCTGGTCTTCGGTCACGATGCTGTCGGTGTGGTGTGATCCGTATTCTTCAATGTGGTCCATGGCTTCATCAATATTTTTGACGATGCGCAATGACATGATCGGGGCCAGGTATTCCGTGCGGTAATCTTCTTCAGTCGCTGCTTTTATACCGGGAAGTATCTTGCGCGAGTTCTCACAACCGCGGATCTCAACGTGCGCCTGTTCAAACATGGGGCCGAGTTTTTCCAGCACCGGTTTTGCCACAGCCTCGGCAACGAGCAGGCATTCCATGGTGTTACAGGTGCCATAGCGCTGGGTCTTGGCGTTGTAGGCAATCTTTACGGCCTTGTCCAGATCAGCCTTGTCATCAATATAGACATGACAGATGCCATCCAGATGTTTAATGACTGGCATGCGTGCTTCAGAGCTGACTCTTTTAATCAGGCTTTTACCACCACGCGGCACAATCACATCAATATATTCAGGCGAACGTAACAGTTCACCAACGGCTTCGCGATCTGTGGTATTGATAACCTGCACGGCATCCGCAGGCAATCCTGCTGCGACCAGCCCGTCGTGGATGCAGGCGGCAATGGCCAGGTTGGAATTGATGGACTCTGACCCGCCACGCAGTATCGTGGCATTGCCTGACTTGAGGCATAACCCGGCGGCATCGGCGGTGACGTTGGGTCTGGATTCATAAATAATGCCGACCACACCCAGAGGCACGCGCATTTGTGCAACCTTGATTCCACTCGGCTGCTGTTTCAATTCAGTCATCTTGCCGATAGGGTCTTCCAGTTTTGCAACCTGCCGCAGTCCGTCGGCCATCGCATCGATGCGTTCCGGCGTCAGTTCCAGCCGATCCAGTAAAGCCATGTCCAGGCCACTTTCTGTGGCGGTGTGCATATCGAGCTGGTTTGCATCCAGTAAAGCCTGTTGCCGATCCAGGATAATGCCGGCAATCTTTTCGAGCGCTGCATTTTTAATATCAGTCTCCGCGCGCGCCATGATACGGGCGGCGTTACGCGCCCGTTTCCCGGTTTCATAGATATAATTTTTGATGTCCATCTGTAATAATTTTCTGGCCAGTACCTTAATCAGACAAATTCATACTCATATTTCATGACCGGATGCCCGGTCATGGTCAGCAGAAAGGCCTGCAATATGTCCCAGACAATGATCCGGTCAGAACTTTTTATCGTTCTGTCTATCTGCACGGCAAATCGCAACAACCGGTGCAGGTCTTCAATCCGGTGTTGCCGGAGCGCGGCCTTAATAGCCTGCTTGCGGCCGTTGTCCCAGATGCGGTATTCGATGAATAGCTTTTCAAGAGGAGTCCCGGTTTTTACCCGATAAGCCATGGAGCACAACCGTCTTAACTCCCACATCAGGATCCCGTAGATATTACCGGGTTCCACACCCTCACTACGTAACCCATTCAACATGCGTATGGTTCTTGTGGTATTGGCAGTCAATGCTGTTTCAATCAATTCAAATACATTGAATCGGGTGGAATCGGTTACCGCTGCCAGCACATCGTCCGGGGTGATTTCGGTTTTATTAATCAACAGGCATAATTTATCTATTTCCTGTTTCGCAGCGAGCAAATTGCCTTCGACCCGATCTGCGACCAGGGTCGCCGCAGCATTGTTTATCTGTTTGCCTTGTCTTGCAACACGCTGTTTAATCCAGTCCGGCAATTGTCCTGCTGCCACCGGCCAGATCTGGACAGTGACCCCGGCCTTATCGAGTACGCCAAACCATTTGGTTTTTTGTGCCTGTTTGTCGAGGCGTTCTGCAGTGATGATCAATACATTATCTGTTGGCGGATTTTCTGCATACTTTACCAGGATGCTGCCACCTTCCTTGCCGGGTTTGGCACTACCCATACGTAATTCAAGCAGGCGTTTCGAGGAGAACAGCGAGATCGTTGCAACTTCATTCAGCAGTGAACTCCAGTCAAAGCCGCCTGCCACATCAAAGACAATGCGCTCTTCAAAACCCTGCTGCTGGGCATGGTGACGTATCGCATCTGCGCATTCCATCACTTGTAGCGGTTCATCGCCGCTGATCAGATAGATCGGCGCCAGTCCGGATTTTTTAAGGTTTGTTACTAGTTGTTCGGCCCTGAGGCGCATGCTTGATTATTGAGTGACGGCCCGTAACCTTCTCAAAACACTGGTGGCCGATTGCCGCCTGATCTCTTCCTGTAGCTTGTTTTCTTCGTCAGATTTGCCGAGCACTGCATCATCAACAAAAACAAAATCCCGCTGTCCTGTGATGGGCTCTGATTTTACGAGAGTTTTGCCACCGGCGCCCGTTACCGAAAAGTATGCATGGTACAATATTTCGTATTCTTCAACCTTCCCGGTCTGACCGGAAATACTCAACACCTTACGTTCAAATCTTTCATTGTGGACATCCACAACATAATCTGCTTCAGAGGCAGTCCTGGCAATTGGCACATCAGCAAATTTCAATTGTTCTCTGATTTCCCTTGCAAGGGGATTGGCGCCACTGGAATTTACGTAAACCTTCGATTGCTTGAGGGGTTCAAGATTGGAGCCGCGCAATTCAAACCCACAGGCACAAAGCGAGGTCAGGATCAGTAAAAACAGGCTGTGTCGTAAATTCATATTTCTTGACCTGGTAAAAGATATATATGGTATTTATCGGGTGTATGTAGCTTATTACGAAACGACAATATTCACCAGCCGGCCGGGCACCAGTACGATTTTACTGATGTTTTCCGGGGTTACAAAGCGCTTTACATTATCATCAGCCAGGGCGATCTGTTCTATTTCAGGCCGCCCGGCATGGGCCGGGACCGTAATATGTGCCCTTACTTTGCCATTGACCTGGACCACCAGTTCGATTTCATCCTGTTGCAGTGCCTGCTCGTCCGGTTCCGGCCACGGGGCTTTGAGGATGTCATCTCCGTAGCCCAGTTCGCGCCATAGGTAGTCACAGATATGAGGAGTAATGGGAGACAATAATCTTAAAAGTATGGAAAAGCCTTCGGTGTAAGCAACATTTATAGCCATGGTCTCATGGGTACCACCCAGGGGCGTGTCTAATTTCGCCGCACCGGATATCCCCTCCAGTGTGTTTAATAATTTCATGCCTGCAGACGCAACCGTGTTGAACTGGAATTTTGAAATATCACGATTCGCCTGTTCTAAAAGACTGTGGATAATTCGACGTGCGTTTTTTATGTCCGGGTGAGCTTGGTTCAAGTTAACTTTCCCTGAAACTTTCAATCCTGTTGATATATGCAGGTGATGTTCATGTGCGAATTTCCATAACCGTTTCAAAAACCGGTATGCGCCTTCTGCGCCTGAGTCAGACCATTCCAGTGTTTGTTCCGGTGGTGCAGCGAACATCATGAAGAAACGTGCAGTGTCTGCGCCGTATTTCTCGATCAACGCCTGCGGATCTACACCGTTGTTCCTGGACTTGGACATGGTGACGATGCCGCCGGATTCAACTGGTTTGCCATCACTTTTCAGGATCGCACCAGTGCGCTGGCCTTTGGCATCAATCTGGATTTCAACATCAGCCGGATTGAAATAGACGATACGGCCGCTCTCCGGTTTACGGTAAAAGATCTCGTTGAGCACCATGCCCTGTGTCAACAACTTTTCGAAAGGCTCGTCATATTTTACGAGACCCAGACCGGCCGCTCCTGCGCGTCCTGCGCCCGCAGGCCGCTCCTGCGCATCCTGCGCTTGCGGCATTGGTACGTCCCTGTACGGCACATTCATACTTACATGTATATCTCGCATGACTTTCCACCAGAAACGGGAATAAAGCAGGTGCAATATCGCATGTTCAATACCGCCAATGTATTGATCTACCGGCATCCAGTAGTTGACGCGCTCATCCACCATTGCATTATTATTGTCTTTTGAACAATAGCGTGCGTAATACCAGGATGAGTCTACGAAGGTATCCATCGTGTCGGTCTCGCGTCGCGCGGATTTTCCGCATTTCGGACACAGACAGTTGATGAAATCATCACGCTTGTTGAGCGGATTACCTGCACCATCGGGTACACAGTCTTCCGGCAAGACCACCGGCAGTTGATCATCCGGCACCGGCACATCACCGCAATGATCACAATGAATGATCGGGATCGGGCAGCCCCAGTAACGTTGACGGGAGATCCCCCAGTCGCGTAAACGCCATTGCACCTGTTTGTCGCCAAGACGTTTGGTCTTGAGATCCACCGCGATTGCATTCACGGCTGTTTCATAGTCCATACCGTCGTATTTGCCGGAGTTTACACAAACACCATGATCGGTGTATGCAACATCACCCCCTCCCACTCCCTCCCCCCTTGAGGGGGAGGGTTGGGGTGGGGGGGCGATAACAGTTTTAATCGGTAAACCATATTGCCGGGCAAAATGAAAATCACGTTCATCATGTGCAGGCACGGCCATTACCGCGCCCTCGCCATAACCCATCAATACATAATTGGCGACCCAGACTTCAATCTTTTCTTCAGTCAGCGGGTGAGTGACAAATATCCCGGTTGGCAATCCCTTTTTTTCCATCGTGGCCAGATCTGCCTCTATCACACTACCGCGTTTGCACTCTTCTACAAATGCAGCAAGTTCAGGATTTTTACTGGCAGCATAGATTGCCAGTGGATGTTCAGCGGCAACGGCACAGTAGGTCACGCCCATGATGGTGTCGGCGCGCGTGGTGAACACCCAGAGCAACGCGTCTTCCTTGTCACCCTCATTCCCTTTGTTGACGGACTTTCCTGTCCGTCCCCCTTCGGGCGAGCTTCGCCCGACCAAATCCGCTCCCGGCGGATTTGTCCCGGAGGGAGAGGGAGGCGAGCCGAGCGCGCTGCGCGCGACTCCATTTATCCGAAAAGCAAAACGCACCCCATAACTCTTGCCGATCCAGTTGGCCTGCATGGTTTTTACGCGTTCCGGCCAGCCGGGTAATTTATCGAGGTCGGCCAGCAGTTCCTCGTTGTATTGCGTAATGCCCAGATAGTATCCCGGGATTTCGCGTTTTTCGACGACAGCGCCGGTGCGCCAGCCCCGGCCATTGATGACCTGTTCGTTGGCAAGGACGGTTTGATCCACCGGATCCCAGTTCACTACCTGGGTCTTTTTGTAAGCAATCCCTTTTTCCAGCATGCGCAGGAAGAACCACTGGTTCCATTGGTAATATTCAGGATCACAGGTGGCGAGTTCCCTGCTCCAGTCAATCGCAAAACCCAGCGACTTTAATTGCTTTTTCATATAGGCAATATTGTCGTAAGTCCATTTTGCCGGCGGGACTTGATTGCTAATTGCCGCATTTTCCGCAGGCAGGCCAAACGCATCCCAGCCCATGGGTTGCAGCACATTCTTGCCCTGCATACGCTGGTAGCGGCTGATGACATCGCCGATAGTGTAATTGCGCACATGCCCCATATGCAGTTTACCACTGGGGTATGGGAACATGGACAGGCAATAAAATTTTTCCCTGGCCGGATCTTCAGTTGCCTGGAAAGCCCGGTTCTCTTCCCAGCGCTGTTGCAAGTCCGGTTCGATGCTTGCGGGATCGTAACGGTTGTTCATGGAGTAAAAAGTTATTTATGAAGGGCGCAAGCATACCGCAGCGCAGACCGGATGAACAAGGCGTAGGGGTATAAAACAATTAAATGAACAAGGCCTTCTGATTAAAGAAGGCCTTGTCATATGGAGGGAAAGATTACTGCTGATTGCTTACTGTGAGATTGGCACGGTTCTCTTCGACGATGGCCGCACCAATGCCGGCAACACTGGCCAGATCATCAACGGATTTAAACGGGCCATTCTGCTCGCGCCAGGCGATGATAGCCTCAGCACGTTTTTCTCCCACACCCTTGATCCCGGACATCAATGTTTCCTTATCAGCGGTATTGATGTTGACGGACTCAGCGGCATAGAGAGCACAGGAAAAGGCAAGAAAGGTAACTAACAGCAGTTTTTTCAGAATATCCATATGGATTCTCCTTAGTTTTATTGATTTATTATTCCAAAACTTCCATGCATTTAATGCACGCTGTTTATCATAATCGACATTGCAGAAAAGAAAATCGTCTGGAATAGGTAATTTTACCGGGTGGTAATTACCCTGTTTGAGGTATACAGGAAAAGCAGAGTATTTTTTCTATCTGTATATTTTCTGTATCTGTAAAAGAAAAACCCCGCTCCCCGCCTGCGCGGGGACAGGCTGGGCGGGGTTTTTGTTCAGGAGGAAGTTTTACCAGAAAACTTGACCGCGGACCGTGACACCGTATGGTTCGTCGCCATCATATTTGTTACCCGGCCGATCCGTTTCCAGAATTTTATAGAAATCTGCCATAAAACGCATGTTCTGGGTGACATACCAGTTCAGACCGATCAGGCCGGCTCTCATTTCGCCGCCAGATCCTGCGCCCAGATCCGAGTCATTTAAATCCAGCACATCGTAGCGGGCCGCAATCTGCCAGGCACCCCAGCCACCCTTACCCACCACACTATTGGGCGATATCTTGTCATACTGTGCCTTTTTGGTGTTGTAGTTCATGGATTCACCGGTCAGGAAATAGGAAGCCTCGATGTAGTAGGCATCGAATGACACGTCTGGAGTGGATCCAGGCAGACCGGGAACTGGCTCGGTGTTGACATTCCAGTAGGTGTATTCACCGCCAAGCGTGAACGGACCATAAACCAGTAATGCTTCGGCATTCAACCCCAGAACACTTTCTGCTGCCAGACCGCCCGTGTTGTTTCCGGTACCGTTAGCGCCAAAGTTGGCATCAATAAACCGGTCCTCGGTGACGTGAAAGTAAGGTCGCGCACGTACCCGTACCAGTGAGTCCTGTGGCACTGAATAAAACACTGCGCCACCGGCATTCACGAGATGGTTGGCATCCTGCATGAATAGCAGGAAGGTGCCACGCGCCGCCGCGGTGACAGATTCATCACACTCATCCAATGAGGTCCCCAGACAATCGTCGTCGTCCCCACTGGGCCCGGCAAATAAACCTGTATGAAAGGTCCAGCGATAATCGTTACCCGCGGTAAAACCGGATATACCAATGCGGCGTCCCGGTTGCAGGACATCGCCTGAACCCATTGAGCGTTCGGTGAACAGCATGTATTTGGAACTCGACATGGTCGAAAAACCGAACGGTACATGTTGCTGTCCAACCTTCAGCCAGCTATCGCCATCCTTGTAACCGATGTAGGCGTCTTGCATATCGGCCTCTGCAGAGGCAAAATCAAATTCCAGTTTCCAGATCCAGTGGCCCCACATCAGGCCTTCCATGCCCAGGCGGGTTCTGCGGAATTCTGCCTGGCTGCCGAGTTTGTTCTTGTCCGATGCGATCCAGTTGTAATCCACCATGATGCGTCCAATCGGCTGCCATTCAAAATCACCATTGGCAGAACTGAGCTTCAGTTTGCCATTGGTATCGATCTTCGGCAGCGTTTTTGCGGCGTTGGCAATTTCCGCCTGGCCTTCGGTATTGGTCTCGTTATCCGCCCTGGCCGCATTCTTCAGCAATTCATACTCATCCTGGCTGATACTGCCTTTATCCATAAGAATTTTGAGCAGATCCATCATGGCGTCGTTCGCCGCCAGTGCCGGTGTTGATATGGCGGCCAACAGTCCCAGGATTATCGCACCACAGAATGATCGTAAATGTGTTTTGTGTAACACGGCTTCTCTCCTTCAAATAAAGTAAGGTTTTGAAATTATCCGGACGGCAGGTATTTGGAATCACCCGGTCCCCATTACCCGGATTTTTTCTGCCTGAAAGGGTAAGCATGAACTGTTTCAGTGAGATGAATGAAAAATGACTAAATGGTTAAGAATCAGTGATAATCAAATTACGAAATGACAGAATTTACTTTAAGTTCGCAATACATACAGACGTTGTCACTAAACTTAATTATCTTTGTAATAAATTGGTAACATACATGCAATTAAATGCCCGGCATGCTGGTGCCAAATTGGGTGATATGAAAAACAAAATTCTCATCGTTGAGGACGAGCCGGCCATTCGTGAGATGCTGGGATATGCTCTGATGAAGGAAGGCTATGCCTGTGAGGATGCCGCTGACGCGGAGCAAGCCCGGGCGATGATTGCCCGTTCCCGGCCGGACCTGATCCTGCTGGACTGGATGTTGCCGGGAATCAGCGGGATTGATTTTGCCCGGCGGTTGCGTGGTGATAGCGATACCCGGAATATTCCAATTATCATGCTGACCGCACGTGGGGAAGAAGCCGACAAGGTTCGCGGGCTGGATACCGGGGTGGATGATTATGTCACCAAGCCGTTTTCCACCAGGGAACTACTGGCAAGATTACGGGCTGTCATGCGGCGTTATAGTAATGAGGATCAGCAGGGTATCATCGAGATTGAGGGCCTGATCCTGGATCCGGAGACTTATCGCGTCACGGCCCGGGACGAGATCATCGAGATCAGCCCGACCGAATTTAAACTGCTGCATTTTTTTATTACTCATCCGGAACGCGTCTACAGTCGCGCCCAGTTGCTGGATCATGTCTGGGGTCAAAATGTGTATGTTGAGGAAAGGACCGTGGATGTTCATATCCGGCGCCTGCGCAAAACACTGGAACCATTTGACTTTGATCGTTTCATCCAGACAGTCCGGAGTGTAGGATATCGCTTTTCAACACGATAAAAACTGGTTGGTATGAGAGAAGATCTCTGGCGTCTGACGGGTGTGTTTCTGTTCAGCCTGTTGCTTGGGTTGATATTCAATCAGGTTGCAGTTTGCCTGGTGCTGGGATTGGTTGGTTTCGTCCTCTGGTATTACCAGATCCTGTCGCAGGTTCATCTCTGGTTACAAAACAAGAATGACAGCAATCCGCCGGAACTCTCCGGCGTTATTGATGCGATCTGTCGCGAGATAGACTTCCTCAAAGGACGCCATAAACAACGAGCACAGAAACTCTCCGGATTTTTAAAACGTTTCCAGGATGCCACCTCATCCTTGCCCGATGCGGTGGTGGTACTCGGCGAGGCCGGGATCATTGAATGGGCCAACGACAAGGCCGGGCAATATCTGGGTGTGTGTTGGCCGCAGGATCGACGACAAAGAATATTCAATCTGATCCGCAACCCCGAACTGCACAGATTCATGACCAGTGAACAGGTGCGCAGCGGGGAATGGTTGCAACTTGAATCACCGGTCAACACGGGTCAAATCCTGGAATTCCGTATCACACCCTATGGCGATGATCAAAAGTTGTTAATAGCGCGCGATATCACCAGCATCTATCGCAACAACCAGATGCGCAAGGATTTCATTGCCAATGCGTCACATGAACTACGCACACCGCTGACAGTGATTTCGGGATATCTCGAAGGGCTGGATGATGAACCGGATCAGTTGCCGGCAGAGATATTGCCGCAGATCAGGCAAATGCGCCAGCAGACAGAACGGATGCAACGTCTGATTGAAGACCTGCTTACCCTGTCCGTGCTGGAAACTGCAAACCAGCATACCGATGGCGATGTTGTCCGGGTCCCGGATTTGATATCCGGCATCTACCAGGAGGCCCAGGGGTTGAGCGGACTGATGGAACATATGTTTTATCTGGAATCTGATCCGCAGCTTTGTGTCCGGGGAAACCAGCGGGAACTCTACAGTGCCTTTTCCAACATGGTATTTAATGCAGTCCAACACACGCCCGAGCATGGCATCATAAAAGTCCGCTGGTATGCGGATCAGCATGGAGCACACTTCGAGGTGATTGATAACGGCGATGGTATCGCTCCCGAACACATCCCCAGGATTACCGAACGCTTTTACCGGGTCGACCGGGGTCGTTCGCACGACAAGGGAGGTACCGGTCTGGGACTTGCCATTGTGAAACATGTGCTCGCTAAACATGGCGGTAAATTACATATTGAAAGTCAGATCGGTAAAGGCAGCAGCTTCCGCTGCGATTTGCCGGCGCGGATTATTGTCTATAAAAATGAACAGATTGATAACAGCCGTTCAGCCTGACAGGAAAACTGTTCAGAATCTACTTCAAGACCTGTCTTGGAACTGTCACATACATTTCATTCTCCTGTCATCAGGATTGGTCAGAATTCTCTCAAGTAATTTCTGATTCACTTAACCAAATCTGGAGAACCTGGATGATCAAGCAAAAATTTTTAGGTGCCTGGTTACTGTTGGCCGCAGCACTTTCATCTGCTGCGATCGCAAATGACAAAGTCGATCCATCGCTGTCTGACTATACAACCGCCAGTGGTGTTGATGGCAATATCAACAGTGTCGGTTCGGATACCCTGGCTAACCTGATGACGTTGTGGGCGGAGGAATTCAAGCGCCTTTATCCGAATGTGAATGTCCAGATCCAGGCGGCCGGTTCTTCAACAGCCCCTCCGGCGCTGACCGAAGGCAC
>JBCKWI010000053.1:0-10826 GCA_038922795.1 Gammaproteobacteria bacterium
GGTCAGACAAGTGGCTTTCTTTACAGGCAAAACGGTCACAAACAAATACCTCTTTACCCAAAAAATGAAACAGAAGATTGATTCACCTGGAGGTAAGGCCATCTATCACCAACGCCTCGGTACGGTCGAACCGGTCTTTGGCAATATCACCTGCAACAAGAAACTGAATCGCTTTACCTTAAGAGGCAAGACCAAGGTCAATATCCAGTGGTGTCTCTACTCAATCGTGCATAACCTGGGTAAGATCCATGTCTATGGAGCAGGGTTTACCTGATGACAGGTGCGCATGACATGAGGGAGACTACAAGGAATACAATGAACCAACATCAGTCACATAGGCCTTAATCCAAGGCAACAAGATCTATTAATAACGCGCATGGACATCACAACAGAAAACCCTTTTCCTAAACGACTTTTTCTACAGGCTCGTTATGCCTCTTAGTGCTAGGGAAATCGCAGATCTTGTAGCTGGTGCGAGTACCGCCATGGCTGAACTCCAATTTGAGTTTGGCCGCGAAAACAGGCCGGAGGCAAGAGTAGTGTTCCCGCGCGGTTTCATACGTACTGCTACAGAGCTTCGTAGAACTCTCCCTAATTTGGACGGTGATATGCAAAGGCGAAACGCTTCCTATGCATTAATGACTGTAGACGTACTAAGGTGGCTCATCGTGCGAACCGACCTTAGTGGGACCGCTTTAGGAATGGTAGTAAAGGAAAGCATCTGCATATTTGGTGTGCTTGCTGACTGGCTTACGAAGGCCGCCACTTACGGGCGTGGAAATCGAAGGAAATTCAAAGATCGCACTGCTCGCTTAGTTGCCGACGGCGCTATCTCAGCCGACTTAAAGGATGAACTAGACTGGCTATGGGACACGCGATGTAAGGAGCACTTTCACGAAGTCACGGGCTCTGAGCATGATACTTACAATCGAGACGACTACAACAGAGCGCTTAGCGCGTACGATGAACTACGAAAAGCACTGATTGCTATCCATGGTCGTCACGGGGCATAACAATAAAATCCAGCGGAGCGCTAAAAGCGCGCCCGCTGATTAATGACGTTACTTTCTTAACTATCTTTCAGCTTCTTTTTTAGTTCTTCCAGTTCTTCATCGGTTTTGTGCATATGGTCGAGGATCATGTCCAGGGCATTCTGGATCGGATCTGGCATGTCCCTGCGCTCAGCGTATGCATCGAAGCCGATCTTTCTGGCCATGGCTTCTCGCTGTACTGTCTTATCGTCATCATTTTTCCTGACGACTACATGGCCCGGGACACCGACGACCGTCGCCCCTATGGGAACATCTTTAACAACAACTGCGTTGCACCCGATGCGAGCACCGGTGCCTATCGTAATCGGGCCGAGGATTTTTGCGCCGGCACCGATGACCACATTATTTTCCAACGTGGGATGACGTTTGCCTTTCTGCCAGGTGGTACCCCCTAAAGTGACGCCATGATAGATCGAGCAGTCGTCGCCGACCTTCGAGGTTTCGCCGATAACTACCCCCATGCCGTGATCGATAAAAAACCGGCGCCCGATCTTTGCGCCCGGATGCATCTCAATTCCTGTCAGGAAACGGGCTACATGCGCGCTCAGGCGCGCCAGCAGAAATAAATGTTTATTCCACAGCCAGTGATTCAGGCGGTGAAACAGGATGGCCTGGAAACCAGGGCAGGTGAGAATGGTCTCCAGCGTGGAACGCGCAGCGGGATCACGCTCGAATACGACCTGGATTTCTTCTTTGATAGTTTCAAACATATTGGTCTGTTCAGTTTACCAGTTCAGCAATTCGTTTGCGCTGTTCTTCAAGTTTGCCAATGATTGCCAGAGTTTCATTCAAACGCTCACGTTCCTTGTAAACCACATCTTCCGGCGCACGGTCAACGAAGTTTTTATTTTCCAGTTTGGAATGTATGCGCTGTTTGTCGTTATACAGTTTATCAATTTCCTTTTCCAGCCGTTCCAGTTCTGCCTTGGGATCTATCAGATCAGCGAGAGGTACCAGGACAGTCATGTCACCTGCAAGAGCAAAGACAGCATCATCCGGGGCAGTTTCAATTTCAGAGATTGACTCAATCCTTGCCAGTGATTTTATATATTGCATATATTCTTTGAGCCAGGTTTTCTCTCTCTGATTTCCATCCTTGACCTTGACTGACAGAGGTTTGCCAGGAGCAATATCACGTTCGGCGCGGATGCGACGAACAGCAAGAATAAAATTCTTGACCCAGTTTATCACCTCAATAGTTTCTTTATCACTCTCAATTTCATATTTGACAGGATAAGCTTGCAGCATGATCGTTTTTGCTTGCTTGTTGATTATCGGCGTAACCCGTTGCCACAATTCTTCCGTGATAAACGGAATGAATGGGTGCATCAATCGCAGCAGGATTTCCAGTACATTTATTAATGTATAAAGCGTGCCACGCTTAATTGCCTCAGAGGCAGCTTTATCACTCAGTGTGGTCTTGGAGAGTTCCAGATACCAGTCGCAATATTCATCCCAGGTAAATTCATACAAGGCCTGTGTTGCCAGATCAAAGCGATAGGTATTGATGGCGGTGGTCACATCTTCTATCGCCTGCGCCAGCCGTGTGTTGATCCAGCGTTCAGCCAGTCCGAATTCCTTGGCTCCCTTATTGATATCTACAGGTTGTGCCTCCACGCTCATCATCACATAGCGTGTAGCATTCCAGAGCTTGTTGCAGAAGTTTCTATAACCGCCGATTCGCCCCACATCAAAACGAATATCACGCCCATGAGTGGCGAGCGATGCAAATGTAAATCGTAATGAATCAGTTCCGTACGCGGCGATACCCTCCGGGAATTGTTTGCGCGTAGCCTTTTCTATTTTTGGTGCATCCTGCGGACGCATAAGTCCACTGGTGCGTTTTTTGACCAGACTTTCCAGGTCGATGCCATCGATCAGGTCCAGTGGATCAAGAATGTTGCCCTTGGACTTGGACATCTTCTGGCCTTCGGCATCACGCACCAGTCCATGCACATAGACCTCGCGGAACGGTACATCACCGGGGAACTTTAAACCCATCATGATCATGCGTGCCACCCAGAAAAAAATAATGTCGAAACCGGTGACCAGTACACTGGTTGGATAAAATGTATTCATTTCCTCTGTTTGTTCCGGCCAGTCGAGTGTTGAAAATGGCCAGAGCGCGGAAGAGAACCAGGTATCCAGTACATCTTCGTCCTGTTTCAACTGAATATCCGCACCGAGTTTTTCACGTTTGCGGACCTCCGCTTCTGATTCTCCTACATAGATATTCCCCTGTTCGTCATACCAGGCCGGGATCTGATGGCCCCACCAGAGCTGGCGGCTGATGCACCAGTCCTGGATATTGCTCATCCATTCAAAATAGGTCTTGGACCAGTTTCCCGGAATGAATTTAATCCTTCCGTCCTCAACAGCCTTGATTGCCGGCTCAGCCAGCGGCGCGATCTGCACATACCACTGATCGGTGAGGTAAGGTTCGATCACGGCATGGGACCGATCACCACGCGGTACCATGAGCTTATGTGGTTCGGTTTTTTCCAGCAGTCCGGCTGCCTCCAGATCAGCAACGATCTTTTTGCGTGCGTCAAAACGATCCTGTCCATGATATGCGTCTGGTGCATTTTCATTGATGATTGCATCAATGGTGAAGATATTTATGAGTGGCAGATCATGGCGTTTGCCGACTTCGTAGTCATTAAAATCATGGGCCGGCGTGATCTTGACGCAGCCGGTGCCGAATTCCGGATCAACATACTCATCAGCAATAATCGGTATGGTGCGGCCGGTGAGTGGCAGATCGATCTGCTTGCCAATTAGATGTTGGTAACGTTCATCATCGGGATGCACGGCCACAGCAGCATCACCCAACATGGTCTCGGGGCGTGTGGTGGCAACCACCAGATGATCATTGCCATCAGCCAGTGGATAACGGATATGCCACAGATAACCGTTTTCTTCTTCCGAGATGACCTCGAGATCGGAAATAGCAGTGTGCAACACCGGGTCCCAGTTGACCAGGCGTTTGCCGCGATAGATCAAGCCTTCATTGTAGAGATCAATAAAAACCTTCTGCACGGCCTCGGATAATCCCGCATCCATGGTGAAACGCTCGCGTGACCAGTCCATGGAGGTCCCAAGCCTGCGCAACTGGCGAGTAATGGTATTGCCGGATTCCTGTTTCCATGCCCACACCCGTTCCACAAATTTTTCACGGCCCAGATCATGCCGGGAAATTCCCTGCTGTTCGAGTTGGCGTTCCACCACCATCTGCGTGGCAATACCGGCATGATCCGTTCCGCACTGCCACAGGGTTTTATCGCCCCGCATGCGGTGATAGCGGATGAGGATATCCATCAACGTATGCTGGAAGGCATGGCCCATATGCAGACTGCCGGTGACATTCGGTGGCGGCAGCATGATGCAATAACCCGGGCCATTTCCGGCAGGTGCAAAATAATTGCTTTCTTCCCAATTCTGATACAGGGACGATTCAATGGCCTGGGGATTGTAGGTCTTGTCCATGTTCTGCTGTCAGTCAGGGTTTAAAACACAGGTTATTTTAAAAGTGCGGCATTATGCCAGCAAAGAGGTGAGTTAACAGCTACAGGTTGGTTAAAATCATCTATTTTTGCCTGTCTTCGCCCTCTGTTTTGGCGGGATTCGCCGCTGGTTTGTGTAGCCGCTGTTCTTCAAGCTGGGTTTTGATTTCAGTGATGATGCTGTCTTTTATGGCATCTTTAAGGATGTTGACCAGTTCATCCAGTTCACCGGACAGTTTCTGATCCATATTTTCAATCAGGTTGGCCAGCTGATCGCGGCTGATGCTGTTATCTGGTTCATCATCGGCAGATTCATGTTGTGCGGGTACTTGGAAATCATCATCTTCAAAATAGATTTCGTCCGGGTCTACGGCTTCATCCAGTACGGGTATCGCCGGGTGGGTATTAATGGTGATTGTTGCCTTGTCGGCAATGAGATTTTCCAGCTCCTCGATGGAACTGCCCAGTTCTGTCTCAAAGAATTTATGTGGCGGGTGTTTCTGGCCGCTCTCTTTAGTCATAATCCCCTTTTACTGTGTGGTTGTGCATTTCATGGCCGCCATCACGATAACCCCGATAGCGGTGACGTGCCATCGCTTTCTCTGCATCACCGCCAGCAACTATTTCAACAATTCTAGCAAATCTTCCGGCAGATGTGGGGATATCCGCAGTCAGGTTGATCATGACATTGCAGCTATCAGGTGCCTGATCTTGCCAGCCGATAACGACAGATGGATCCGGCAGGTCTGACTGGCCGTACAGAGTATGTGGTATAAAACTGATGTCATGGTATGTCCATAAAAGGTCATCCAGGTTGATAGCAGTCTCTCTGGAAGCCGTATGGATATAAACGTTGTTGCCACTCTGCCAGGCTTTGTTTGCAATCGAACAGGCAAACCGGTCACGGCCACCGTTTTCCGGCAGGATGTAGAAATCCACCCGGCTCATTATTTGCTCTTGTCCAACAGATATTGTGTCAGCAAGGGGACCGGCCGGCCGGTGGCGCCTTTGTTTTTCCCGGTTGTCCAGGCGGTTCCGGCAATGTCCAGATGTGCCCAGTGGAATTTCCCGGCAAAGCGGGAAAGGAAACAGGCAGCGGTGATGGTGCCAGCCTCGCGTCCGCCAATATTGGCCATGTCGGCAAACGGGCTGTTGAGTTGCTTGTTATATTCTTCCCACAATGGCAATTGCCAGACCCGGTCACCAGTGGTTTCACCTGCATGCAGCAACTCCTTGGCAAGAGGATTATGGTTGCTCATGAGGCCGGAGGCATGATTGCCTAGTGCAATCACACAGGCACCGGTCAGTGTTGCAATATCAATAACGGTTTCCGGGTTAAAGCGTTCTGAATAGGTGAGTGCATCACACAAGATCAGGCGGCCTTCGGCGTCGGTATTCAGAATTTCAATGGTTTGGCCTGACATACTCTTTATAATGTCGCCAGGTTTGGTGGCCTTGCCGCCGGGCATGTTTTCCGTGGCCGGGATTACCCCGACAACATTGATGGGTAATTCCATTTCAGCAGCGGCCAGCAGGATACCCATCACACTGGCAGCGCCGCACATGTCATATTTCATTTCATCCATCGCTGCCGCCGGTTTGATGGAAATACCGCCACTATCGAAGGTAACACCTTTGCCAACGAGGACGATGGGTTTGGCTTCCTTTTTTGCGCCCCTGTATTCCAGCGTAATCAATTTTGCCGGCTCGGCGCTGCCACGGGAAACTGACAACAGGGTGTTCATCCCGAGTTTGGTCATGTCATCCTCATCCAGCACAGTGACTTTGATAGACTTGTGTGATTTTCCAAGGTTTTTGCCCTGTTCCGCCAGATGGCTGGGTGTGCAAATATTCGCAGGGCGGTTCGCGAGGTCGCGGGTCAGCTTGATACCCTTGACGATAGCCATCGCGTGTTTTGTCGCCAGCTCACCTGCAGGCAGTTCCTTGCGGGTAGGCACTGTCAGTACCAGTTTTTTGATTTGTCTGCGATTGGGTTTATTCTTGGTTTTATACTCATTGAATTGATAGAGGGCGCCTTCTGTCGCTTCAATGGCCTGCCGTACCTTCCAGTAATGATCCCGGTTTTTCACGTTCAGTTCAGAAAGATAGCTGACAGCTTCCATCGCACCGGTCTGATTCAGTTTCTGGATGCTGTTGGTGATGATTGTCCGGTACTGGTTGTCTGTCAGATCGCGTTCTTTGCCACAACCAACCAACAACACACGATCAGCCAGTAAGCCGGGAACATTGTGTAATAAAAGAGATTGCCCTGATTTCCCCTCAATATCCCCACGGCGAATCAGATTGGAAAGAAATTTTTTGCTGATATTATCAATGGCCTTGGCTGCGGATGTCAGGCGCCGGGGCTCAAATATGCCCACTATCAGGCAGGCAGTGCGCTGTTTTTCAGGATTGCCGCTTTTTATAAGGAATTCCATGGATTACCTCGTTGATTTTTCATTATATTACGGGAAGATTAATATTATTATTCCGGTTTTATTGGCGGGATGCCACGGTATTTGCTATTTTTCAAGTTTATTCATTTATAACTATTGGTGCAAAATCTCACGGTAATGACAGGAAAACACCAAATTGATAATTGAACGTTATATTCACCGGGAAATCCTGCAAAGATTACTCTGGATTGGTATTTTGTTGTTGCTTATTTTCACAACAAACAAATTTGTTGATTATCTGGGTGATGCAGCTTCAGGCAAAATCCCTGCGGATTTTGTATTCAAACTGCTCTGGCTAAGGATGCTGGCAATGCAGACTGAAGTATTGCCCATGTTGATATTTCTTGCCGTAATTCTGGCATTTGCAAGACTGAATCAGGATAACGAGCTGGCCGTGCTTGCGGCCGCAGGTATTGGAAAACGCCAGCAACTGAAAATAGCGCTCCGATTTACTCTGGTATTCTCGCTACTGGTGGCTTTTATCGCATTTTTTGCTGCGCCATGGGCAAAAATGAATATTAGCAGATTGAAAATACAGGCCTGGCAGGAAGCAAATATTACTGGTTTGACCGAGGGGAAATTCAAGGAATTAGGAAAGGGCAACAGTGTTGTTTACATTGAAGATCTCTCGGCTGATAAAAACATCATGAAGAATGTATTCCTGCAAATCCAGGAAAAAGATAATAACAACGTGTTTAAATCAGATTCCGCATATTTTGATGTTGATAAAAAATCCGGTAACCGGTTTATCGTCTTTCAAAATGGCAGGCGTTATCTCGGACAACCGGGGACACTGGATTACCAGATTACCGAATATGAAAAATATGCGGCCCTGGTTCAGCTGAACGATGACAAAAGCGAAGTGTCCAGCACTGAAGCAACCGCAACATACCAGTTACTGGCTTCAAAAAATCCAAAACACCGTGCTGAATTACAATGGCGCATTTCATCGATAGTCATATGCGTTCTGCTTGCCATTCTCGGGGTTTTACTGAACCAGTATCCATTCGGCCAGAAGCCTTTCACACTATTGTTGTTTGGTATTCTTATCTATTTTATTTATAACAATCTGCTGGGTGTATCCAGGACACTGCTGGAGAGAGAGCATGTGCCCGCTTACCTGGGACTTTGGTGGGTACATGCCTTGATGATTCTGACTGTTCTGATTATCTACAACTATCAAACTATTATCCAGCGATATAGACGTAATACCGGAATACAGATATTGCCTGCCGAAAAATGAAGATCATTGACCGGTATATTACTGTTACCCTTCTACAAACTACTGCAATAGCATTGATAGTTTTGCTTGCCTTGTTTGCATTTCTTTCGCTTATTGATCAACTGGAAGAAACCGGCCGTGGAAATTATGATGTTATTACAGCCATAAAATATGTTTTATTGATCCTCCCCCGTATAGCATATGAACTTGTGCCAATTGCTGCAGTCATGGGTAGCATGACGACACTTGGAATTCTGGCGCATAATAGTGAACTGGTGATAATTCGCGCATCCGGCATATCACTGTTCAGGCTTGGTTATGCAATTGTCAAGGGCGGTGTGCTAATAATAATTTTTGCGATCGTGCTTGGTGAATTTATTGCGCCATATTGTGAGCAAACCGCGCAACATATGCGTTCAGTCGCGTTAACAGAACAAATTGCATTAAAAACAAAAAACGGATTCTGGTCTCGTGACGGGTCCAGTTTTATCAATATACGAAAAATACTTCCCGGTGATCAGGTCGAAGATATTTATATATACGAATTTGATAAAGAGGATAGATTGCGTATCAGCACTTATGCAAAACGTGCGAAATATGTGAATGATCAATGGTTGCTTGAGGATATCGAGCAGTCGATTATTGAAAACGAAATTATAACAAAGAAACACCTGAAACTTGCCGCATGGGAGTCGTTACTTAATCCGGATGTCCTGAACCTGTTAACCATGAAGCCACAGTATTTGACATTATTGGAATTATATAATTATATCAATTATCTGAAACAGAACGGGCAGAACAGCAAGTTATATGAACAGGCGTTATGGTCCAAAATAATCAATCCATTTACCATTATCGCCATGGTCATGCTTGGAGTATCGCTCGTTAATGCCCATGCAAGAATGGTTTCCGTCAGCCAGCGGGTTTTTATGGGTTGTTTTATCGGTATTGCATTCCATATTCTCAATCAGGTATCCGGGCAGATGGGAGTGGTTTATTCAATAAATTCTGCCGCAAGTGCCATTGTCCCGACAGTGCTTATTTTGACCGGAACATTCTGGATGATGCGTAAAAATACAAGACTTGAATAGAAGTTAGTCTGGGACAAGTACCAGAAGTGTTCCTGAGTAACGATCGTGAAAGGCGAGCTTGTCAGAATCAAACAGAGACCAGAAAAAACCAGCACCGGCACTTGCCAGGGATATAATCGCCAGCAGGAAACGTATTGTTGCTTTTCCCATACTGACTTCTTCGGCATTCATCTGTCTAAGTTTTACCTTCCATGCCAGCATACCCAGTGTTTGCCCGCCGTGTGTCCATTGCTAGGTAAAATACAGACAGGAGATACAAAAAATATAAATATTAAATGGCAGGTTACCGCTGGCTATGGCTTGACCCTGTGTAAAGGGCATCATGATTAATGTGCTGAAAAAAAGAACAGCAGATAGCAGAATACAGTCATAAAAGATTGCAGCCAGCCGGCGCGGCAGACCACAGATTTTAATTGTCTGATTGTTTTTATCTGTCCTCATAATAAAATTACCAGCGCTGTACGCCGGTAATTTTATTAACTACAAATCAATCAACCGACAGGTTTGGCTTGATTTACTTTTAATTCAGTCTGCTATTAAGCAGAATCTGAATTTATCTTATCTGGCTTTTAGTGATAAGTAACCGATACCAGCTGTTGCGCCTATGCCTGTTCCACCTTCAAGCGCAAGTGGCACCAATGCAACGCTATCATTACCACCGCCAATAAGCGCAGCTGCACCTACACTCACTCCTAAAGCAACAGATGCTTTTCCGCCAGTATAGGTACCATTAAGTGCGACTGACCAGTCAACTTCACTTCCTGTTGAGGCCAACACGCTATATACCATTGTAGACTGCTCTGTCCATTGCAAGTCGAGACCAAGCCCGATTCCTGCTTCACCATCGTAAGTGTCCTTGACCCCGCCATGATCAAATACACAATCGAACGATGCGCTGGAATGAATAAGCAAATTTACCTTTGATCCTGGAATATACTTACATGTAACCACACCAACCTCTCCTTTGGCATCTTCCGCTATAGCGAATGAGGTATACGCCAAAACAAGGGTAGCCAGTAAAAAAGAGAAACATTTCATATTTAATACTTTCATTGTATTTATCTCCTTAATTCTTGATTAATCGCCAAGCATTGCTTACCTACTGCAATTGGCTGATTTTACCTAAAATGCTTGCTTGGGGGTAGTAAACAATATTGGAGCTTGGCGCTCCCAGGGGGTGAAGCGGAATGATTGTGGATGCACTTAACGTGCATCCACACCGCTGAACGCCGGTACACGGAAGTAACGGCCGGAGTGTAGCGAAGTTAAAAATGTTGCGCCATGGATGGCTGATGTGGCGCTCCCTAGGGGACTCGAACCCCTGTTTTCGCCGTGAGAGGGCAACGTCCTGGGCCACTAGACGAAGGGAGCAATGATTAAGTCCGGTAATTATAACGGGTTCTCGTCTTTGAGTGGATTACTTAAATATAAACAGGCATCCATGCTGCGAGATCATTGCCAGAGTTTGAAACCGGCCGCGCCATCCGCTGGCCCGGCGTTCG
>JBCKWI010000054.1:0-10755 GCA_038922795.1 Gammaproteobacteria bacterium
CCAACCAACACATTTAATGAGGATGTATGTATGAATTTCCAGAAACCGGGCACAATTATTATGAGCACCTTCCGCTGTATCATCGCAGGATTTATTACCGGGACTCTCGCCAGTTGTATGCTGGTGTTGCTGGTGATGTTGTTGACTGCACCTGCCGGGGCAACCGCCATGGATGACATAACGGCAGATGACATGAACAGGATAGAAGACCCCTCCAACGTCCGGCAGGGAACCTTGTTATTCAAGGGGGAGCAGGATTTCAGCAGGGCGCCCATCCTGAAGACTGACGTACAGATTAATGTGACCGGGATGATTGCCAGGGCCGCCGTGAAACAACACTTCCGTAATCCGGACACCACCTGGAAAGAAGGTATCTATGTCTTTCCCTTGCCGGAGGATGCCGCAGTCGATCATCTGCGCATGCATATCGGACAGCGTGTCATCGAAGGCCGGATACAGGAACGGCAACAGGCACGTCAGCAATATGAGCAGGCCCGCAGTGAAGGCAAAAAAGCCAGCCTGGTTGAACAGGAACGGCCCAACATCTTTACGACCTCGGTTGCCAATATCGGGCCACATGAAGAGATCGTCATCGAGATCGAATACCAGCATATCGTTCAATATGATTCAGGCGTATTCAGTTTGCGTTTTCCGATGGTGGTAGCACCGCGTTATATACCGGGCCAATCCGTTACCCCGGAAGAAATTACCATTAATACATTCGATGGCAGCGGTTGGGCGGTCGATACCGATCAGGTCAGGGATGCCTCCCGCATCACTCCACCGGTCCTGCACCCGGACCAGGGCAAGATCAATCCGGTCACTATACAGGTGAATCTGGATACCGGATTTTCATTGCAACATATCACCAGTTCATATCACAACATTGATATCAAACAGGAGAACGAAACCCGTTACAGGATGATGCTGGAAAATAATAGTTCGCAGGCTGATCGGGATTTCGAACTGATCTGGAAACCTGAACCGGATGAACAACCCCGTGCTGCGTTCTTCAGTGAGCAGAAAAACGGCAAACAGTACGGCCTTATCATGATGCTGCCACCGGAACAAACCAGGGGAGAGGTATTGAATCGTGAAGTCATCTTTGTCATTGATACTTCCGGATCCATGTCCGGCACGTCAATAATGCAGGCAAAAGCCGGGCTTGAACTGGCACTGGCAGAATTAAAACCGGGCGACCGTTTCAACATCATCCAGTTTAATTCGTATACGGAACTGCTGTTCCAGTTTCCACAACCGGTCACGCACCAGTCACTCAGACAGGCAAGAAATTATGTGCGGAGCCTGCAAGCCCAGGGTGGGACCGAGATGGCGACTGCACTGCAAGCAGCATTAAACCAGTCAACCGGACATTCTGCCGTCAGGCAGGTGATCTTTCTCACCGATGGGAGTATCGGCAATGAAGATGATCTGTTCCGGATCATCCGGCAACAACTCGGCAACAGCAGATTGTTTACCGTCGGTATCGGATCGGCACCCAATTCGCATTTCATGAGCCGCGCCGCGGATTTTGGCCGGGGCACCTACACCTACATAGGCAAGGTTGATGAAGTTCAGGAAAAGATGCAGATATTATTCAACAAACTGCAACACCCGGTCCTGACCGATATTCAGATCAGCTGGGGAGATAGCCTTACTGTTGAAGCATGGCCGCAGAAGATTCCGGATTTGTATCTGGATGAACCGTTATTAATCAGCCTTGAGGCGGCCTCTCTGCCGGAAACACTGCATATTTCCGGTTTGGTTTCAAATTCAAAATGGGACAGTTCCATGAAACTCCAGGGTGGCAAGGAACAAACGGGAATATCTGTACTCTGGGCGCGCAAGAAGATTGCGGCGCTGATGGACCAACTGAATTCACGTACGGAACAAAATGAAGTACGCCAGATGATAATTGATACTGCCTTGGCCCATCATCTGGTCAGCAAGTTCACCAGCCTGGTGGCGATAGACGTGACGCCGGCCCGGGTCAGGGAAGAAATATTCAAATCACAGTCCATGCCGGTCAACCTGCCTGCCGGTTGGGAATTTGAAAAGGTATTCGGTCAACTACCGCAGACGGCAACGGAGGCAGAGCTGTATTTAATCCGCGGTATTTTGCTTTTGTTTACGGGACTTTTGTTTGCAATATTCAGCAGGAAATTCACCCGTCGTTATGTCTGTCAGTCATAACAAATTAATCGTTGTTGGTTTACTCGTTGTCCTCCCCCTCTGCGGTGTGTGGCAGATAGGATTGAGTTCCTATATCCACGCCAAGGCAATCCTTGCGCAATTCCTCCTCGAGACAGCATGGTCAGAAACGCTCAAGGGTCATCAGGAGGTGAAACCATGGCCCTGGGCAGATACCTGGCCAGTCTGCCGTCTCACTGTGCCGCGCCTTGGAATCAGCCGCATTGTCCTGGCCGGGGCAAGTGGATCATCACTTGCTTTCGGCCCAGGACATCTTTTCGGGACGGCTGCATCTGGTGAATACGGCAACACGGTTATCGCAGGGCATCGCGATACGCATTTCAAATTTCTTCAGGAATTGAAAACAGGCGATGCAATACACCTGCAAACTAGTCATGGGATAAACATACCGTACAGGATCAGTGAAATCAGGGTCATACATGAAACCGAAACGCAGTATCTTGCCCGGACTGATGCAAACGTCCTTACCCTGATTACTTGCTACCCGTTTAATGCCATCAGGGCGGGCGGCCCTATGCGATACATTGTGATTGCCACCCCTGAAATTAAAAATGGAAAAATGATTTGATGCTGTCCCGCCGATGTCCTGGTCATTGATATGACTGAATACCTATAATTCCCTGACTATTATTAAGGAAGCTCTGAATAAGTCTAAAAATTCTTTGAATCGTCATTCTGGTACCCTCCGGGTATAAACACCCTCCGGGTATAAACTCCTGCCAGTGTCCCCTTCCCCCTTCCAGGGGGAAGGTACGACTGCATGGAAACGTATACGGATAGACTAATACTGCGAGTGCAGGACGCACAGGAGCAGTGCGCAGGTGGTACGATTACAGGGAAGTAATCGTACCGCCTATGTCCCTATAGGCGTCTTGCGGCATTTCCTGCTTCGACAATTTGTTCCCGACATTGTCTCGGTCTCTGTTCCAGACTCGACTCTACCGATTACTTCCCTGTAATCGTACCACCTACCTCCTTGTAGGCGTCCTGTGGGTCGTTTTCACCAGCATGACGGTGAAGATACTTATTCAGAGGTTCCTTAACTGTTAATCAGGTTATATATTACGGCTTCAAGGGCGGAAACAACCGGCATCAGAATATTGGCCAGCACACCCGTGACGAGCATAACCAGAATAATGATCAAACCAATTGGTTCAAGCCGGGAGTAAAGCACGGCCAGCCTGGGGGGCAACAATGATGTGACTACCCGGCCACCATCCAGCGGCAATAATGGAAACAGGTTAAGCACCATCAATACGATATTAATAACGATACCGATACTGCACATGACCAGGACAAATTGCAGTAACCTGCCAGGATCAGGGAAAATAGATAAAATTATCTTTGCGAGTACGGCCCAAAGTAACATCATGACCAGATTGGCAACCGGTCCGGCCGCGGCCACCAAGGCCATATCTCGCCGGGGAGATCCAAGGTTCTGCCAGGTCACCGGTACAGGTTTTGCCCAGCCAAAGATAAAACCACCGAGATAGACCAGAATCAAAGGCAGTGCGACGGTACCGATGGGATCAATATGCTTGATCGGGTTTAACGTCAACCGCCCCAGGCTTTTTGCAGTAGGGTCACCTAGATAATTGGCCACCCAGCCATGGGCCACTTCATGAACGGTAATGGCGAACACCACCGGGATGGCCCAGACAATAATTTTTTCCAGCAGGTTCAGCTCGTTCATCAGTTTTATTTCAGGTTTTGACTGGCAATCTCTATCCAGTATTTTTCCTTTTTAAGATAAAAACCAGGGGCACGTTTTATCCGGGTCAGGGTCTCCTTGAACAAGGCCTGTGCCCGATCCTCCTGCCCCATCTTTTTCAGCAATAGGCCATAACGGACCCTGGCTTCTTCACCGGGATAACCACTGGACAGGATTTCATACTCCCGGGCTGCCTGTTCTGTCAGATCAAGCGACTCCAGCACCTTGGCATAAAGCAGATGACCATCATATGATTTGTATTCAGGATTGTTGGCCAGCAATTTGTCCAGAATATCTTTCGCTTTCTGGTTCTCTCCATTGCTGAAACAGGCCTGCGCCAGCTTCAACATCATGTCCGGATCATCCTGATGTATACCGGTCAGACATTTCTCATAGAGTTCAATCGCTGCAGCCGGTTGGCTTGCCTTCACATAGGCATCCGCCAATGCAAGGCGGTTTTCTATGCTGCCGGAAACTTCAAGTTCATCCTGCAGGCGTCTTATTTCACGTTGCGGATCCAGTGTATTGATCAGGGACACACCCACCCGTTTGAATTTTCCGTCATGCATCAGGTCCGGCAATACCTGGGTGAGGAAATACACAATACAACCTATCAGTGGAACAAGGATGATGATAAAGATCCAGAACCGCTCCTTGTCATGCCTGAAGACATGCACGCAAAAGTAGATCTGGAGAATAATAATGAAAAGACCGGCTTCTGACATAAGATATATATGTGTATATTTGACCTTCCCCTGTTCGCGGGAGAATGATGAATGTGACTAAATTTGACTGTCTTGCTGATCAGAAATTCTCAATGACTTGAAATCAAACAAGTCTGTATCAGCCAGATGAGACAGAATGACATTCTGCATACTGGCAAATATGGTCTCAATACGGCCGGGGAATTTTCTGTCCCATTCACGCAGCATACCCTTGATGGCCTGCCGCTGCAGGTTATCCTGTGAACCACATAAATTGCACGGAATGATTGGAAAAGCCTTGTATTCCGCGTAGTCCTTGATATCTGTTTCCTTGCAATAGGCCAGCGGCCTGATAACCACATTTTCACCATCATCGCTCAAGAGTTTCGGTGGCATGCCCTTGAGCTTGCCGCCATAAAACAGATTCAGAAATAATGTTTCGAGGATGTCGTCACGATGATGGCCCAGGGCAATCTTGGTAAAACCGTTTTTCTTCGCAAAAGAATAGAGTGCGCCACGTCTTAGTCTTGAACATAGACCACACATGGTCTTGCCTTCTGGCACGACTTCCGTCACCACGCTGTAGGTATCCTGTTCCAGGATATGAAACGGCACACCAAGCTTTGTGAGATAATCCGGCAACACATGCTCAGGAAAATCCGGTTGCTTCTGATCGAGATTGACGGCAACCAGTTCGAATCTTACCGGCGCGCTCTGTTTCAGGTTCATCAGGATGTCAAGTAATGTGTAGGAGTCCGCACCGCCGGACAGGCACACCATCACCTTGTCGCCAGCCTCGATCATATTGAAATCTTCTATGGCACTGCCAACGTTACGCCGCAGGCGTTTCTGCAGCTTGTTGAATTCGTAAGTTTCTTTTCTGGCGGGCAATGTCATTTGTTTCAGATATTCTGTGAACTGCATGGATAACTGGAATGTAATGCCTCGGTCACGAGTTTGTAGGCATCTTCATTCAACCGATGCAGCACTCCTTTTAACCAGTTGGTCGTTTTTTCTGTCACAACCTGCAGACTGATCACGTGAGGATTAATACAGAAAATCTTTTGTGCTGGATCAGCCTGCTGGAGTGTGTCCAGCATCTGCACCAGACCAAATACATAGCGCATGCAATACTGGTTGGGCGCGCCCGGTGCTGCGCCTTCTTCACAACCATCCAGTAATTCCTGCCCGGAGAGCACCTCTTCCTCGGTCCCGGAGTCCACTTCGGCATGGACAGGACCAGCAACTGTCAGGAATAAAATCAGTAATGTTTTCAGGTAAAACTGCATGTTGTAAATCCTCGTTTATTTGGACGAATTCTACCACCGGGGGCTGCTTATTTCAGCCTTTGGCAAACATGATCAGCAGGATAACGAATAATATAACAATGCCTACAGGGAGGAGTACGCCTTGCCAATCAGGATTTTCAGCCTCTTTGCTCTTTTGCATGGTCGCCTTGACTCCCGGCCAGAAAAGAAACACCAGGACCAAAGCGGCCATACCCAATAATACCTGTTCCCAACCTGCCATTTAAATTACCCTCTTTTTATATACCACAAATTCAGGTTAATGTGACACCGATTACCGCAGCAAGAAATAACACCGCCAGTATCAGGATACTGACTGACAAAATACTGTTTACCAGCGCCTTCCAGAATCCGAATTTCTGTACTTCACTAAGGCAGTTCAAAAAAATCACTATTGACCATATCACTATCATCAGTCTCAGCACATTAAAACCGACAATCAGCAGATGTCCCTTGCTGCCGAAAATTACCACCCGTGATTCAAACAATACATCTCCCAATAGTATGTATTGTGGTATCCACAATACCGAATAACAGATGATCGGCAAACAAGACCAGGCCAATGCCGCCCGGATCATATTCAGCCTGGATTCACCTTCCAGCCAGGAACCGGTCCACCACAACAAAACGGAGATCATGATTAATCCGGCTAAACCCATGAACGGTCCAAGGACGACCGCCATGGCAAAGATCACCGGAATAGCAATTTGGTCACCAAGATTCAGCCTGCTGGCGCTTACCAGAATCTCCGAAAACCCGGCAAAACATGCCAGGATGATGACCAGATCGTCCGGATCCCTCTGTTGGATCCAGCGCATGGTTTTTCTGGGATAAATCCATATAGACAACCAGGGATTGAGTTCGGTGCCATCATTTTCTGACATGTTGAACAGACTATCACTTTATGAGTATTGAATTCATGACAAATAAAAACCCCGCAATTGCGGGGTCAAGCAAAATTTTGATGGGTTCTTTTTAGTTATTCACTGTCACTTCAACTGCGTGAGCTCCTTTAGGCCCTTTCTCTATTTCAAAGGACACACTCTGGCCTTCAGTCAGCGTGCGAAAGCCTTCGGCTTTAATTGCAGAGTAATGCACAAAGACATCTTCTCCTCCCCCTTCAGGTTCTATAAATCCAAACCCCTTGGATTCGTTAAACCATTTAACGGTACCCTTACTCATTTAAAATTACCTCCACAAAATATCCGGATAATATTTAAAAATGCAGCCAATGGCGGAATGAAGGGTATAAACGGCAGGAACACAATGGAAACTTCCGATTACCATCAATAAAGCAACGAACTGCATCGATTGAAATATAGACCAATCCGTTAGAAAGTGACAAGGAGAGAAAGACAAATTAATGATGCCTCCTGACATGGGGCTACGCCTGGGGAAGCGACAGGACTGACTAGTTTCGTGTCACGGTAGCATCCGCATCCTCACGTTGCACCCTGATAGTATCACGATAAAAATCAGGTTTTAAGGGGACGCGTACTTTTATTGCTGCGCGTTCGCCACCAAAACCATCAGGGTAAATCACGACATCCTTTTCATTGACTGTACGTCCCCTGAATACCATCGTCCCATCGCTCAGTACCGTCAATATTTCTGGTTCCTTTTGCGTCTGCCTAACAACAGATTGAGACGCACAGGCAACTATCCCACTCAACACGACCAACAGGATCAGATTTTTCATCATAATTCTCCTAGTTGAAATAAATAGTTACACTTTCTTGCTAATGAATACTAGTAAATAATAATGGGAAATCAAAGGAATTGAATCACATCTGGCAAACAGGCATTGTGACTCATCGCACAAATCATGATTTATCAGTATTTTTTCAAATGGACAGGATTTGGCAAGAAATATGAAACTGTTCACAAAACTATCTTTTAATTTTACTTGTTATGATCTGTGTCACATATCAATCAACCTCAACGTGATGATCTTCACAGCAGGGCTTTACTTAATTCTGTAATATAAAAAGCATGTATATCACTAATGAGAGGTACTATTTATGATAATGCGATATATGCCGGTCGTAGGTCTTTGTGTACTGATTAGCGCCTGTGGTACTACACCTGAGGAAAGGGGAATCAGCGGAGCAGGGATTGGAGCAGGTGCAGGTGCAATAGTTGGTGCTGTCACCGGTCTTTCTGTTGTAGAAGGGGCCGTGCTGGGCGCCGTAGCCGGTGGACTCACGGGAGCTTTGACCAAAGAGGAGTCTGTAAACCTGGGGGAACCAGTCTGGAAGCAAAGTAGTAATCAGTCCAGCTCCCATACAACTACAGCTTATCAAACCCCTGTCAGTGGAGACAAATCAACAGTAATCGGAATACAACGGGGACTACTCAATCTGGGCTATATTCCCGGCCCAATCGATGGCATAAATGGTCCAAAAACACAAAAGGCCATCCGCCAATACCAGCAGGATCATGGATTGATTGTCGATGGACAGGCAACACCCGCATTAATGGATCACATTGGCCGGAAAGCAGGTTAGTTATTACATAGTCACCATACAAGCCCACTTCTTGTGGGCTTGTATGAATTTGTCGCGCCTTTATATCCGGAGGATATTCAGTCCCGGAGGCCCATCCTGGAAGGAGGGCTAACGATCCTCGATGGCTCGAAGTTCGCTATCAGTCTGGCGAAGGTGTAGCGAAACTGCGCGGGCAATCCGCGCAAAGACGCGCACACCTAGTACGGAATCGTTGAATACGCGCGAGTTGAACTCGCGTCTGGAAAGCACATAAAGATCAACATCAGTCTTGGCCTCGGCATCAGCAGATCGGCGGCCATAATCAAGAAACGCCATTTCGCCAAAAAAGTCGCCGCGTCTGAAAGTGGCGAGATGATGACGCTTGCCCCCTTTAAGCGGGAGGAAAATACGCACAATACCGCGGCGGATAAGATATAACGCATCCTCTTCGTCACCATGAACAAAAACTTTTTCTCCAGCATGCACTGCCCGCTCATATACGCACTTGCGCAATTCGCCGAGCACCCTGTCATCGAAATCACGTAATAATTCGATCTGTTTGAGATCCAGGGCCCCCTCCTCTTTGTCCTGAGTCCAGCCGGCTGCTTCCAGGATACGGATCTCCATCCACTCCAGCGCCTCATCCCGTATCTCGAATATGCGGATTCCACTGCCTTTTTCATCGACCAGACCGACACGGACCATGTAACGGTAGAGGTCCTGGCGGCTGGGCAGACTGGATGGCATACCACTGAAAAGCAGCCCTCCACCGCGTTCTCGAAGCCGATCATGCATCTGTGCAAATAGGTGTGCAGCCGTGTAGTCCATCGACTGGACCCGGCGCATGTCAAAGAGCAGCCATTTGCTCATACCCAGATCGGGCTCTATCTCCGTAAATAACTGATCGGTGGTACCGAAGAATAGATTTCCCTGTAACTCATAAACAGCAGCCTCATCGCCGTGTTCCTGCAGGATTTCACGCTCCGATTCCAGGCGGTGGGTCTTGGATGAAATTTCCTTAAGCGAAGCACGCTTCCGCAGGACTGATCCGCGGATCTGGTCGCGGATAAACAACAATATGGCAAGCCCCACACCGGTGGCGGAAGCCGCTATCAACCCTACGGTTTCCGCCACGATGACAACCGCAGCAATAACAATGAAATCCAGCCGTGTCTCGGCATGTTGCAGTAACCGGAACGCACCCCAGTCGAACATGCGGAAGGCCACGACTAACAGGATGCCCGCCAGTGCCCCGATCGGCATCCAGGCAATCAGAGGGGCAAGGACCAAAATAACGAGCACCACCATCAGCCCCTCGGCAATACCCGATTGTATCCTGCGGCCGCCGCTCGTTATATTCACCAGTGTCGGTCCCATCGTGCCGGCGCCAGGCATACCACCCACGGCGAAGGAGGCCAGATTGGCAATCCCCTGTCCGAATAATTCACGGTTGGAGTTATGGCGGTTATTGGTCAGTGCATCAAGCACGACGCAGGTCTTGAGTGTATCGATGGAAAGCAGCACCGACAGGGCTATAGCAGAGTAAGCAACAAGGCGCAAATCTTCCATGCGGATCTCCAGCAAAGAGCTGAAACTGCCACTAACCGTTTGCAGGAAGGACCCCGTTGATCGGATGGATCCAATCACGAGCGGGTTGGCCTCAACGGACAATAGTGAAGGGATAAACAGACCCAGAAGGAAGTAGCTTGCGATACCGGCCATCAGACCCATGATAGCGGCAGGTACCTTTCGGGTAATGTTTGAGGCAAGTAGCGTCACGGTAATCGTTATAATGCCGACGATAATGCCCGGCCACTGCCACAACTCTGGAGAAGCCAGTCCATGCATGAGCCCGGTTTCCTTTGGCAAACCCAGCAGTTTGGGCAGTTGGCCGAGTGCTATGATCAAACCAACGCCGGAAAGGTAGCCGCTTACGACAGGATAGGGAATGTACTTGATGAGATGGCCACCCTTCAACAGGCCATAGAAAACTTGCAGGAACGCCGAAAGAAGTGCCGTGATAGCCAGCAATCCTGGTACACGATTGGGCTCCACTCCACCACTGACGAGTGTAATAGCAAGTCCTGACAGGACCGCGGCGGCGGGTGCACAAGGGGCCGTGATCAGCGCCGGCGTGCCACCAGACAGAGGAGCGACTAATCCCAATGCGGCGGCACCGATCATCCCAATGAGGGCGCCTTGGCCAACCATTTCTGGTGAGATGGCCGAAAAGACGAGGATTCCAAAAGCAATGGCCGAAGGCAAGGCGACAAGCATAGATGCCAGCCCCCCCCCAAAATTCGTTAGCAATATTATGGCCTATTGCATTTGCCGTA
>JBCKWI010000055.1:0-10139 GCA_038922795.1 Gammaproteobacteria bacterium
GGTATTCAATTTTCGCTCCGGTTAGCTCTGATACCATTTTTGCCAGATCCCGGACTCTGTGTGTCTCGGTCATCTGGTTGATTATCTTTACCCTCTCGTTTTTTGCAGGTGGATTTTCAATTGCCAGCTGTATACAACGCACCGTGTCCTGGATATTGATAAAGGCCCTGGTTTGTCCGCCGGTACCATGGACAGTCAATGGATAATTAATTGCGGCCTGCATCAAAAACCTGTTCAGTACGGTACCGTAATCACCGTCATAATCAAACCTGTTAATCAATCTAATATCTTTTCTGGTCTCGGCTGTCTCCGTGCCCCAGACAATACCCTGGTGCAAATCGGTGATGCGTATATTGTCATTCTTGTTGTAATAAGCAAACATCAGCTGATCCTGCGTTTTGGTCATATGATAAATACTGCCCGGATTGGCGGGATACAGGATCTCCTGGTTGATAATATCTCCATCTTCATTGTTGATATTTATTCGCAGGTAGCCCTCGGGTATCTTCATGCCGGCAGTACCGTATCCGTATACACCCATAGTGCCGAGATGGACAATGTGGGAATCCAGCTTCGCTTCCACCAATGCTGCCAGCAAGTTGTGGGTGGCATTAATATTGTTATTAACCGTATAACGTTTATGCCAGGATGATTTCATCGAGTAAGGGGCCGCCCGTTGTTCGGCAAAGTGAACGATTGCGTGCGGCCTGGTTTCCCTTAACAGCACCAGTAACCTGTGATAATTCTCTGCAATATTGAAATTGTAAAACTCCATTTTGTTACCACTGACTTTCTCCCATGCCTTCAGCCTCGTGCCCAGGGGCGCAATAGGCGTCAGGGAACATACTTCCAGTTCGTTATCAATATTCCGGCGGGACAGGTTATCGACTATGGTAATGTCAAATCCCTGGCTGGAAAGGTGTAATGCAGTAGGCCAGCCACAAAAACCGTCGCCGCCCAGGATTAATATTTTTTTGCTATTTGCCATAGATACCACTTATAGTTATTTGACCGTTCCGGGGTCATTGATTTTATACAAAACAGATTATAGATAAAATCCCCCGGAAAACTGTGATTAATTTTACAATCTGGAAATATTTCAGAATATATCTTCAATTTACCTGTAAATGAATAATATCGTCATTCTCGATCCTTCCTGTATCCGGGATTCCCGCTCTCATCATATGAATGCGATTATCGGCCATACGCGTACGTTTATCGCCACCGGTTACCACATTATTCTTGGAACAAATTCTGACTGCAGGATAGATTATCCAGGTGCAGATAATAATCCTGTTTTCAACTACACCATATATGATGACTTTAAGTCCAATGCTACACGTTATTATAAAAGGTTGGCAAAAAAGCCATACTATTATTTCAAGGCAATTAACACTCGCAGGGCCATTGAGAGTATTTTTCAGCATAACCATATTGACAAAACCGACCATGTATTTATCCCGACAATTGACTGGATACTTTTACAATCTCTGGCAAAGGTATATTCAAGGCAGAAATCCGTCCCTTTTCTGCATCTGTTAGTAATGTATGAACATGGCAACTGGATGACTGGTGGCTACCCGTACAAAAAAATTATCAAGACCTTGCGTAATTTTAATCAGGAAAGGGTATTTATTTATACCGAGACCAGGCGCCATGCAAAACAGCTTGAGAATATACTGGGTTTTCTTCCGGCTAATTACCCATACCCGGCATTTCCATTTGATGGACAACAGTTTGCTCATAAATCGGAAGAAAAAATCCATGTAGGTGCCTTGGGTGGCGGCAGAAGGGACAAGGGATATGGACTATTACCCGATATCATTAACAGGTTTAACGAAACCTATTCATCTCATGACAATGTAATCTTCCTTGTACAACGGGCAAGAAAGGAGGATCAGCTTGATGAACAAACCCGTTTGCTCGAAGGGATAAAGAACGTCGTGATCCTGGACAACCAGCTTGCCCGGCAGGATTATGAAAAATATTTACTGGGTTGTGATATGGCCATATTCCCTTATAACAGCAGAGTGTACTCCACCAGAGGTTCCGGTATAGTCAATGAAGCAGTTGCAAACAGCATTCCCATTATTTGCTCAGCCAATACAGCACTGACCGAAGCAATTATCTGCGATAACGGAAAAATTGCAGGTTCCATTGATGAATTTGTAATAGCCTTAATTGATATTATTAAAAATATAAATCAATATAAGGCTAACGCTGAAAACGCGAAAAAGATATTCCTGGATAACCTTTATAATAATCCGGTAATTAAAGATATAAAATTTTTAAAATCTGGATAAGTACATTTACGGTTATGCGGATTTGCTCTGGAATTACCAGTCAGCATAATCCGTGGCAATCTGATAAATTTCTCAATATATATTACATAATCTGACACTATGAAAGTATTACATGTTTGTTTCGCAGACAAAGGTGGCGGTGCTGCTATTGGTGCATATCGCTCACATACAGCTATGCTTTCACAGGGAGTTAAATCAAATCTGCTTGTTGCAAGAAAAAGAACTACAGACCCTACTGTTATTCGTTTACCTTTCAGTATGAGACTCCGTATTTTCATATGGAGAAAACTTTCTGCAATTATTCTTAAATTTCAACTGTACAATGATTATGCTTTTCGTTCATTAAATATATTCCCTACAGGCATTCATAATATCATCAACGATTCAGATGCAGATATTGTTCAATTTCATTGGATAAGTTTTAATACCGTAGCAATCCAGGAATTCAAAAAAATCAGGAAACCGATAGTCTGGAAACTACCGGATATGTGGGCATTTTGCGGAAGTGAACATTATACATTCAATGAAGCCAGATATGCGGAAGGCTATAAGGCTTCAAATAAATCAGATAATCATTATGGACTGGATCTTGATAAAATTGTCTGGTTACAGAAAAAAAAGCATTGGGGAAAAGTGAATATGACCATTGTATGCCCAAGTAAATGGCTTGCAAAATGTGCAAAATCAAGTTATCTCTTAAAAAAATATCCGATACATAATATAGCCAACCCGATTAATATGGATATTTATAAACCTGCTTCTGATATAAAAATCGCACGTGAACATTTTAATCTTCCAATTGATAAAAAAGTCATATTGTTTTCTTCCTTACATAAACTTAAAGACCCAAGAAAAGGCTTTGGATATCTTGACGGAAGTATTCATGAGTTGACAAAAAAAATAGAACCGTCCACTTTATGCATAGCAATTATGGGAATAAAAACTAAACTAAAATCCATTCATGGTGTAGCTATCGTAAATCTGGGTTATTTAGAAGAAGATAATGAAATGGCCTTGGCATATTCCTCAGCAAATGTATGTTTTTTTCCAAGCAATGCTGACAGTACACCTAATACAATTAAAGAATCCATGTCGTGTGGTACACCTTGTGTTGCCTTTGATATAGAAGGCGTGCAGGAAATGATAACTCATAAACAAAACGGGTATTTGGTGCCAGTTGGAGATGTAACTGGATTGTCTGAAGGTTTGGAATGGACCCTGTCACAGGATGAATCTTTACTTTCCTCAGCAGTCAGGGATTCCGCTTTTAAATTACATGACCATAAATCCAGGGTAAAAGATTATCTGGAATTATATTCCAGGATCCTGTCCTCTCAATATTCTTAACAGAAATATTATTGCTGTAAAAACACTATTTACTTAATTAACAAGTATCATTGTGCACCGAAGACTTTATTATAATCAACCTGCGTACCTTGAGATACCGGTATAGGCTTGGCAATAATTGTTATTCTGGTAATATTCTTTTTAAAAATATTTTTCACACCCTTTCTTCTGTAAATTTGCCATTTCTCTCTCATGACCGGCTGAAAGTAGGATCTTATTAATACTTCCTCAATACAAAGTAATGTTGGTGCCCATGTGTCGCTGGCGGCATAAAAATGATAATTACCTGGTAGTCCACTAAACATCATGTATGATTTTTTCATATCATGAATATAAGCAGTCTCAAGAATCAAGTATCCGTCATTACTAATCATTTTCCTGGCCTGGGTTAATGAAAGTAATGGATCTCTTAAATGATAAAAAAGGCCAAAGTGATGAATGATATCGAACTTCTCGGGCATGCCCACTACAGAAAGACGTTCTTGCAGGTTTTGTACTGAAACATTACAGAGTGGTATTACATTAGAATCCAATACTTCCCTTGCAAAGAGTAAATTACGATATCCGGTTAACCTTATATCAGAGGATACAACAAATTTTGCACCTTTTTTTTCTGCTTCAAACGCCCAATAACCGTCCCAGGATGCCAAATCGAGTACTACTTTGTTTTTGTAGTCGATCTCATCAATGACATTCTGTGTGCATTGCCAAAGTTCATCGTAATCATTGCCGGGAGTAATAATCCCATCACCCAAATCAATCTTATGATACCAAGGTTTAAGTTCTTCTATTTTTCTTAGTACATAATTACGATATTCAGGGCCCAACTCAGTAATTTTAGACATGACAGTTACCTAATAAATTAATCTTGACATTCATGAATTAAATCTTAAATCCATAATACTAAAGCCGGTACTTAAAAAGTATAGAATATAGAGTTATTGATATTTATTAATCTTTTTTCTGCAAGATAAACACCTGGTTATCTCCTATATGTAACATATCAAAAAATCGTGTTATTAAATCATTAATTCTTCTTTTGTCAAAAACGCCAATTATCCTTAATAACACACTTTTATTTTCTGATAATATATTTTCATGAATTAAATGTTTCCCCCAAAATATTGATGGCTCTCCTTTGTATGGATAAGTTATCAGGTGCATCCATTGCATATTCAACCACTTCGAGTCAGTAATTGTACGATGCTTAATAATTGACAGACCTGCCTGTTCTGCCAAACATTCCAGTGATTTGCGGGAAAATAAATGTAAATGATAAGGTGTATGCCAATGGATCCAACGCTGCCTGAATATTTTTGAACCCCACCCTCTTGCATTGGGAGTACTAACAATCAATTTACCCTGTGATTTTAATAAATATGATATGCCCTGTAAGGTATATAATGGATTAACCATGTGCTCAAGGACTTGATCCATAGTGATATAATCAAAAAATCCTGGTTCATACAAATTCGGATCAAACAAACCAATATTGATTTTATAACCCAATTTCTCAATTGCATTGCGTGCGTGTTCATCAGCCTCAATACCATATACATCACAACCTCTTATTATATGGTAATTGAAATGACCTCCAGCACCACAACCTATATCAAGTAATCTGATATTTTTAGGAACCCATTGTAAAGCACTACTACGTGTACCATATAACCATGCCATAAAAGAATTTGATGTAAGACGTCTTTCTATTCGTTGTTTTTTGTTCAATCTGGGTCGTGGCTCTCCCAGATCCGACGGGTATTTCGGATAATAGTCTGAATATAAATTTCTTAGTTGTTCATGTGAAAAAGTACAATCCAGCCATGAATGCAAACAATTATTACAACCAGCTAACGTAAATTCCCCTTGATAGCCATAGCGATCATCATATAATTTATACTTTACGAATACATCGTCAGATTTGCAGATAAAACAATTCATTACGATTTCTTTGCTAATTATTTTTAATTAATAATATCAATACATGATCCGGTCCAATTGAAGGCAACCCAGTATAAGTACCCCTATAGACACCATTTAAAAACCCTTTAATTACTACAGGAACTGGATGCCTGAAATTAACAGCCGCATAAGTTTTAATCCAGTTACCAACTTTAAAACCTGCGATGTTATGAAAATACTTTTTTGATGGAAATACGATGTGTTCCGGGAAATTAACATACCACCATTTTGATCCACATAATCCAGCACTTAAAGAATTTATATCTCCAGTCAATATTATAACTACACCATCTTTAAACAATTTTTTGTTACATACATTGAAGAATAATGGTAAGTCATATATATGTTCAACAATATCAAATGCAATAATAACATCATATTCACCATCATCTTCTTTAAGATCGGAGAAATATTGATGGCCTTTGCTCCTGAGTTGATGATGACAGGACGTGGAAAACTCAACACCTGTAGTGATACAACCTCTTGTCTTCGCAAGATCAAGCACTTCACCAGTATTACACCCGATATCTAATACCTTTTTGCCTTCAGTGAAAATTACCGAGAGTAACTCTAATATTTCTTTCGACTTACCATTATCGATAGGTGTTTGTGACCAGCGATCACCGGAGACACCCATTTTATACAGGCTAGCAGCGACACCCTCCAGTATAATATTATTCGTATACCATGAATAACATTTATTGCATTTCCATAATTCCGGATTTCTATTCAGATTTATTTCATGTGAAGAATACATAACTGGCGGCATATATTTTAATTCGCCATAATAATATACGTCTGAATAATTACACAATGGACAGGACTTCCTTCTAAACGTATTATCTACATACTCTGCCAAAAATTATTACCTCATTCTTTCTGTTATGATTTATTGTATAAATCACCATATATAATCCAGGCTCTCAATACCAGCACCATGGTATTTATTAAACAATTTTATGGTGTTATCATCAAAAAATGATTTCCATGATCCAGCCACCCCCTTTCTGATAAAGTCTACATTTTTAAGCATATCCAGATTAAACCCTTTATTTCTTTCTATTTCTTTCATAGAGGCAAATGATGATCGTTCTACTGATTGTTTGATTATTAACTCATCTGTTTGCAAACCCATAAAATCAAGCGCATTTTTTAGACAGGGCGCGGTGTCTGCCAACATGTCTTCATATCGTATTACCAGTTTATTAACAGGTGCATTCAGCCATTGTTGTACATGATCATGCCAGGGACCGAATGAATGGCTGGTAGATTCTTTTATAAATTCATCAAGAGAAACACTGGTGCCTCTAACCTGATTTAGAAAATACCAGTACGAAACAATTGCATCTCTCCCGTCCCTGCATAGATAGATAACGTTTTTTACATATTTTTTTGCAACATTATTATACGGAAAATGTTCCTTGATAATTCTGTGTTTCATTTGATTACATGGTGAATCTGGATCCAGCATTGATTTGGTATCAATTTCCAGGCCATAACTGGGTATCAATCTAGCCATCTCTTCAAGATCGGGTTTATCAATATCCGGCCAAATTGCATATGCCAACAGATATCTCATCCAGGTATTGCCGGATTTTGGATATGACACCAGATATATATCTGAATCCTTTGAGTTTGGTATACTGGGTTTGGTAAATCCAGAAAAATGTTTCCACTTTTCGGCCAATATGTTAAACATCAGAAGATATTACCTTCCAGTTTAATGGTGTAGAGATATAACCGCTTCGTATTACACCAGTTACAGAAGAAAGATGTGTGTTGTTCTCAATTATTTCAAATTGAATAATATTATTCGCCTCAAGTAAACGTTCTACTCGAGGCATACCCGCAAAGACATTAATGGAATAATTTTTTGGCATTAATAAAAATGACGGTACCGTTACAGTCTGGCAATACACCCCTGGTTTTCTTGCTTCACCATATAAATCTGTACTATCAGTATCTTCTGTCACCAACACAACAGTTCCCATACTATCGGTAAACTCTACGCCAACTCTCAAAAAAGGTACCGCGATGTTAAGTCTCCATTTGATATGTATGGAAAAACACTGATCAACATTTATTATTGAATTTTTTTCATTATTAGAATCTGTAATGTATATTTTCAGAAGCTCGGCTTTATTATTGCTATTGACTATATCATCAGACTGATTCATATAATGTCCGATTAACCTGCTTTTATCGCTGTTCATCTCAATGTAGTGTTTTATTACATCATCTATTTGACCAATGCTGGATATAGCGCCTGAATTTAAACCAATGCCTTTATTACAAAATACTTTTAGAGTCGCCATATTATGACTAACGAATAAAATTGTGCGCCCTTCATTGCCAATTTCTTCCATTTTACCAATACATTTTTTCTGAAATTGCAAATCACCCACTGCCAGTACTTCATCCACAATTAGAATTTCAGCATCAAGGAATGCTGCAACTGAGAATCCCAAACGTACACGCATTCCGATTGAATAGCGTTTGATCGGTGTATCTACAAATAATCCGCAACCGGAAAAATCAACAATGTCATCAAATCTGGCAGTGATTTCATGATGTTTCATCCCGAGTATGGCTCCGTTCAGATAGATATTCTCTCTTCCAGTCAATTCAGGATGCATACCTGTGCCTACTTCAAGTAAAGAAGCGATTCGTCCTTTTGCCTTTATAGAACCTTTGGTTGGAGCTGTTATCCTTGAAATAATCTTTAGCAAAGTGGATTTACCGGCCCCGTTTTTACCTACGATCCCGAAGATATCTCCCTCCTGTATTTCAAGATTAATATCCTTTAACGCCCAGATGTAATCAGGTTTTTTATTACCGGGATTATCGACCTGACCGACTATGGAATAAGGATCTTCATTACCCCTGACCCTTGCCCACCAGCGATGCAAATCGTGGCTCAATGTGCCGGTTCCTACTTCGCCCAGATAATATTCCTTGGAAAGATTTTCGATTTTTATGATTGTATTGCTCATCGTTAATTACAAGATAATTACCTGACTTCTGTTTTACACTGTATCTGCAAATGTTTGTTCGGTTTTGTTAAAAATAATTATGCCAATAGATAAAACAATCAGGGTGACTGTTGTTGTATATACCATGGCAGCAAATGAGATTTCACCAACACCCAGGACTACATATTTGAATCCTTCAATGATATGCGCGAGTGGGTTCCACGCAATTAATGCTTTGTATTTTTCCGGGATGATACTCATAGGGTAGATCACCGGTGTTGCATACATCAATAACTGCACACCGAATGTGATAAGAAATTTCAGATCCCGGTATTTGGCAGTCAACGCACTGAATATCAGACCTGCACCCATGCCGAGACCGGCCATTAACAGCACCAGATAAGGTATCAGGAGTATTTCAGCTCCTGGTCGTATATCCACACCTTGGTATAAATAGTAAGAAAGTACGAGAGCGAACAATGCTGACTGGATCAAAAATTGAATCAACCCGGATATCACTTTAGAGAATGGTGTGATTATTCTCGGGAAATATATTTTCCCGAACAGGGCTGAATTTTTATGGAAAACATCAGAGGTGTGCATAAAGCAATCATTGAAATAATTCCACATGACGATGCCCGCCAGATAAAAAACTGGCGGTGGAATCCCGTCGGTTGGAATCCTGGCAATATTGCTGAAAACTATGATATAGACAATCATCGTCAACAGCGGCTGGACGAAATACCAGATGGGGCCAAAGATTGTCTGTTTATAGACGATAACTATATCGCGTTTGACAAACAAATAAAGGAGATCACGGTATTCCCATATTTCCCTGAAACGGATATCAAACAGATTTCTTCGCGGGGTTATGACAAGGTCCCATGTGGTGTCTGATGGATTCTTCATGACGATTTCGCTGGCTGTGATTCCCACAGTATTAATTTTGATCTGTTTTTGAATAAACCCTTCATGGATTCAAGCTCGGACCGGGTGACAACCAGTGTGCGTATTTTTCTTTTAATATAGCGCTCTGCCTTTTTTACCAGGTCATCAAGATTATTTTTATCAATCTGACCAACCAGGACCAGATCGATTAATCCACTGTCCTTGCCCTCCGCATAATCATCAATCAGGAATGCCGTTTCGAGGGCGCCTAAACGCTGCAATATGCTTTCGATGATATGGTCCATGCCGAGGGCTTTTTGCACCATTGACTGTAATTCTGGAAATAACGAATGTTTTTTATTGGCGCGATAAAAAATCTGCCGGCCATTTTTGTTTGCTATCAGCAAGCCGGCTTCATTCAGATGTTTTAATTCCTCACGCACCTGACTGACGGGCGCATCAAATTCATCCGCCAGTTCACGCATATAGGCCTGCTGCCCCGGATTGAGAAACAGGCGCATCAGTATGCGGATGCGCATCTTCGAAGTAATCAAACCACCAAATACCGTGTCCAGAGTGCCACCTATCTTGTTCTAGTTTATAGAACAAGATAGCTTATTAATTAACCCGGAGCAAATCCCTGAATCTGGCAATTGGGTTAAAATAT
>JBCKWI010000056.1:0-10107 GCA_038922795.1 Gammaproteobacteria bacterium
ACCCGAAGAGCAAAGACTTGCGCGAAAAGTAATCAATGGCAACACCACGCGCTTTTCTTAACCCATCAAATGCTTGTTGGTATGGTACATGATGTTGTATGCCTTGATCATGCGAGTTTTGTTGAGAATTCTTTTTATAGATAAATTCCGGAAGCGGTGCCCCAATGGTGATTAATAAACAATTTTTATATGGATGATCCTGATGTCAAAAAAAGTAAACGACGTTGAGTTATACCTGAGACTGTTGAGATATGTACAACCCTACTGGCGGACGTTTCTGATCTCGATAATCGCCATGGTGATTCTGGCCGCGACAGAGCCGGCCGTTGCTGCGCTGCTTAAACCCATGCTGGATGGCGCATTTATTGCGAATGATCCGGAAACCATGCGAATGGTCCCTGTCCTGTTTGTTCTTCTGTTCGGGATACGCGCCTGCTCGGATTTTGCCAGCGGTATTGCCTTACAATGGGTCGCTAACAAGGTCACCATGGATCTGCGCAGGGACATGTTCCTGCGCCTCCTGACATTGCCGACCCATTTTTATGATCATCATGTTACCGGTGCGCTGATCTCAAGGTTTACATTCAACGTTAGTCAGGTTAAACACGCCGCGAGCAATGCCGTCATCATTGTCGTTCGCGATACACTGACTATCATCGGGCTGTTGTGCTGGATGTTTTATATCAGCTGGAAGTTGAGTCTCATTTCATTAGTCTGTGCGCCATTTATCGCATTAATTGTTCTTGTATTAAGAAAACGTTTGCGCAAGATGGGGCGCAAGGTACAGGAGTGCATGGGCGACATCAATAACGTGCTGAATGAATGTATCCATAACCAGAAACTCATCAAATTATATGCAGGTCAGCCCCAGGAAGCAGCGCGTTTTCATGAAGTAAATGACAACACCCGCCGGTTTATGATGAAGTTTGCGATTGCTTCTGTATCAACCGGCCCTGCCATCCAGCTAATAACGGCAATCGCGCTTGCGATAATTATTGTTATTGCAACCCGTCAAGCCTCGGTTGGAACACTGACAGTGGGTGAATTTGTTTCATTTTTTGCCGCCATGACCATGGTGCTCAGTCCTTTGAAACGTCTGGTCGGTGTCAACGAATCCATACAAAAAGCCCTGGCCGCCTGTGAAAGTATCTTTGGTCTTTTAGATCAGTCAGGCGAGATTGATAATGGCACCATTAATATTGAGCGGACCAAAGGGGCGATCGAGCTTCAGGACCTATCATTCCGCTATAATCTTGAAGACCCTGAAGCATTAAGTCATATCTCTTTTGTAATTAAACCCGGGGAAACGGTTGCGCTGGTAGGTCCTTCCGGCAGCGGCAAGACGACCATCGCAAATCTCTTGCCCGGTTTTTATCTGAATGCTCAAGGCAAAATCCTTATCGACGGGATTGATATCAGGGAATACACGCTTGAATCCTTGCGTGCCAATATTGCATTGGTAAGTCAGGATGTTGTGTTGTTCAATGATACATTGCGCAACAATATTGCCTATGGCGCCATGCGTAATTGTAGTGAAAGTGAAATTGAGGAAGCCGCAAGGTCAGCTCATGCCATGGAATATATCCGGGAAATGCCGGAGGGCTTCAACACGATTATAGGTGAGAGAGGTTTGCGTTTGTCCGGCGGGCAGCGGCAAAGGCTCGCTATTGCACGGGCATTATTAAAAAATGCACCCATTCTTATACTGGACGAGGCCACATCATCACTGGACACAGAGTCGGAACGGCACATACAGGCTGCCCTGGAAATTTTAAGAAAGGGCCGGACCTGCATTATTATCGCGCACCGTTTGTCCACCATTGAAAATGCTGATCGAATAATTGTGATAGAACAGGGCAAGATTGTGCAGACGGGCACACATGCGGAATTAATCAGACGTGACGGCGTGTATGCAAGATTACACAAGGCGCACTTTGCGGAGTCTGTATAACGGCAGTAAGGTATTGAGGAGAACGATCAATTATTATAATTTGGATCCCCTGATTTCATGGTGATGAATCTGCCCAACCTTAAACATAGTTATCCTGCCGGGGATTTGCCTGTCTGGCTGTGGCTGTATCTGCCTTCAGGTCTGGTATGTTTGCAGTTGGTTGCAGCTGTGATGTTCAACAACCAGACTTATGCCTTATTGATGGAAGGGGAGCTCGGCTTGATTGAAAATCTTACCGTAGCTTTAGTGCTGGGCGCCGCAATTACGGGAATTATTGTATTTAATCAACAGCGTTATTTTCCTTTCCCGAAATTAAAATTTTTTATATTTCTTTTTGTTGTGGGCAGTATTTATATCGCAGGTGAAGAAACCAGCTGGGGCTAGCATTATCTGCAGTGGGAAACCCCTGAACCGATGCTGGAAATAAACAAACAAAAAGAAACCAATTTACATAACATTCATAAAATCTTTGGCGTTTTTCCAAAAATATTACTGGAGTGGACTATTTATCTGACAGGAGCTTTCAGCTTGGTACGGATATGCCGGAAAAGTCCTGCATATCGCCCGGAGCACGACTGGCAATTCTGGTTTTTGCCCACCTATGTCGTGATAGTCACTTCCTTGCTGGCATTCACCTATCGGATTATTGACCGTATCGAAAACTGGTTTCGACTGGATTTCCCTATTGACCCGGATGAAATGCATGAGTGTTTAATTGCCACTTTTTTATTGCTATATATGTTGTCTATTTATCGTAGATTGGCCTATTCGGGGAGATTAATAGAAGGAAGAACATGATTTCAATCGATTGCTCAAAATCTCTGAATGCAGTTACGCAGACACTTCTAAGGAACCTCTGAATAAGTCTATAAATTCTTTGAATCGTCATTCTGGCACCCTCCGGGTATAAACTCCTGCCAGTATCCCCTTCCCCCTTTCAGGGGGAAGGTAGGATGGGGGTACATTGTTTACTGGATGCTGGCCGCTACGGACTTCCTCGGTAACTGTTCCAGACGTTACTCTACCTCCTACATCCATGTAGTCGTGTCCTCGGCTTTGGCATCCTCGATCGCTGTTCCCGACGCGATTCTACCTCCTCCATCCCTGGAGTCGTGCGTCGCCCTACCGCCTATGTCCCTATAGGCGTCTCGCGGCATTTCCCACATCCTGAGGGTCGTTTTCACCAGCATGACGAAAAAGAAGATTTCTCGCTACGCTCGAAATGACAGCTTATTCAGAGTTTAAATAATCATTATGTCGACTGTCGTTGTCATCGATTACGGCACCAGCAATCTGCGCTCGGTCGCCAAGGCGCTCGAATTTGTTGCTGATAACAAGCACCGGATCATCGTCAGCGATCAGGCTGAGCAGATTCGTGCAGCCGATCGCGTAGTATTTCCGGGTCAGGGTGCAATCGGACAATGCATGCAAAGCCTGAAGGATAAAGGCCTGGATAATTTGATCACGGAATGTATCAGAACCAAACCCTTTCTCGGTATCTGTCTTGGCCTGCAATCACTGATGGATAGCAGTGATGAAGATGGCGGAACTCAAGGACTCGGCATCATTCCCGGCCGCGTGATCCGGTTTAAGGACAATATCAAGGATGAAAAAGGTGATACCTGCAAGATCCCGCACATGGGCTGGAACCAGGTCATTCAAAACAAGGAACATGCATTATGGAAAGGCATAGAGGATGGCGCTCGGTTTTATTTCGTGCACAGCTATTATGTCGTTCCATCAAATCAGACTGATATAGCTGCAACGACAGACTATGCAGCCAGTTTCACCTCAGCGGCTGCACGCGACAATATTTTCGCTACGCAGTTTCACCCGGAAAAAAGCCAGAAAGCGGGTTTGACGTTATTGAAAAATTTTCTGGGGTGGAAGATATAAATATTGCCCACCTTTAACGCTTACCCAACATTCATTGTAATCGTTTACAAAATATGGAATTCGTGCAAAACTTTTTAATGTTCTGAATAGTAGGTTTCGCTAGGCAAATCATGGTGCACCGGTTCCAAATCATCATCCAATACAAAGTTATCTAATACAGGAATATTTTTAGGCACATCGATTCCACCAATATCTGATATCCACACATAAACTTCACCTTCAGCAAGCGCCCTTGGATTGGCCAACTCAAAATCTGGCGGACGGTCGATAGGATTACCACCCTCTCCAAATTTAACTCCTTTGTATGATATTTTTCCAGGCCCAAGACCAAGCCGGATCGTTCGCCGTATCCAGTCATAAAGGCCGCTCGTAGCATCGATTTCTACTCTTTGTGCGAACCAACCACCGGAAATCTTAAATTGAATTCGCACAGCTTTTGCAAGTACATGATTAAAAGGAAGAGTGAACTCAATTGGATGTTTGAATCTGAAATTAAGTGAATGAACACCTTTCACAATCGGATTCGAATATATAAAAATAGCAACACGGGATACTAACCAATTGTATACGGGAAGCCCCTCATACATAATTTCCTCACAACATATACTCCCTTGTGGCGGCAAGCAACCTATGAAATCAAAACTAATATTTGCACTCCTTGGCACGAAATCCACCCGTCTAATATACATCTCGTCAATAACACGATAGCGAATTCGTTGGTCATTCTCACGCAACACTCCTATTAGTCCAATTCCTAAACGCTTTGCTTTTCTAATCGCATCCTTTGTAAATCCAGCATTACTGCAAAGAAGTGATACATCAATATTTAGGTCACGGTGCTTTGAATCTAAAGCATCAATATGACCGATTCCAATTGATCGGCGTTTTGGATTATAGTCTCTGCATTCAATCTGAATGCGGCGCATGACACCATCAACAGTTCCTTCAACTATAACGTCAAGTTCTCTCGCCCCATCAGGGCCCTCAACCCACTCTCCTTGTCGAACAGTTGAGCCGGGGTCCATCTCCTTAACCACATCAGATACTACAAGTTCAAATTGTTTTCCAAGTTTTGACATAACGTTACCTGCATTTAAAACGATTACTTGTGTGATTAGAGCAATCCTTCTATTGTCTACCTTTGTGTTTATCCTTCTTGTCTTTTTTCCAGTCCTTCTTTCCAGATTCTTCATCAAGCCGGGTGATATTCAATTGCTTTCCGGCGGCCCAGGTCTTTTTCAGATCACGGATGGCATTTTCAGCATACCCAAATAAAAACTACTTCGGCAATTTTTACCGTACGGTAAAATATTGATGATTTTAGGCTGAAATTCATGTTTTTATACCGTACGGTAAAAATGCGTTGATTTCAGGTCTGAAAAAGGTTATTTATACCGTACGGTAAAAATTTATATGGTGACACTGATGAAGCAGGATCTGAACGAAGTACCTGAATCTGCACAAATAAAATCAGCCGGAGACCTCGGCAAGTTTGTGCGCGCCTTCCGGAAAGCAAAGGGGATTACCCTGGAGACGGTTTCCGGGTTGAGTAACGTCAGCACAAAATTTCTTTCTGAATTTGAGCGCGGCAAGGAAACCGCCGAGATAGGAAAAATTTTGAAAGTGTTGAATGTGCTTGGACTGGAAGTAAGCATCGAACAACGTAAATCCAGAATACATCGGGTCATCAGGGAGAAGGATATCACTAATGACTAACGGCAACTCACTGAATGTTTGGCGCGGTAATGATCTGGCGGGCTACTTGTGGCGAAATGAACAGGGCCTTATTGGTTTTCGCTATGATGAAAACTGGTTAGTTCAGGAAAAGTTTGCTATCTCATTAAAACTCCCGCTTCAAAAAGATGATTACCCTGCTGAAGAAGGCGGGATAGCACATCGGTTTTTTGCCAATCTGTTACCGGAAGCCGGTGTGCGTGATCAAATCGTACGCGATCTGAAAATTCCCAATACTGATTTTGATTTATTATGCGCCATTGGTGGGGAATGTGCCGGCGCGCTTTCTCTGTTACCTGTTGAGCGCAACCCCGATAAATACAATAACTACAAGAAGCTTGATGATGAAAATTTGATTCAACTGATTCGACGGCGCGGTCAGATACTTATCGCCAGAGAACCAAAAGATGAACAACCAAGGTTGTCGCTCGCGGGTGCACAGAATAAGTGTCCCGTTTTAATCAGAGAAGGTGAGTATTACTTGCCTGTTCATGAGGCGCCGACAAGTCATATTCTGAAATTTGAAATTCCTGATTACAGTAATATTCCTGCCTATGAAACCTATACCACATTTCTTGCTCAGAATATTGGATTACCAACAGTTGAAATTGAGCTACATCAACTGGACAAACATTACTTTACAGTAATCAGGCGTTATGACCGGTTTGAGAATAACCAGAGGAACATCGTTCGATTGCATCAGGAAGATTTCTGCCAGGCACTTGGCTACAGCTATAATAACAAATATGAAAATGAACAAGGGCCATCATTTCCTGATTGTTACCGGTTGGTCCGTGATAATTCCAGTGATCCAGTTACAGATGCGGAAAATTTATTAAAGTGGATTATTTTCAATTACATTGCAGGGAATTCAGACGGACATGCAAAAAATCTTTCTTTTTTATATAAAGAGAATGGGGAAATACGGCTCGCGCCGTTTTACGATCTGGTATGCACACGCGCAATTGAAAGGATTAATACTCAATTGGCATTTGGTATAGGGGGTAATTCTGATCCTGGTCATATCACCGGAAAAAACTGGGAAAATCTCGCGAGGGATTGCGATATTGGATCACGCTATCTTCTGAATTTACTGCTTCAAACTACAGAACAAATAAGTGATACTGCCGCCGAAGTAAAAAAATCATTCGAATCCAGATATGGTGATTACCCTGCGTTACAGCGTATTGATCAGGTTATTCACGAGCAAAGCTGTCTTGCCCATACCTGCCTGACAAAAAAATAAGCTCGTAGCCTTTCCGGATCATATATTCAGTGTTTATGCCGATCTTTTTTATGCTTGTGTTGTTTTTGGTCTAGTTTGTCTTTGTTTTTATTCTTCCTGTCTTTTTTCCAGTCTTTTTGTCCGCCGGATACTTCATTAAGGCGCGTAATATTCAACTGGCGGCCAACCACCCAGGTCTTTTTCAGATCGCGGAAAACATCTTTCGGCATACCTGAAGGCAAATCCACCGTGCTGTAGGTGTCATAAATGGTGACTCTTCTGATATAACTGCTATCAAGGCCGGCTTCATTGGCGATGGCACCGACGATATTACCCGCCTTGACCTCATGCTTGCTACCGACTTCGAGACGATAACGCTCCAAATCTTCATCCGGCTCAGGCAGCATCCTGCTTTCTGAATGCTGCTTTTCTGCTTTTGGCTTATGTTTGTTTTTATGTTCAAACTTGCCGCCTTCCGAAAAGCGTTTTTCCCGGTCACGGTGTTTATCAGGCCTGTCTTTTTTCTTTTCGGGATGCTCCACATGAATATTTTTTTCCACCAGCAATGGCACATCACCCTGCACCAGTTTTGCCAGAGCTGCGGCAATATCCTGCGGTGGCAGGTTTGTTTCTTGCTGGTATTGTTCGAGTATCGAACTGAACAATCCCAGATCTTCGTTCGCCAGCGTATCCGAAATACGTTGCTTGAAACGTGTAATGCGTTCGTTGTTAATCGATTCGGTGGTCGGCAGATTGATGGGTTCAATGCGTTGCCGTGTGGCCTTCTCTATGGATTGCAACATGTGCCGTTCGCGTGGAGTAACAAATAATATCGCCTCTCCGGTACGCCCGGCCCGGCCGGTACGGCCGATACGATGCACATAGGCCTCGGTGTCATTCGGGATGTCATAGTTAATCACATGACTGATGCGCTCCACATCCAGTCCGCGGGCAGCCACATCGGTTGCCACAAGAATATCCAGTTTCCCGGATTTCAATTTATTGACTGTTTGTTCCCGCATCTTCTGGGTGATGTCACCGTTCAGGGCAGCACAGGCATAGCCACGGGCTTCCAGTTTATCGGCGAGTTCCACGGTCTCGATCTTGGTGCGCACAAAGATCAACATGCCATTAAACGTGGTTGCTTCAAGGATCCGGGTCAGCGCATCCAGTTTCTGGTTGCCATGTACCAGCAGGTAACTCTGCCGGGTCGCCTCCACGGTGGACGTGCGGGTCTTGATCGTGATCTGTTCCGGGTCTTTCAGGTATTTTTTTGAAATCTTGCGGATAGGATCGGGCATGGTAGCGGAAAATAATGCGATCTGATGTTGTGATGGGGATTGTTCAAGAATCCACTCAACATCATCAATAAAACCCATACGCAACATCTCGTCACCTTCGTCCAGCACCAGGCAGATCAATCCATCCAACTTCAATGTACCGCGGCGCATATGGTCCATGACCCGCCCCGGCGTACCGACCACCACATGCACTCCGCGTTTCAATTGCCGGAGTTGCACACCATATTCCTGCCCGCCATAGATCGGCATGACGTGGAATCCCTTTATATGTGCGGCATAACGCTGGAAGGCCTCGGCAACCTGGATCGCCAGTTCCCGGGTGGGTGTGAGTACCAGTACCTGTGGCGATACTTTATTGAGATTGATCCGGGACAACAGCGGCAAAGCAAACGCCGCAGTCTTGCCAGTGCCGGTCTGGGCCTGACCCACGACATCACGCCCGGCGAGAATATGGGGAATGACCTGGGCCTGTATCGGTGAGGGTGTTTCATAGCCGACATCATTCAGTGCCTGCATTACCGGTGCAGTAAGGCCTAGATCACTAAATGCAGGAAGGGATGATGAATCAGTTGACATGGTGGTTACCTTAGAAAAATGTAAAACGGCAGGATAGACTCCGGCAATTCCCCGCGTGGCGACTATAAAAAGGGCGTGCAGTATATGCCTTAATACGGCGATTTACTATCAGATACAGCGGCTAAAACGTTTTGCTTTCCCGTTTTATGGCACGGTAGCCGATATCTTTGCGGTAAAACATGCCATCCCAGCAGACCGTCCTGATGGCAGTATAGGCTGCTTTCTGCGCCTCGGTGACATTTTTCCCCAATGCCGTAACACATAACACGCGTCCGCCAGCGGTGACGACATGATTGTTTTCCTGTCTGGTACCCGCGTGAAACACCTTGACGTGCTCCGGAAATGGACTGTCCAGTCCCGAGATCACATCATCCTTGCTGGCGCTCTCCGGATAACCTCTCGAGGCCAGCACTACACCCAGTGCCGCCCGCTCATCCCAGATGGCCTGTTTCGAATCCAGTAACCCATCAATCGCCGCATTACAGAGTTCCACCAGATCACTTTTTAATCGCAACATGATCGGCTGGGTCTCCGGATCACCGAAACGGCAATTGAACTCCAGCACATTCGGTGTGCCATCCTTTGCTATCATTACACCTGCATAGAGAAAACCAAGATACTTTCGATCTTCTTCGGCCATACCCTTCACTGTCGGTATGATCACCTCACGCATAATCCGGTCATGTATAGCCGGGGTAACGACAGGCGCGGGTGAATAGGCGCCCATCCCGCCGGTATTCGGCCCCTTGTCACCATCATCACGCGCCTTGTGGTCCTGGGAACTGGCCAATGGTAAAACAAACTCGCCATCGGTCATCACAATAAAACTGGCTTCTTCGCCTTGCAGGAATTCTTCTATCACTACGCGATGTCCGGCATCACCAAATTTGTTTCCGGCCAACATATCATTGACGGCCGCAATCGCCTCCTGTTCCGATTGTGCAATGATCACGCCCTTGCCTGCGGCGAGACCATCGGCCTTGATAACAACCGGGAAATCTGTGGTGCGGATATAATCAATGGCCGGCCGGACTTCCGTGAAGACTTCATAAGCTGCCGATGGAATATTATGGCGCTTGAGAAATGCCTTGGTAAATGATTTTGAACCTTCCAGGATTGCAGCATTTTTACACGGGCCGAAACAACGCAACCCGTTTTCCTGAAAGGCGTCCACAATACCTGCAACCAGCGGCAATTCAGGGCCGACAATCGTCAGACCGATATTTTCCTTCCTTGCGAAATCGATCAGGCTGTGAATATCTTCAGCAGCGACGGGGACGTTGGAGACTTTAAATTCACGTGCAGTACCGGCATTACCCGGTGCTACATAGACCCGGTTTATATTGTGCGATTGGGCTGCTTTCCAGGCCAGAGCATGTTCACGTCCGCCACTACCGACAATCAGAATTTTCACTGTTATTACT
>JBCKWI010000057.1:0-9702 GCA_038922795.1 Gammaproteobacteria bacterium
CTACCTTCCCCCTGGAAGGGGGCAAGGGGACACTGGCAGGGTGTTTATACCCGGAGGGTACCAGAATGACAGCTTGTAGCCACTGGTAACTTGATCAGAACATCCTTATATTTAGGAGTAATAAAAAGATTTCAACCTAAAAACCTTTTACGAGGATGTAACCTATGAGTACAACCAACAAGAAACTACAGGCGTGGGTCGACCAGATGGCGGCCCTGTGCCAGCCCGACAGCATTTACTGGTGCGACGGCTCGCAGGCCGAATATAATCGACTGTGCAATGAAATGGTGGAAAAGGGCACACTCATCCGCTTAAATCCGAAAAAGCGCCCTAACAGCTATCTCGCACGTTCGCATCCGAGCGACGTAGCGCGTGTCGAGGACCGCACCTTCATCTGCTGTGAAAAACAGGTAGAGGCTGGCCCAACCAACAACTGGAAGGATCCGAAAGAAATGCGTGAGATCCTGAATGGCCTGTTCACTGGTTGCATGAAAGGCCGCACTATGTATGTCGTTCCGTTCAGCATGGGTCCAATAGGATCGCCCATCTCACACATCGGTATTGAAATTACAGACTCACCCTATGTAGCAATCAACCAACGGATTATGACACGCATGGGGCAGGCGGCGCTGGATGCGCTGGGTCCAAACGGTGAGTTTATTCCATGTGTCCATTCCATTGGTTCACCACTGCAGCCGGGTCAGGCTGATGTCCCTTGGCCGTGTGCTCCCGATATCAGTAACAAATACATCGTTCATTTTCCGGAAACCCGGGAGATATGGTCTTTCGGCAGTGGATATGGCGGCAATGCATTGCTCGGTAAAAAATGTTTGGCACTGCGCATTGCCTCAGTCATGGGCCGCGATGAAGGCTGGCTGGCCGAGCATATGCTGATACTCGGCGTGGAGTCCCCCAGTGGCGAGAAAACCTATGTGTCGGCTGCATTCCCGAGTGCCTGTGGCAAGACCAATTTCGCGATGCTCATACCGCCGAAGGCATTCAACGGCTGGAAGGTGACAACAATCGGTGATGACATCGCCTGGATCAAGCCTGGCAAGGATGGGCGGTTCTATGCAATTAATCCTGAAAGCGGATTTTTTGGAGTCGCCCCGGGAACCAACATAGAATCCAATCCTAATGCTATTCTGACCTTAAAGGAAAACTGCCTCTTCGCCAACTGCGCACTAACCGACGATGGTGATGTGTGGTGGGAGGGAATGACCAAAGAGCCGCCCGCGCATCTTATCGACTGGAAGGGCAACGACTGGACGCCGGCCAGTGACACGCCGGCCGCGCATCCGAATGCCCGCTTTACGGCACCAGCCGAACAGTGTCCCTCGATTGATCCGGACTGGGAAAACCCGAAGGGCGTGCCCATCAGCGCCTTCATCTTCGGTGGGCGAATCAGCAAGAACTTTCCGTTGGTTTTCCAGGCTTATGACTGGGAGCACGGCGTGTATCTCGCCGCCACCATGGGATCGGAGGCGACCGCCGCCGCCATCGGCCAAGCGGGAATGCGCCGCGATCCAATGGCCATGCTACCGTTCTGCGGCTACAACATGGCGGATTACTGGCAGCACTGGCTCAAGATGGGACGCGGCAGCGTCGCTACCCCGCCGTTGATCTTCCGGGTTAACTGGTTCCGCAAGGACGAAAACGGCAAATTCATCTGGCCGGGTTATGGCGAAAATATGCGGGCATTGCAATGGATCGCAGACCGTTGTCACGGTAAAGCGCTTGGTATCGAAAGTCCACTCGGCTGGATGCCGCCCTACAAGGCTTTGAACTGGGAGGGGCTTGCGTTCCCGAAGGAGCAGTATTTCGAGATCATGAAAATCGATCGCAAGCTGGCGCAGCAGGAAGCAAATGATCAGGAGGAATTTTTCACCCAGTTCGGTGATCGCCTGCCGCGGGAGATGGTGCTTGAACGGGAACTGCTGCTCTCGCGTCTTTACCGCTCGCCGGAGGTTTGGGACCTGTGAGCTGCAAGTAGCAAAGCGGCGTGAGAATGCCTGCCCGTTGCTGGTGATCGCACCAATCCATTTGAGACGGAAGACCAGCCCGCATAACGGCGGGCCTTTTTCTTTAGAACACCAAAATAATAATCCCTCCCCCTGGCAGGGGGAGGTGAACTTGTTACTGAACTCGCTTAACACCTTCCCCCTTGCAAGGGGGACGACTCCAGGGAAGGAGGGAGTTAGAACGACGCAGGAGCCAAAGTCGAAGGCAGGGATGAGGGTAGATTGTTAATATTCCACCCCCACCTCATTCCTCCCCCTCGCAGGGGGAGGAAGCACTACCGATAGGAGGAAAAACCATGATCGAGATGACCCTGGAACTGGCGGAAAAGATCGCCAATGCCGCACATGAGAAAGCAAAAGAATTCAAACGGCCGATGAGTGTATCAGTGGTTGATGAATCCGGGCGTCTGGTTTACTACTCGCGTACCGATGGCGCCGGTTTTTTTACCTTTGATACTTCACGTGCCAAGGCCATGGCAGCAGCATCATTCAAACGTTCCACCAAGGATATCACCGAGAACAAGGATCTTAACCCGTTACTCTGGTATTCCTTGCCCAGTGTAGTGCCTGCACAAGCCCTGCCCAGTCCGGGAGGCTTGCCCATATTCAGGGACAACCGTTTAATTGGCGCAATCGGCCTGGGTGGCGGATCCCCCGATGAAGATCATGAATGTGCAGTGGCGGGTGCGGCGGTGATAAATTAGTAGGTGGTAATTAGAATTTAGTAGTTGGCAGGTGGAATATGGGGGACGGTAGTTAGTAGTTGGTAGATGGCATATAGGTAACTCACTATTGTGTTTTCCCTATATGCCATCTACCAACTACTAACTACCAAATATACCCAAACTCCTGTTTGAACCGGTCTTTAAATTGATCCATTTCAAAATGGTGGTTTTGCGTGCCATGACTTTCGATCTTGATGGCGCCCATCAAAGAAGCAATACGTCCGCTGGTCTCCCAGTCCATATCGTGCATTAATCCATACAATAAGCCGGCACGATAGGCATCACCGCAACCGGTAGGATCATTGACAGCCTGTGGTTTGGCTGCAGGGATGATGTGACACTTGCCATGAGTATAGATAAATGATCCCTTGCCACCGCGGGTGACGATCAAGGCGTCAACCTTCGCGCTTATTTGATCCGGGGTCAGTTTGGTCCGTTCCTGCATCAACTGCCATTCATAATCGTTGACGGTGACCCACTTGGCCTGATCAATAAAGTTACGCAATGCATCACCATCGAACATGGGCATGCCTTGACCTGGATCAAAAATGAACGGAATACCGGCATCATGAAATTGTTGTGCGTGTTCGATCATCCCATCGCGACCATCCGGAGAGATAATCCCGATAGTGACATCTTTGGCATCAGCTACCTTGTTATGATGGGAAAAACTCATAGCACCAGGGTGAAAGGCGGTGATCTGGTTGTCGTCCAGATCAGTAGTAATGAAGGCCTGTGCAGTATACGCACTGTCTATGACCTTGACATGCTGGCGATTGATCTTGTGCTTGTTCATCCAGTAGGCGTAAGAATCAAAATCCTTCCCGACCGTACCCATGGGCATGGCATCACCGCCCAACAACTTGAGGTTATAGATGATATTTCCCGCACAGCCGCCAAACTCGCGGCGCATTTCCGGCACCATGAATGAAACATTCAGGATATGCACCTTTTCGGGGAGGATGTGATTTTTGAAACGGTCGGGGAAAACCATGATATTGTCATAAGCAAAGGAACCACAGATCAGAGCACTCACAGCATTTCCTTTTATAGTTTTTTATGCGGATATAGCCACACTTCCAAAAAATATTTCATGCACCTGGCAAAATTATCTGTTATCAGGATGTCTCGTTTCAACCAGAAGTTGTCTCACCCCGCGCCGGATCGCCAGTTTACCAAGTGAAACAGTTTTTGCAGCAACAAATTTTGGTCCGGATGCCAGGCTGTCCGGTTGACATAAAAAAACAGAAAATAAATATGGCAACGGTTACAACTGACCTGGATGAATTGAATCCATCCCTCGACAATATCTCCAAACTGCCCGGCATGAGGAGACCAATAAACACCGGCCATTATCTGCTGTTGTGTACACCTCGCCAATTCATTTTTGATTAACTGATAATTCAGGGACAGAATTATTTACTGGTCCTCTGACCGGCTTGACTTTATGTCTTTCCAGCACCGGCTTCAGGAATTGCCCGGTATAGGATTTTTTATTTATCGCAATCTTTTCCGGTGTGCCTGTGGCTATCACCTGCCCGCCGCCATCACCGCCATCCGGCCCCAGGTCGATGATCCAGTCTGCTGTTTTGATTACATCAAGATTATGTTCGATCACAATTACGGTATTGCCGTGATCACGTAGACGATGCAAGACATGCAGGAGTTGTTGTATGTCCTGGAAATGCAGACCGGTCGTTGGTTCATCCAGGATGTAAAGTGTTTTACCCGTATCGCGTTTGGAAAGTTCGCGGGAGAGTTTCACCCGTTGTGCCTCACCGCCGGATAATGTCGTCGCATTCTGTCCTAGCTTTATGTAGGAAAGACCAACCTCCATGAGTGTTTGCAGCTTGCGCGCAATGACCGGCACGGCATCAAAAAACTGGCGCGCATCTTCAACCGTCATGGACAAGGTTTCATGAATATTCTTGCCCTTGTAGCGAATATCAAGAGTTTCCCGGTTATAACGTTTACTCTTGCAGACATCACACGCCACATAAATGTCCGGCAGAAAATGCATCTCCACCTTGATATCGCCATCCCCCCGACAGGCCTCGCAGCGCCCGCCCTTCACGTTAAAACTGAAACGTCCGGGTTGATAGCCTCTCGAACGCGCCTCCTGGGTCGCAGCATAGAGTTCGCGAATCGGCGTAAATATGCCCGTATAGGTTGCCGGATTGGAGCGCGGTGTGCGTCCGATCGGACTCTGATCAATGTCCACAACCTTGTCGAAGTGTTCCAGTCCCTTGATGCTGGCACAGGCCGCAGGCGTGATATTGGTCCCGTTAATTTCCCTGGCAGCCAACTTGTAAAGCGTCTCGTTGATAAGTGTGGATTTACCGGAACCGGAAACGCCAGTCACGCAGATCATCAAACCTACCGGAAAATCCACATCAATATTTTTCAGGTTGTTTCCTGTTGCGCCTTTTATTTTCAATGCCCGATTTGGGTCAGGCTTTGTTCTCAAACCCGGGATCTCAATCCGTTTCCTTCCTGATAAATATTGTCCTGTCAGGGAATCCGGATGATTGATAATGTCCTGCGGCAAACCCTGGGCAACGATACAGCCGCCATGCACACCAGCGCCCGGTCCGATATCGATCACGTGATCAGCCTCCATGATGGCCTCTTCATCATGCTCAACCACTATCACGGTATTGCCCAGATCGCGCAGATGACAAAGCGTAGACAACAATCGCTGATTGTCACGTTGATGCAAGCCGATCGATGGTTCATCGAGTATATACATGACACCCACGAGACCCGCGCCGATCTGACTCGCCAGACGTATACGTTGCGCCTCACCACCGGACAAAGTCTCTGCACTCCGGTTCAGTGTCAGATAATTGAGCCCTACATTCACGAGAAACTGCAAGCGGTCATTGACTTCCTTCAGTATCTTTGCGGCAATCTCGCCACGTTGTCCCTGAATCTTTAGCCCGGTAAAAAACTGTTGTGCCTTGTCAATCGGCATTGCAGTAATATCAGGCAGTGCATAATCATTGATAAAGACATGTCTTGCGGCAATATTCAGCCGTGTGCCAGTACAGGCAGGACAGGATTTGCTGCTCTGGTATTTGGCCAGTTCCTCCCGCACCACGATGGATTCCGTTTCATGATAACGCCGCTGCATATTGGGAATGATCCCTTCAAACGGATGTTTGCGTTTGGTCGTTCCCTTCCGGTCGTGCAGGTACTCAAACACGATTTCTGTTTCACCGCTGCCAAACAGGATCACATCCTGAATATTTCCAGGCAGTTTTTTAAACGGGGAATCAAGATCAAATTTGTAATGTGCGGCCAGATTTTTCAGTAACTGGAAATAATAAGCATTGCGCCGATCCCAGCCACGTATTGCACCACCGGGCAGGCTGAGTTCGCGATCCTGTATGACGCGTTCCGGATCAAAAAACTGGATTACGCCAAGACCATCACAATCAGGGCATGCCCCCATGGGATTATTGAAAGAGAACAGACGTGGCTCCAGTTCATTCAGGCTGTAACCGCATTCGCTGCAGGCAAATTTTGCCGAGAAGGTTATCTCCGGCTGATCGGGATGATCCAGCGAGATGATCCTGGCAACACCATCAGACAATCGAACCGCCGTCTCAAAGGATTCCGCCAGACGCAACCTGAGATCATTGCGCACCTTGAAACGGTCAACAACAGCTTCAACGTCATGTTTTTTTCTGAGATCCAGTGCCGGCGCCTGATCCAGTTCCACCACCTTGCCATCAATACGGGCGCGGATAAATCCTTCACTGCGTAATCTCTCTATTAACTGAATATGTTCGCCTTTCCTGCCTTGCACAACCGGGGCCAGCAGCATCAGGCGTTCACCTTCCGGCAGGGCCAGCGCATGATCAACCATCTGGCTGATCGTCTGTGCAGCAAGTTTAATTCCATGCTCCGGACAACAAGGCTCACCCACCCTGGCAAACAGCAGACGCAGGTAATCATGGATCTCGGTAATGGTGCCAACCGTGGAACGTGGATTATGTGAGGTGGATTTCTGTTCTATGGAAATGGCTGGTGACAATCCTTCAATATGATCGACATCCGGCTTTTCCATCATGGACAGAAATTGCCGCGCATAGGACGAGAGGGATTCCACATAACGCCGCTGTCCATCAGCATAGATCGTATCAAAGGCAAGGGAGGATTTACCGGAACCTGACAAACCCGTAATCACGATCAGGCGATCGCGTGGTATGTCAATATCTATATTTTTCAGATTATGGGTGCGGGCGCCCCGGATACGGATTGTGTTCATAGTAAACTTGTTTCGCCGGAAAAAATGCAAACTGCTACTATAAGTTGTTTTTATGGACGGACGCAAAAGGAATCCTGAAGTATGACAAATAACAAGATGACAGCAGGCGAGCTGCAAAGCAGTCTGGCACTGGCGTTGATATTTTTTCTGCGCATGTTCGGGTTGTTTCTGATCCTGCCGGTATTCGTGCTGTACGCAGAAACCCTGCCTGACGCAACTCCGACGTTGATTGGCCTGGCGCTGGGTTGTTATGGCCTTACCCAGGCATTGTTCCAGATACCTTTTGGCATTATCTCCGATCGCATCGGCAGAAAACCGGTGATAGCTGCAGGGCTTTTGATCTTCGTGCTCGGCAGTGTGATTGCCGGGAGCACGGATTCAATCTTCATAATTATCCTGGGCCGTGCCTTGCAGGGTACAGGGGCAATTGCGGCGGCCATTATGGCATTGGCGGCTGATTTGACCAGAGAAACACAACGCAGCAAGGCGATGGCGCTTATCGGTATCAGTATCGGATTTGCCTTTGCATTGGCTTTTATCGCAGGCCCGGCATTAAATCCGCTGATCGGTGTGCCGGGATTATTTTATGTGAGTGCCGGACTGGCGGTTGTTGCAATGATCACACTGTTTGTTCTGGTGCCAACCCCGGACAAATTCCATCACCATGCGTATCAGGATGAACTGACCGGGAATATATTGCCGGTACTTGTGGACAAAAAATTATTACGTCTCTATATCAGTATTTTCATCCTGCACATGATCCTCATGGCCAGTTTTGTGGCTATTCCATTAACCCTCCGCGATTTTGCCGGAATTGGTTCGGATCATCACTGGCAAATCTATCTGCCAGTCCTGGTCATTTCAGCATTGGTTATGATGCCTTTTCTTATTCTGGGTGAGAGATACAACAAGACCGGGTTGTTTTTTTGTGGTGCTGTATTCCTGATGATACTGGTGCAGTTCGGCCTGTTTATCTGGCATATGTCAGCCACATCAATCACAGTACTGTTGATACTTTTCTTTCTTGCATTCAATTATCTAGAGGCAACACTGCCTGCATTGATTACAAAAGCCGCACCGCAATCAAAAAAAGGTACCGCATTGGGTGTATATTCAACCAGTCAGTTTATCGGCACATTTACCGGCGGGCTGGCGGGCGGCTATCTGTATGATCATTATGGTCTCGTCAGCATATTTATCTTTGGAGGCATAGTCAGTATTTTCTGGTTGTTTACCCTGCTGATTATGCAAAACCCTTTGGATCACAAAAAGTTATAGTCCAGGTGCAAGCTTGCACGGATTGAGATAATATCCAACCTGATTCTGAATCGTTGTTTATACATAATAAAATTTTAAGGAGGAAGTACTTATGGCCAGAGGCGTTAACAAAGTCATCCTGATAGGTAATCTCGGCAACGACCCAGATGTCCGTTATACGGCCAGCGGTGCTGCTGTTGCCAATATCAGCCTGGCGACTGCTGAATCCTGGCGTGACAAGGAATCCGGTGAACAACAGGAACGGACAGAATGGCATCGTGTAGTCTTTTTTGGCCGCCTGGCCGAGATCGTGGCCGAATACCTGAAAAAGGGTTCACAAATCTATGTCGAAGGCCGGTTGCAGACACGCAAATGGCAGGACAAGGAAGGCAAGGATCGTTACAGCACCGAGATTGTAGCCAATGAGATGCAGATGCTTGGCAGCCGCAGTGGCGGCGGCGGCAATCAGTCATCCATGGATCAGACAGCCCCCCATGAAGATGACATGTCATCCGGGGATAAACCGCAAAAAACTACAGCCAAACCCAAGGATGATGATTTTGATGATGATATCCCGTTCTGATATTTCCCGGTATCGTTTCTGATTTTCAGGTTGGTTTTAATTTCCCCAGGATAGTAAAAAATCTGTCCATGAAATCCGGCACCTGGAAAATTACAAAACCGATCACAAAAATATTAAGGATGGAAACCAGCAGAAACATCCGCGGTATGGAAAAATTCATGGTGAACAATGCAATTGTCAGCATCGCTGAACACACCATGAAAAGAGCGTTCAGGATATTGTTGGCAGCGATGATCCTGGAGCGCTGAGTTGCCTCGCTCATACTTTGTACCAGCGCATACAGGGGCACGATATATATTCCCCCGAATGCCCCGATAAGACACAGATCCATCAACACTCTCCAGCCCTGGTGCTGAATGAATCCAGTCACGGTAATTTCGACATTGTTTTGTGTTACAACTTCCGGCACTCCAATAATAAACAAGTCAAAAGCAAACAAACTTAAACCAACCGCACCCAGTGGCATCAGACCCATTTCTATCCGTTTGCCGGACAGCTTTTCACACATCAATGAGCCTGCGCCGATCCCGGCCGAAAATGCAGTCAGTAACAGGGTAGTGATGTGTTCATTTCCGGCAAGCACATCACGTGTATAGGACGGGAGTAATGAGAGGAAGGTTGCGCCATAAAACCAGAACCATGAAATGGCGATGATGGTCCAGAAGACGGTCCTGTTTTGCCCTGCGAGACGCAGGATATTGAGAGTCTCGGAAATAAAATTCCAGTTAAGCTTCAACCGGGGATCTGACGGGGCGGCCTCCGGTATGTTGCAGCTGGCCAGCCAGCCGCAGACGGCAACAAACAACACCAGCAGAGATACCAGATAACGGCCTTCAGGCTTGA
>JBCKWI010000058.1:0-9438 GCA_038922795.1 Gammaproteobacteria bacterium
CAACAATCCGCAAACCGTTTTTTTCATACCTGGAATAGATTTCACCTATCAGATTTTTCGCTACGGCGTCAGGTTTGATAATCGACAGTGTGTGTTCAATTGCCATTTACAGATTCTCCGCGTGTAATAATTACAAAAATAATTAAACGCGCGATTATACGTGCTTGGCCATTCACGTAAAGCTAATCCCAACGGTTAGCACGGGCCTGGACCATGCCGTTTTCAACACGGACCGGGAAGCAGGTTACAGGTTCGTAGGCCGGTGGGACCAGGGCTGCGCCGGTCCTGATGCAAAAGTGCGCCCCATGGCGGGGGCATATGATCTGGTCCCCTTCAATAATCTCCGCCGGTTCCAGGCCACATCCGAGCATGGTTGAGCCATCATGGCTGCACACATCTTCAATAGCATAATATTGGCCATCCAGATTAAATACGGCGATGCCGACACCCTCTATATTGATGCCGACACCCTCTATATTAATGAGTCTCGACTGGCCGGGGCCAAACTGGTCTGCAGGTGCTACATCTGTCCAGCCGGACATATTCCAGCCTCAATAAAGCCCGGTTTCCAGTCTTGCCGTTTCGGACATCATGTTCTGGTCCCAAGGGGGGTCGAAAGTAAGTTCGACATTCACTTCAGTGACGTCAGGGACAACCATGACCTTGCTGCGGACATCATCAGCCAGAAACTGGCCCATGCCACAACCGGGCGCGGTGAGCGTCAGGACAATATCTACCCGGTTGCCACCGCCTTCGATCGGGCTGATCGCACAATCATAGACAAGACCCAGTTCAACAATATTAATCGGGATCTCCGGGTCATAACAGGTAGCCAATTGTTGCCAGATCAGATCTTCATTCACACTGCCGTCATCTGCAGAGTTATCATTATTCGACAGTCGATCAGTTTCTGTCTCAAAACCAAGCGCATCCGCATCTTTCGCGGCAATGCGCGCAAGGTTGCCATTAATGTTAACGGTGTATGAACCGCCCAGCGCCTGGGTGATATAGACCACGCTGTCTTTAGGAAGCAGCAGTGGCGTACCCGAAGGGATAAGGATGGCCTCGCAATCCCTGTTTACAGTGATATGTTTATGTTCTTGCATAACTGATCCGTTATTCAGTAGAAACCGGTGTTGTTTCGCCTTCAAGTGCCGAATGCAGTGTATGCCAGCACAGCGTGGCGCATTTGACGCGCGCCGGATATTCTTTCACGCCCAGCAGAGCGGCAAGTTTACCGAGGCGTTCGACTTCTTCAACATCATGCGGTTTGTTTTCCGTAACCAGATGATGAAATTCATTAAAAACTTTTTCTGCATCGTCTCGCGTTTTGCCTTTCAGTGCGTCGGTCATCAGTGAGGCCGAGGCCACCGATATGGCACAACCACTGCCGTCAAAACTCAGATCAGTAATCCGGTCATTATCGAGTTTCAGATAAAGATTGAGCCGGTCACCGCAGAGCGGATTGAACCCTTCCGCAACCCGGTCAGGATTTTCCATTTTGCCGAAGTTACGTGGGCTGCGATTATGGTCAACGATCACTTCCTGATAAAGGTCTTTCAGATCAAACATCAGCCGAATATCTCCAGACATTTATCAAGACCTTGCATCAGTCGATCCACTTCCGCATGAGTGTTATAGAAGGCAAATGAGGCACGTGCCGTAGCCGGAATTTTAAAATGTTCCATCACCGGCATGGCGCAATGATGTCCGGCGCGTATAGCGATGCCTTCAAGATCAAGGATAGTGCCGATATCGTGTGGGTGTATTTTGCCCAGGGTAAATGACAGGATGCTGGTTTTTTCTTTCGCTGTCCCGATCAGTCTCAGACCGTTTATCTTTGCAGATTCCGCTAGGGCATATTGAATCAGGTCTGTCTCCCAGGCGCTGATATTGGCCAGGCCGGTTTTCGTGACGTGATCAATTGCAGCACCCAGACCGATCACGCCAGCGATATGTGGAGTGCCCGCTTCAAATTTATAGGGCAGATCATTAAACAGCGTTTTTTTCAGGGTAACTATTTTGATCATGTCGCCACCACCCTGATACGGCGGCATCTGTTCCAGCAATGCCTGTTTGCCGTAAAGTACGCCGGTGCCGGTCGGGCCAAACAACTTGTGTCCGGAGAAAACATAAAAATCACATTCCAGTGCCTGTACATCTACGGGAGTATGAGCAACTGCCTGCGCGCCATCTACGAGTACAATAGCATTAACCGCATGCGCCATATCGATGATCTTTTTAACCGGATTAATGGTGCCAAGTGCATTCGAGATGTGGACAATAGCAACGATCTTTGTCTTTTCATTTAATAATTTCCCGTATTCTTCCATGATGAGTTCACCATCATCATTGATAGGAATAATCCTGAGTACGGCACTGGTCTGTTCGCAGAGCAGTTGCCAGGGAACAATATTGGAATGATGTTCCATTTCGGAGATGATGATCTCATCACCGGGCTTCAGTCTGGACCGGCCGTAACTCTGGGCAACCAGGTTAATCGCCTCTGTTGTGCCCCGGACAAAGATAATTTCCTTTGTTGATGCAGCATTAATGAAGTCTTTTGTTTTGTTTCTGGAGGCTTCATACGCTGCAGTCGCTTTCTCGCTAAGGCTATGTACGCCGCGATGAATATTTGAATTGTAGTGGCGGTAATAGTCATCCAGCGCCGTGATCACTGATAAAGGTTTCTGTGTCGTTGCGGCATTGTCCAGATACGCCAGCTGTTTACCATGGATCTCCTGTTGCAGTATCGGAAAATCCGCGCGGATAATGTCAACAGGAAATGTCCTTCGGCCCGCGGACAATGCTTGCGCGATATTCATGCTCATGCCGCAAACTCCCGGATCAGGTCTGCCTCAGGCAAACGGCCGATAACGAGGTATTCCAAACGTTTACGGATAGGGTCAAGTTTGATCTGGCGGATGACTTCATCCGCAAAGGCGTAGGTGAGCAGGCTCTTTGCGGTATTTTCATCTATGGATCGTGAACGCAGGTAAAACAGCATGTCCTGGTCCAACTGGCCGATGGTGGCGCCATGCGCACATTTCACATCATCGGCATAGATCTCCAGTTCCGGTTTGGTATCCACCTCGGCATTGTCCGACAGCAGCAGGTTCGCATTGGATTGCACGGCATCGGTCTTCTGTGCATCTTTGTGCACGATGACCTTGCCATTGAATACGCCGCGAGCGTGATCGTTCAGTACGCCGCGGTAGATTTCATGACTGCTTGTGTGTGGCTGCATGTGATCAACGCGGGTATGGTTGTCAACATGTTGTTTGCCGGTAGCCATGTACAGACCATTCATCTTGATCCCGGCACCCTGCGCCTCCAGACGGCTGTGTATATCATTGCGCACCAGCGCACCACCCAGTGAAATCGAGTGTGATTCAACCCGGCTGTTTTGTGCTTGCGTTATTTTGAGATTACCTATGTGGTAAGCCTGCATGCTTTCCTGTTGGATCTTGTAATGTTGCAGGTGTGCATTTTGCTTCATGCACACTTCCGTGACGGTGTTGGTGAAGTAGTCACTGTCATCCAGACCGATATAGCTTTCCATGATAGTTGCCTGTGAATTTTCAGACAGGATGATCAGGTTGCGCGGATGACTTGCAAACGGCTGATCGTTAAAGCCTGACAGGTAGAGCAGGTTGATTGGCTTTTCAATTACAGCGTTTGGAGGCAGGTAGATGAGAGCACCATCCCTGATGAAGGCGGTGTTTAACGCCGTAAAACCATTGTGTTCCGCAGCTGAAAATCCGGAAATATGTTCTGTGATCAGTTGCTGACGATCTTTTAATGCACTGGCAAGGTCTTTTATCACCACACCATCAGGCAGTGCCTTGAGACTGGAATGTTCGGCGGAATAACGGCCGTTGATAAAGACCAGCTCATGACAATCCAGCTCATGCAGCCGTATACTGTCAAATGTTTCCGTTGAAATTTTTTCAGGGTTGACCGTGGCTACGTTGAACAACTTGCCTGTAATCGGCCGCACATCAGTATATTTCCAGTTTTCCTGGCGCGTGGTCGGGAAGCCAGTCTTCTGCAACAATTCAATTGCAGACTGACGCTGTGCCTGCAGTTGATCGCTTGTCAGTTCTTTTTGCAGATGCTGAAATTGATCAACGTAATGTTTGATGGCACTGGTGCTCATGCAGCCGCTGCCTCCTGTTTGACCCATTCGTAGCCTTTTTCTTCCAGTTGCAGCGCAAGTTCGCGGTGACCTGATTTGATGATCTTGCCATCGAACAAGACGTGCACCTGATCCGGGACGATGTAATTCAGCAGGCGTTGATAATGGGTGACGATGATAATCGCCCGATCGTGATGGCGTAGACTGTTGACCCCTTCAGCCACAATCTTCAGGGCATCAATATCCAGCCCGGAGTCCGTTTCATCGAGTATGGCAAGCTTCGGCTCCAGTACGGCCATCTGGAAGATCTCGTTGCGTTTTTTCTCACCGCCGGAAAAACCCTCGTTGACGGAACGGTTCAACAGTTCCTCTTTCAGTTTGACCAGCTTCACCTTTTCCTTGACCAGGTTCAGGAATTCAACTGCATCCAGTGGCGGTTCACCACGGTAGGCACGGATGGCGTTCATCGCGGCCTTCAACATGTAGATGTTATTGACGCCGGGGATCTCGACCGGATATTGAAAGGCCAGGAAAATACCTTCGCAGGCGCGCACCTCGGGCGGCATCTCAACAAGATTTTTGCCCTTGTAGGTAATCGTCCCAGCAGTGACGGCATAACCATCACGCCCGGCCAGGACATTGGCGAGTGTGCTCTTGCCGGAGCCATTAGGTCCCATGATGGCATGCACTTCTCCGGCGTTGACCTTGAGATCCAGGCCCTTGAGGATTTTTTTACCATCAATCGTGACATGTAGATTTTTTATTTCAAGCATAAAACTTGTCCTGTTTAATTTCTTGTATTCGTGACTGTATTCATCCCACTGCGCCTTCCAGCGTCACACTCAACAACTTCTGTGCCTCTACCGCAAATTCCATTGGCAATTTCTTGAACACCTCTTTACAGAAGCCATTGACGATCATGAGCACGGCATCCTCCTCGGAGATCCCGCGCTGCATGCAGTAAAACAACTGGTCATCACCGATCTTTGATGTTGTGGCCTCATGTTCCACCTGTGCGCTGGCATTCTTGGCCTCGATATAAGGGAAAGTATGGGCGCTGCAACGGTCGCCCATTAATAATGAGTCGCACTGTGTATAGTTGCGTGCGTTCTCCGCGTTCTTGCTGATCTTCACCAGACCGCGATACGCATTCTGTCCGTGTCCGGCCGAGATCCCCTTGGAGATGATCGTGCTGCGTGTGTTTTTTCCAAGATGGATCATCTTGGTGCCGGTATCGGCCTGCTGGTAATTGTTGGTGACAGCCACTGAATAAAATTCACCGACAGAATTATCACCCTTCAATAGACAACTTGGATATTTCCAGGTAATGGCTGAACCCGTTTCCACCTGGGTCCAGGAGATGTGTGAGTTGATCCCGCGGCAGTCACCACGTTTGGTGACAAAGTTATAAATACCGCCTTTACCGTTTTCATCACCCGGATACCAGTTCTGGACCGTGGAATATTTGATCGTTGCATTATCCAGAGCGATTAGTTCCACCACTGCGGCATGTAGCTGGTTTTCATCACGCATCGGTGCAGTGCAGCCTTCAAGGTAACTGACATGGCTGCCTTCATCAGCAACGATCAGTGTACGTTCGAATTGCCCTGTTTTAGAGGCATTGATACGGAAATAGGTAGAAAGCTCCATCGGACACCGCGTGTTTTTCGGGATATAGCAAAAAGAACCGTCGGTAAACACGGCGGAGTTCAGCGCCGCATAAAAATTATCGGCGGCAGGTACAACCGAGCCCAGGTATTTTTTCACGAGTTCAGGATGCTCTTGCACCGCCTCTGAGAACGGGCAAAAGATGACACCGGCCTCGGCAAGTTTTTTCTTGAAAGTCGTAGCAACAGAGACACTGTCGAAAATCGCATCTACCGCAACGCCAGCCAGCATTTTTTGTTCGTGCAGTGGTATGCCTAGTTTTTCGTAGGTCTCCAGCAGTTTGGGATCGACCTCATCCAGGCTTTTGGGTGCATCATTTTTTGACTTCGGTGCTGAATAGTAGGAAATATCCTGATAATCGATCGGGCTGTAATGGACATGCGCCCATTTCGGTTCTTCCATTTTCAACCAGTGCCGGTAGGCTTTCAGCCGCCATTCAAGCAGCCATCCGGGTTCATTCTTCTTCTTTGAGATGAGCCTGATAACGTCTTCATTCAGGCCGGGCGCAACAGTGTCCGACTCGATCTCGGTAACGAAACCGTGCTCGTATTCTTTCTTGACGAGTACTTCGACGTCTTGTGATTTGGTTGCCATTTATTCCACGGCCTCCTTGACATTGAAACTTTCACCGCAGCCACAGGTTTCCTCCACATTGGGATTATTGAACCTGAAACCGGCATTGAGTCCTTCTTGGACATAGTCGAGCTCGGTTCCGGCAAGATAACGCAGGCTGAGTTGATCAGTAATGACCTTGATCCCGTTGGATTCAAACACCTGGTCCTGATCGTTAATAGTCTCGGCTGTTTCGATCACGTACTGGTAACCGGAACAACCGGTTGGTTTGACACCTATACGCAATCCGATGCCCTTAACCTGTTTGGCAAGAAAACTCTTCACATGTGAAGCTGCCCGTTCGGTCAAATTAATGGACGCTGGCATGTTTATCTAACCTCTTTATGAGTTTGTAACTGCAGGAGGAATCTACATCCTGTCTGGCGGAAACCACCTTGACGTTTTTACGTTGGATCAGTTCACCCAACGTCACGCTGCCCAGAAATGCCGATATCTGATTGCTCAGGTCTGTCCATAGGTCATGGGTCAGGCAACGCAGATCACCCTGGCAATTTTGTTGCCCACCACAACGGGTGGCATCTACCGGTTCATCCACAGCGTTGATCACGTCTGCTACGGAGATAACCATAGCAGGTCTTTTCAAGCGATAACCCCCGCCTGGACCACGGGCGCTGCCCACCAGTCCACCTTTCTTTAGTTTGGCGAATAATTGTTCCAAATAAGCCAACGATAGCGCCTGTCTTTTGGCAATATCAGCCAGAGTCACCGGGCTATTGGTATCATGGAGGGCCAGATCCAGCATGGCGGTCACGGCGTAACGGCCTTTGGTGGTCAATTTCATAGTAATTTCCTGTATAGCGCCTCAAAAGGGGCAGTAAGAATCACATATCCTACTGTTTTAGTCAAGAATAATACCTAGTAATTTAGTCTGGTATTCGGAGAAATAGTTCAATACCCCTCGTCATTCCAGGGGCTGAGTTCAGCGAGGCAACCCGGAGGAGTGGTACAGGGATGTACCGTTTACGGAACTAAGGATGCAATCCTGATCAGATAATCAGCATTATCTTTTCTTTTTAATATCCTTTCCGCCTGATGGCAGGTGACTTTCTCTTGCGTGCCCAAGAGAAAGTCACCAAAGAGAAGGGCACCCCGATGACTTGTCCCTTCGGGATACCCTCAGTGCCAACCTGTTTTTGGCGGCACGCGCCTACACAACATCCCTGTCGTGGAGCCGCTCGTCTGGCCAGTCGCTCTCAGCGTCCATGCTTCCCGCGACACTAACACTTCCATGTGTGTCGTCCATGCCAGATGACCTTAAAACAGTCTGTCTCTTCGGCAAGTCATAAGGGGATCAAAAAAACAAATCTTATGCTACTCTTTATTGTATTCAACATTAAGGACATGGAATTAAAGGCATATGCATACCCAATCAAAACCCCGCAATATTATGTTATTGAGAGTCTCAACTATCCAATATTGCGGACTCTCAATAACATACTGTTAGAGTTCAACATAGCCACGGGATATATCAAATGAAGGCTGAACCTATCCTGATGACCCTCTTGATTTTTGTGACAACTACATCGATGGCGCGCACTGTCCTAGATGATATTAATGATCAATGTCGTGAAGAGGTTGGAGAAGAAAAGAGCAAAACATATCGAGAATGCGTTGAAAGGGAGGAGCAGCGCGTCCAAGAAGCGCTCACGAATGCGCTTATTAGATACAATAGAGACGCGGTAGAGAAATCGCTCGGTACAGCTCGAGAGATGGCTCGCCGATGTGAGCAAGTCGATACCAATTCTGGCGCTATGACACGAGCTTATTGTTTCGAGCGATTCCGTCGAGCGATTGCCACAGCGTCAGTGACTACAGGATGTACGGCAGGCTTTAATCCTGAAACGCTAGTTCTGATTCGTGAAAAGCTACGTTCAATTTGGTTCTTCGATACCAGGTCATTTCTTACTGTTGTCGAAGAAGCCTTGAAAGAGAATTTCAATTGTTCAAAAACAGAGTAAATGTGAAATGAACCCTAACAAAGCGATCGAGCCCGACACTTGACTGCTCCTGCCCTTCGCTGTCGCTCTTGTTGGTCGCCGTCAAGCGCGGCTCATCGCCAACGTTAGGTTGATAAATATGGAACCACTGTATGTCTTCCTGATCGTCGGCCAAGTTCAGCTTGCCGCTTTTAAAGGCACTCATAATGTTTTGCGGTCGCCGCCTTGTTGGCCCACTTGGGCCTTGAAGGAGCCAGGTCACAGTATCATGCCGATGTTGTTCACGATTTCCGGTGTTTGCTACTTATTCACCGTCATCTACGGCTTCGTTCATCTCGTTTGGTGGATACCTTTGCTCGCGATTGTTCTCCTATTCCCATTTGCATTTTATCTTCTCATTAGACCAGTAACCGGCGACATCTTTCCGATGACGGTCGGAACCCTATTGTCGATTGCAGGAGCAGTTTGGGTCGCAGGGGCATGGTTATTTTGACTAATACGACGAGGAATAACAAATGACGATGAAAATCGTGATTGAATCAGTGGCATGTCTAATAATGGTCGGGGGCTTGCAATCGCGCATGATTCACTATGACTTCTAACAAGTCGCTCAAATCCGGGACGCCAGGAACTGGCGCCCCTTAGCCAATTCGTTGAGGCTGTAGAAAAAGTCTGGAACTTCATAATATTCCTGTGATCTGATCCTGTGAGCAGGGTAGTTGACCCCTTTTCTACCAGGAGCACATCATGGCGCGATACAAAAATTACCGTTACGAACAAGACAAGTTCATTCCCATCTGCTTTTCCAAACAAATCCTGCCGGGGACATTTGAATACACGCTGAGTTATCTGGTCGATCATGTCATTGATGTCCCGGTCTTTGATGCACGTTATAACAATGATGACACCGGTGCCCCGGCTTATGATCCTGCCTTATTATTAAAGATAGTCTTATAGGCTTACTCACGCGGGATAATGTCGAGTCGTGCAATAGAACGTGCCTGTAGGGAGACTATTATCTTTATGGCGCGGTCTGCCGATACACAGCCACACTATACAACA
>JBCKWI010000059.1:0-8620 GCA_038922795.1 Gammaproteobacteria bacterium
TGAACGCGCCAGTGAAGAACTGGAAAAGGCCCAACGTGCAAAGGCCATGGCAGACGCAGCCCGGGCTGCGGCGGAGAAAGAAGCGAAAAATATCATTCAGGAATACAAGAAACAGTTTGAAAAGGAACGCGATCAGGAACAGGCGCGATTACAGGAAGAACGTAAAATACTGGAAGAGCAATCGAGGCAGATACAAGAAACCCTGAAAGAAATACAAAAGAGCAAACAGCAAGCAGAGGCGACGCGTAAGGCAGCAGAAGAGGAAACAAAGAGATTACGCGATATACAAAAACAGGAAGAAACAATGCAGAATCGTGCAATTCAGAAAAAGGTCGAAGATGAAATCAAGGCGGTTGAGGTCAGGTTACAACAGGCACAGAAGAATCTGGAAACCGTACAAAAAGCTGAAGTCACTATAGCCGCAGCCAAAGAAGTAAACGAACAGGAATTATTACGGCAGAAAGAGCAGGAAAAAATGCTACGTCAGCAGGTGGAATCGGATCTGACAGAATTCAAACAGGATGAGGTAAAACGCGCGGTAGAGCCTGACCGGGTAATAGCCCAGGTCGACCATATCAAGCGTATCAAGGAAAGTGCCGCAGCTGCCAAGAGAGCAGCAGAAAAAGCCACAAGTAATTTGTTTGCTGATGTTGCAGCCCAACTGGACAAAGAAGATTGACCCGGATTGCCGGAAACAACCTGCCGTTGTCTATCTAGTCCCTGAAGTTCACATATTGCAAGGGCAATTCAATATTGCTTTTTTTCAACAATGCGATAGCTTCCTGCAGATCATCGCGTTTTTTACCGGAAATGCGTACCTGTTCACCCTGAATGGCTGACTGTATTTTCAGTTTTGAATCCTTGATGATCCGGATAATCTTTTTTGACAGTTCCTTGTCTACCCCCTGGCGGATGGTTACCGGCTGCCTGGCTTCATTGATATTTTCAGTAACTTTTCCATGCTCCAGGCTTCTTATATCTATTCCGCGTTTCGACAACTTGGTTTGCAGGATGTCGTCAATCTGCTTAACCTGGAATTCTGTTGGCGCTATTAACGTAATAACATTTTCCGATAATTCCACCCGTGAGTCGGTCCCCTTGAAATCAAACCGGGTACTGACTTCGCGATTGGTCTGATCAATTGCATTGTTCAGTTCATGCATGTCAATTTCGGAAACGACGTCGAATGAAGGCATAATAAACTCCTGTCTTAAATCAGTATGAGCAAAACTGAATATGCAAAAATTATAACATCGATTAATGAAATGTAATCAGGTCTTTCCTTTGCAAGATTACCGGGCCATTCGGCAGATCAAATTCAGTATGAATAATATTGAGACCGAGCAGGATAATATAACCCCTGCATCGATTGGCCCCGTCCATACTGATTTCGAAGTTGTATCTGCGCAAGGTTTTAATTTTCTTGTTCTGGTCTCTCCTGAATTTCAGCGATGTCAGGGCGACGGTTTGATCCAGTAACTGTAAATTCATCTCCTGACATATTTTCTTGCATTGCCGGACAGCATATTCACGATAACGGAGATTTTCCTGCCAGAACCAGACAATGATCGCCAGTAGCATCAAAAAAAGCAGTGAATTCATGAACTCATTACTCAGTACGGTGAATATATTGTTTGAAACTGGCGCTCATTATTTCACTGAAACCATTCTGTTTCTTCACTATAAAAAATACAGGCAGATCAAGACTGTTTGCCAGTTCCATACCTTTCTCCGGGCCCAATACCTGCAATGCAGTGGCCCATGCATCCGCAATCATGGATTCAGCATGTAATACCGTCACCGAGACCAGTTGATGGTTAACCGACTTTCCGGTCCGCGGATCGATAATATGTGAGTAGTGAATGCCATTTTCCTCGAAATAATTTCTGTAGTCCCCGGAAGTTGCCATGCCTGAATTATCAAGACTGATGATACGCTCAACTGCCCTTTGGGTACTGACAGGTTTTTCAATTCCGATACGCCAGGCCTGGTTATCCGGATTTACACCTTTTGCCTGAATTTCACCGCCTATTTCAACCAGATAATTATAAATTGCAAACTGCTCCCGCAGTAATTGAGCGATCTGGTCTGCGGCATAGCCTTTTGCAATCCCGGAGAGATCGAGATAGATATTTGCCCGGTCTTTTTTTATTGCCCTGTTGGTATCATTCAAATGTATCTTGCCGATACCTGTATCAAGCAGTGTGGTCTGGATCAATCCATCATCAGGAATAATGTCCTGCTTCTCCACCGGACCAAAACCCCATAAATTAACCAGTGGCCCTATCGTAATATCAAACGTTCCACCGCTGAGGTTGCTGATATTTATGGCTGTCTCAATAACTGCATACAAATCATCAGAAATGTTGATCCAGTCTGCAGAGCCGGATTGATTAATCCGGGACAGCTCCGAGTCAGGCAGGTAAGTAGACATCTTTGCATTCAGGTCTTCCAGCAGGTTATCAATAGATTTTTTGATCAGTACTGGATCATTATTTCTGCCGGATTCATTGATTTTAACAGTATAGGTTGTCCCCATGGTTAAACCATTCAGGGTGACGGCGCTGGTCCTGGCAGTATTGTTGTCACAGGCAACAACAAAAAAGATACTGGTGATAATCACCAGCCATGCAGCGGGTTTTCCTGAAATATTACGGGACAGACAGTTTGTCAGCCAGGGTGGGGTCATCAATAAAGGGGTTTCTGTTACCCTGGATCTTTTCAACCTTGTCATTGCGTACGATCTCCTGCTGGCTGGGAGGATCTTCTTTATTCCATTTCTTCAGGATTTGCAGAGTATCTCTTTTGAGCGGTAATTTATACCGGTCATGCATATAGAATATAGCCCGGGCAATATTTCCACGTGCCAGCGGCCTGGGTTGAACGACACCATTTTTGCGTTCGAAATCACAGCCCTCAATGCGCCAGTCATCACCTTCTATGTCACCAAATTCGGAATCATATAATGCATTGCTCAAATCCAGCCGTACCGGATAAAGATTGTGCAGGTCGGCCTCCATGATTGAAAATTGTTTTTTCTGTTCATAACACTGGAGCCTGCTTTTACAATCAAGGGCGCGTATCATCCTGTTGGTGGTGTAGATATGCTCAATTGCAAGCGCCTGCATGTCTTCTGATATGTTGGGCCGATTAAACTTGAGACCACAATACAAAGTCCAGCCACCTTCGCCATACAGTTGATGCCAGAAGATACCCGAGGCCACCTCGTCATAGGTGTACTGGATAGGTTGTTCGGCTTTAGCAAAAAACGAGATGATCACTAGAATTGTAAGGAGCAGAGTTTTTTTCATTTTTTATGATTTACAAATTTTTCAGTTAAATATTAGTCTGTCCCTGCGAGCTTTCTCAACCTCCCTCCAGCAAATTAATAAAGGGACCATTGGTCCCTTTATTAATTTGGCGGAGAGGGAGGGATTCGAACCCTCGGTACGCGCAAACGTACAACGGTTTTCGAGACCGCCCCATTCGACCACTCTGGCACCTCTCCGTTGTTTTACAAAATTGTTGTGTTATATCTGATTAATCTAACCATGGTCACTAATCTCGGCCATCGTGGCCTCGCTAAGTGACACAGCCTTGAACTTCCTCGGCAACTGCTCGGTAATTGCTCCTGCATTACTCTACCACTTACATCCATGTAAGCGTCCCGGTGTTGCTCTACCTCCTGCATCCATGCAGTCGTGTCCAAGGCGTTCGCAGGGGAAAAGACATGTTAAATGTCTTTTCCTTGATCCTGCTCACCTCTGGCACCTCTCCGTATCATGATTCTACACACTTAATCCATAAAGCAGAATCCCGTACCATGAAAATCAATGAGATAGTCAATTACCCATACACCGGAGAAGACAAAATTATTTTTACATGAAACTGTCTGACAATCACAATATCCAATGTCCGGGTTTTAAATGGCGGCAATCCTGATAGCTGGAATGATGTCATGAAATCATTAATAAAATTGAGCAAGGAAAACTGGCAGCCATCATCGCAGAATGGACCGGTGCGCGGGAATGAACCGGTACGTTATGTGAGGAATATCAGAAAATACCGTGATATCCTGAGATGGTTGACGTTTGAAAAGAACAGACATGCAAGGAAAAATGAACGTTTACACGCTCTCTCTATTGATTCACCCGTACTTTGAGGTTGATACCATATTCTTCCTGAATATTGAGGGCGAGTTTTTTCGCTTCTTGAATCTGCTCATCATCCATCCTGGCAGCAACCTTCCGCAGGATTTCACGATACAGGGGATCATTTGCTTCCTGGGACAGCATTAACCATGCATAGGACTTGATGAAATTATTTTCCAGCCCCTGACCTCGCGCATAATGCACGCCAAGTACATATTGGGCCCTGGTATTACCCTGCCGGGCTGCCTTTTTGTACCACTCTGCAGCGAGGGCATGATCACATTCAACCCCCTGACCCTTGTCATACAGACGCCCTAATCGGTACTGTGCCTTCGCATAACCTGATTCGGCCGCCATCTGAAAATATTTTGCGGATTCGAGTTCATTGGCATCGGTTCCCAGTCCCCCGGCGTGCATTTTACCCAATTGATAAAATGCCTTGCCGTAATTCTGTTTTGCTGCCTGCATGAACCATTTAAGTGCCTGTGCGTAGTCCTGTTCAACTCCAAGGCCATGCATATATAACAGACCCAGGTTGAATTGTGCCCGGTAGTAGCCTTGCTGAGCAGCCTCAGTGTGCCAGCGGAAAGCCTCTTCATCATTTTGTTGCACACCATGGCCCCCGGCATACATCAAAGCAAGATTATATTGTGCCTTGGCATAGTCTTGTTTTGCCGCCTCCAGATACCATCTGGCGCCTTCCTCAAGATTTTTGGCTGTGCCAATTCCTTGTACATACATCAATCCTGCATTCAGTTGCGCCTTGGGATGACCTTGTTCCGCCGCCTTCGTATACCATTCGATGGCCTTGCGGTCATCCCGATCAACACCATAACCATTGGCGTACATGTAACCCAGATTATAGCGGGCACCCGCATGTCCAAGTTTTGCTGCACGAACATACCATTCAAAGGCGGTTTTGATATTTCTTTCCGTCCCCATGCCTTTCTGATAACACCAGGCCAGACTGGCCTGAGCAGAAGGTTCATCCTGTTCCGCGGCCAGCTTCAGCCAGCGTATTGCCTCAAGATAGTCTTCGGGGACGCCCTCGCCTTTAATGAACAACTGGCCAAGGTGTGCCTGGGCTTTAGCGGAACCGAGGTCTGCCGCCTGGCGATACCAGTACGCAGCCTGGCCGCGATCCATGGGAATACCGAAACCAGTCTCGTAAAGTTCGGCCAACTGTATTTGTGCTTCTATATTTCCGTTATCAGCATCCGCGGTGAGGCTGGATAGATCCACAGGCATGGCGATTTCACCGGTTAATCAGGTTAATAACATCTTATTGAATCTGTTTAATAATGACCACAGGCTTTCTCCGGTTTTGAGAAGTGTTTGGAAATAATAAATCCTGATTACTGAAGTATATGTTTTCTAAAATCCCGGATTAATCAGAGACCTCACTCCTGTCCTGTTACAATGCCGGGATGGCAACAGACGAAATACCTGGTTCTTATGTTCATCTCGGGCCGGACCAGATACTGAACGCTATTGAAGGCGCTGGTTATGACTGTGATGGACGGATCTTTGCATTGAACAGTTATGAGAACCGGGTCTATCAGACAGGCATCCATGATGCAGAACCGGTGGTGGCAAAGTTCTACCGGCCTGCAAGATGGACCGATGACCAGATTCTGGAAGAACATCAATTCACGCAGGAACTTGCCCAACACGAAATACCGGTTATTGCACCCATCGCAAATCCGGCCGGAGATACCTTGCACCATTATGATCAATTCAGGTTTGCCCTTTATCCGCGCAATGGGGGCAGACCACCGGAACTGGACAATCCTGAACAATTGTTGCAACTGGGGCGGTTTATAGGACGCATACACAGCATCGGGGCCAGCAAATCATTCGCATACCGGTCAGAGTTGAGTATCCAGGCCATGGGTCTCGATTCCTTTCATTTTTTATTGGCTAATAAATTTATCCCGCTTGAACTGGAACAGTCCTATCAGACATTATGTGAAGACATCATAAAAAGGATACAGAACTGTTTTGAACGCGCCGGTAATATCAGGAATATCCGTTTACATGGCGATTGTCATCATGGCAACATTCTCTGGCGTGATGGCACCCCTTTTATACTGGATTTCGATGATGCCTGTACCGGTCCGGCCATCCAGGACCTGTGGATGTTTCTGTCCGGCGATCGGGCTTACATGACCGCACGCCTTTCTGATCTGCTGGAAGGTTATACCGGGTTTTATAATTTCGATGCGCGTGAATTACATCTGGTTGAGGCATTAAGGACATTGCGTATGATGCACTACGCAGCGTGGATTGCGAGGCGCTGGAATGACCAGGCCTTTCCACAGGCATTTCCATATTTTAATACCACACATTACTGGCAGGATCATATACTGACATTAAGAGAACAGGCGGCGATGATGGATGAACCGGCGCTGGAATGGTTCAGATAATTTAACAATGAATGACGATGACAAAAAAAGACAGCTGGAAATAATTACCGGACGCCAGGATAAAACACCGGTTTATGACTGGCGCTATATCTTCAAGGTGGCTACGGAGCATAAACGGGAGATCGTCCTCGCCAATATAATTGCCATACTTGCGACCATTGCCAGTGTCCCGGTGCCATTGTTGTTACCCTTGCTGGTGGACGAGGTGTTATTGAATCAGCCGGGCTATGTGGTCAACACGATTAATTCATTTACACCGGTGGCATGGCATGTCCCGGTGTTGTATATCACCGCCATTCTGTTTCTTACGATTATATTAAGATTGATTGCGTTGTTACTGAATGTCTGGCAGGCCAGACAGTTCACGTTTATCTCAAAAGATGTCATTTTCCGGATCCGGCAGTCATTACTTGGCCGGCTGGAAAAAGTGTCCATGGCCGAATACGAAACACTGGGTAGCGGCACGGTGGCTTCCTATTTTGTAACTGATCTGAATACAGTCGATCAATTTGTCGGTTCCACGGTTAGCCGTTTACTGGTTGCCGTCCTTACGATTATTGGTGTAGCAATAGTTTTATTATGGATACACTGGCTACTGGCTTTATTAATCCTGTTTGCCAATCCGCTCGTGATCTATTTCACCATGCTACTGGGCAAACATGTGAAGGAACTCAAAGGCAGGGAGAATGCCGCCTTTGCCGTGTTTCAACAAACCCTGACTGAAACTCTGGAATCCATACATCAGATCCGCGCGAGTAACCGTGAACGTCATTACCTCATGCAGATCATCGATCAGGCCAGGGAGGTGAAGGACCATGGTATTGCCTATGCCTGGAGAAGTGATGCGGCGAACCGGTTGAGTTTTATGATCTTCCTGTTCGGGTTCGATATCTTCCGCGCCGTCTCCATGCTGATGGTGCTTACGTCCGGCCTGACTATTGGTCTGATGTTTGCCGTGTTCGGTTATCTCTGGTTCATGATGGGGCCGGTACAGGAAATTCTGAACATCCAGTATGCCTGGTACAGTGCCAAGGCCGCATTGGACCGGATCAACCGGTTGCTGGATCTGCATCAGGAACCTGACTATCCGCATATCATCGATCCGTTTAAAGACAAAGATACCGTTTCCATCAATATCGAGAATGTCTATTTTGCCTATGGCAATGGTCCGGATGTCCTGAACGGGATCAACCTCACGATCAATCCCGGTGCAAAGGTCGCACTGGTCGGTGCCAGTGGCGGCGGCAAATCTACCCTGGTACAGGTGTTGATCGGACTTTATACGGCGCGAGAGGGAATGATCTATTACGACGCTGTGCCGGTAACACAGATAGGACTGAATGTAGTGCGTGAAAATGTGGCCACGGTGCTGCAACATCCTGCACTGTTCAATGATACGGTGCGCCAGAACCTGACGCTCGGCAAGCTGCTTCCGGATACCAATCTCTGGCAGGCGCTGGAGATTGCGCAATTGAAAGAGACAGTGTCCGCGATGAAAAATGGTCTGGATACCGTTGTTGGCCGCCAGGGAGTGAGATTATCAGGCGGGCAGCGGCAAAGGATCGCCATAGCCCGCATGATATTGAGCGAACCGAAAGTAGTCATACTTGATGAAGCGACATCAGCACTGGATGCGGAAACTGAATACCAGTTGCACATGGCCTTGAGTGATTTCCTGAAAGACCGTACGACACTGATCGTCGCGCACCGGTTAAGCGCCATCAAACAGGCTAATCAGGTCTATGTGTTCGAAGCCGGGACCATCAGCGAACAAGGCAGCCATCGTGAATTGCTTTCACAGAATGGCCTTTATGCAAAACTCTACGGCGTACGCCAGTCGATGAATTGATCAAATTTCATTATGGCCCCCATGTCGCATCATCGAAGCGAGTGGTTTTCAGGTTTGAGGTTAATCCTCAACCCTGAAACCTGACACATGCAGACGCCGGACATCAATTCAATGCAGGAGCCCAATACGGTCTCATTTGTGGAAGCTTTGTTGTATTGGCTCAAACTTGGATTTATCAGTTTCGGCGGTCCGGC
>JBCKWI010000060.1:0-8588 GCA_038922795.1 Gammaproteobacteria bacterium
AGGGTGAGATACCAGAAACAGATGCAGATGTTATTATTCTGGCCGGTGATATAGATACAGGTGTCAATGGAATAGAATGGATAATTGAAGAATCTGAAAGGTTGAATAAACCAATAGTTTATATATTGGGAAATCATGAATTCTACAGGCATGAATATTTTTCTTTAAAACAGGTAATAAATGATAAAGCCAAAGGTGCGAAGATTCATTTTCTGGACTGTGATGGCTGTGAATTAAATAATGTTCGTATTCTTGGTTTGACATTGTGGACAGACTATTTGGCTGATAAAATTCTTCCTCAAGATCTGGCGATGTTTTATGCGGGGAAATCGTTGGCAGATCATCAGCTGATTCAATTTAAATCATCAGGAACTATCAGTAAATTCAAGCCGGATAATGCCCTGTTGTTACATCAACGTGAAAAACGTTGGTTGGAAGATCAATTAAGCACACCGTTCGCAGGCAAAACGGTTGTCGTATCGCACCACGCCCCCCATCCTGTTTGTATTCATCCTGACTATCCCGATAGTCCTATCGGCACAGCCTTCTATTCTGATCTTGAAAATTTAATAGTCAAATATGACATAGATTTATGGATATACGGACATACACATTCTAATCTGGACAAAATTATTTACGACACACGTATCGTTTCCAATCAGGCTGGATATCCGGGAGAAAATGTTAAGGACTTTGATTCTCACTTTATGATCGAGATATAGGAATCATATATGGAAACAACCGCTGAATTACAGGCCGTTAATTTTAAATGATCGATACTGAACATGAAGATGATCTGATGCAGAAGATTGCCGGGGATGAGTCTTCGGCCCGCGAGTTGTCATTTCTGTTCGGCGAAGAGATTGTTGAGCAGGCGCGATTGATTGATATTAGCGATCTGAATATGACGGATGAGATGACTGCCGGGATCGGCGAAGGCATCCGGCAATTGAAGCAGTTGAGGAATGACCCGGAGGCGCAACGGCAATGGGTGGGTAAACAAGAACCGGGCTTACGTTTGTTGTTGTGTTTGTGGATTATGGATATGGATTTGCTGGATAAGATACAGATGCGTTCTTATATCAGTAGTCTGGATTGAGAAGTAAAAAGTAACAAGAATGAAGACAGGGCCGCTCTTTCACATCCATGTGATCGCGGCATTAGCATATCCATATGCGTCAGTCAGGAGACAGACGTTAAAATCGTTTACGAAATTCGGCGGGTGTCAGGATTTCAAATGGAGTTTTTCCTTGCAGATCCAGTAACGCTTTATCTCCAGTGATCAACAGTTCAGCATTGCCTGCATAGGCCAGTTCCAGAAATTTCTGATCATGCGGGTCTTTGCAGTGTGGTATCTTTTTTCCGGGCTTCCGGGTGGATTCGATAGTGATTGTGTGGGGCAGGTATTCGCCAAGCAGACTCTCTATTTCTTGAGGCGAAAGTTTGAATTTTGGATAAGTCAGCGCACGCAGCAGTTCTTCGACGCAAACTTTATTTACTAATGGTGTAATACTTTGGTTAATCCATGTTTGCCTGATCCAGACAAGTTGCCCGGAATTGAAGACAAGAGCGGAAATGATGATGTTGGTGTCGAGTACAACTCTCACACACTGGCCTTCCTGGCCCAGGACACGGCATCCGCAATATCCTTTTCGCTGATTTTGAGTGACTTGAGTTTTTGCCTTACCTCATCACTTCGATCGGTGCGGAGCGGCTTGAGGATGATACGGTCTTTTTCCGCCTGAACGTCAAAATATTCGATATCCGGGAAAATATCGGCAATTTTCTTGGGCAGGGTTATCTGGTTTTTTACAGTTTTCTTGGCGAGCATGGCATGTTTCAATCTGGTAAGGAAGTAAGGAAATCTTACTATAAGGCGGTGCTACGAGGCAAGCATGATTAGATTCGATCCATGATTTTCCCGGGTATTACGCAGTTCCAGCCTGGACGGTATGATTGGTTGACTAATAACCCACTAATAATGAAAGTAACTGCTGGATTACAGGTCGATAATTCTGAATGATCGATACTGAACATGAAAATGATCTGATGCAGGATATTGTTGGGGATGAGTCTTCGGCCCGCGAGTTGTCATTCCTGTTCGGTGAAGAGATTGTTGGGTAGGCGCGGTTGGTTGATATTGACTGGATGCTGGCCGCTATGGACTGACGCACATGGATATGCTAATGCCGCGATCACATGGAAGTGAAAGAGCGGCCCATGTCCTCGGCTTTGGCCTCCTCGACTCTGTCTCCTGATTCGTTCTACCTCCTAAATCCCTTTAGTCCTGCGTCGCCCTCGGTCTCCGCTCCCGGCTCGACTCTACCGATTACATCCCTGTAATCGTACCGCCTATGTCCCTATAGGCGTCTCGCGACATTTCCCACGTCCTGTGGGTCGCATTCGCCAGCATGACGAAGAGGTTATGATGTTGGCTGCTGCCAGCATGAGGGGGGAGTTATGAGGTCGTTGTCGCCAAATGGTTATCTGGAATTGGCGACTTTTTTCCCTGCCTCCTGCTGGCATGCCAGGTATTCCTCATAAGTCCCCAGGAAGTCCACCAGTTGTTGATCCTTGATTTCAATGATCCGGGTGGCCAGTGATGAAACGAATTCACGGTCGTGACTCACAAAGATCAATGTGCCTTTATAATGTTCCAGTGCCAGGTTTAACGCTTCGATAGCTTCCATGTCCAGGTGGTTGGTGGGTTCGTCCATCACCAATACATTGGTTTCCATCAACATCAACTTACCAAACAGCAGCCGGTTTTTTTCACCGCCGGAACAGACCTTGACTTGTTTGTTAAAATCTTCTGTTGAAAACAATAAACGTCCCAGCGTGGCACGCACGATCTGATCGTCGTGGCGGGGTTTACGCCACTGGCTCATCCAGTCAAATAAGTTCAGGTCAGAAGCAAACTCAGCCGTGCTGTCTTGAGGGCAGTATCCTTGCGTAGCATTTTCCGCCCATTTTATGGTGCCGCTATTGGCATCGAGTTCATTCATGAGGCAGCGCAGAAAGGTGGTTTTACCCGCACCGTTTTCACCGATCACCGCCAGGCGGGTGCCTGCATCCAGAATCATGTTGCCTTTGTTGAACAGGGGTTCGTTGTCGTAGCCATGTCCCAGTCCTTCCAGCGTTAACGCCAGACGGTGCAGTTTTTTCTCCTGGTTAAAGCGGATGAATGGGCTGACCCGGCTGGAAGGTTTAACGTCATCGAGCTTTATTTTTTCAATTTGTTTCGCACGTGATGTTGCCTGTTTCGCTTTTGAGGCATTGGCAGAGAAGCGGCTGACAAATTGCCGCAGGTCGGCGATCTGCGCTGACTTTTTGGCATTCTCAGATTGCAGGCGTTCGCGCGCCTGGGTAGACGCGGTCATGAAATCATCGTAGTTGCCGGGGTAGACGCGCAATTCACCATAATCGATATCAGCGATGTGGGTGCAGACAGCATTGAGAAAGTGCCGGTCATGGGAAATGATGACCATGGTGCTCTTGCGTTCATTGAGCACGGACTCCAGCCAGCGAATGGTGTTGATGTCCAGGTTGTTGGTCGGTTCGTCCAGCAGCAGAATGTCCGGGGTTGAGAACAGGGCCTGGGCCAGCATAACCCGCAGTTTCCAGCCTGGCGCCACTTCGCTCATGGGGCCGTCATGCAATGCTTCGGCAATACCGGCGCTCATGAGTAACTCACCGGCACGGCTTTCCGCGCTATAGCCATCCATTTCGCCAAACCGGATTTCCAGTTCAGCCACTTTCATGCCGTCGTCTTCAGTCATTTCCGGTAGCGCATAGATACGATCGCGTTCTTGTTTTACTTCCCATAATTCCACGTGACCCATGATGACGGTGTCGATCACTCTGTACTTTTCAAAAGCAAACTGGTCCTGGTGTAATTTACCCAGACGTTCGTTGGGGCTGATTGAGACGTTGCCGGAAGTCGGTTCCAGGCTGCCATCCAGAATTTTCATAAACGTGGATTTGCCACAGCCATTGGCGCCAATGAGGCCATAGCGATTGCCATCGCCAAATTTGACCGAAATATTTTCAAATAAAGGCTTGGCGCCAAACTGCATGGTGATGTTTGCGGTGGAGATCAACGTGGTATTCCTGAGTCAATAAAAACGAGGGACTTAAGAGGGGGCGTACTATAGGGATTTGTTGCAGGAATGTCGAGTTAAACTGCGTAAACGGGTTGATTAACTGATTTATGCCGGAATGGCGGTTATTCGTCATACTGGACTTGGACCAGTATCCAGTAGAATAAATTACTACATTAAAGAATGTTTTACTTACTGGATTCCGGCCTACGCCGGAATGACGGATGTTTCTTTATATGGAATCAACTGGTTTAGGTTCAGATTTTGGCTCGGCCTTTTTAACGCGGATCTTGTTGCCGGCAACCTCTTTACCATTAAAGTTTTTCATTGCTGCCTTGGCATCACCCGGCCTCGGCATCTCAATAAAGCCAAAGCCCTTGGAGGCGCCGGTCGTTTTGTCCATCACCAGGTTACAGGATTGTACAGTGCCGTAGGCCTCAAACATCGTCCGCAGTTCTGCCTCTGTGGTGGTGCGGGCAAGATTGCGTATCAGTAATTTCATCGGATTTAGAATATGTAATTGTGTTTTAATTATACATATGAATAAAGATTTGGTATTTATCGATAACGATGTGGCTTTGACCCGATTATGTGAGCAGTTGCAGGGCTGCTCATGGCTGGCTGTGGATACAGAGTTTGAGCGGGTGAGCACCTATTACCCGGAGTTGTGTTTGCTCCAGGTGGCCAACAATGGGATCACCGCTGTGATCGATCCCCTGGCCATCGCCAATCTCGAACCATTATATGACATGCTTTACGATCCATCGATCACCAAGGTTTTTCATGCTGCCCGCCAGGACCTCGAGATATTTTTTCATATCAAAGGCGAGTTGCCCGTTCCGCTATTCGATACGCAGATAGCCGCATCGATGCTGGGTTATGACAAACAGACAAGTTATGCCAATCTGATCAGTGAAATCCTGGGCGTTGCACTGGCCAAGACACAGACCCGTACCAATTGGAAACGCCGGCCTTTAAATCGCAGCCAACTCGAGTATGCAGCGGATGATGTCATCTATCTCGGGCAAGTTTATGAATTGTTATTGGCTAAATTGATCGAATCCGGGCACAAATCCTTGCTGGATGAGGAATGCAATGCGCTGGCAAGGCCGGAACTCTATCTACCCGATCCGGAAACTATGTGGCTGAAGATTAAAGAGGCCAGAAAATTGGAAGGAAATAGTTTGGCCGTATTACAGCAGCTTGCCGCCTGGCGCGAGATCACGGCGCGTGCGGAAAATCAGCCGAGGAAATGGATCCTGCAGGATTATACGCTGGTCGATATGGCGCGCTTGTTGCCAGCCAGTCAGGATGATTTATCCCGGATAAAAGGGGTGAATGAGCGGGTACTGCAACGGCATGGTGCGACTTTGCTGGAGATTATCGGGGCAGCGTGCTAATAGTTGTCTGACACTACATTTTTATTATGATGAATCTCACATGGCCGATTCTGAACACGATGATGACTTGGCCGGGGAAGAGGCTTGAAACAAAGTGGTGTTTCAAGATTTGTATTAAAATATGAATAATTTTCATATCTCATTAAAGCGATAAGAGGAATACTATGCACTACGCTATTTCTACTACATGGGGTCCGACAGATACGACCCGGGCTTCATTACCTTTCATTTTTGCCGCATCTGCCTTACAGGCGGGTGACACCGTGATGATCATGTTGTTTCATGATGCGGTGACGGTTGCTGTTCAGGGTGCACATCAAAAGATGGTGCCGTTTGGTCCGCCACAAAAGTTTGATGAAGTATTTTCAAACCCCAATGCAGAGATTATTGTATGCAAGCCCTGTGCAGAGGTCCGCGGTATTACGGAGGATATGCTGGTTGCCAATTGCAAAATCGGCGGCATGAACGACTTTCATGCCCATGTGTCACGTAAGGATTGCAAGGCTGTTACGTTTTAGCTTGTTGTATGGGACAAGATTGGGGTCAGGCCTTACATTATGATCGATTCTGTACACGATGAAGACTTGATTGATGACAGGGCCGAGGAGGCGTCTTTGGCCCGGGAGTTGTCATTCCTGTTCGGTGCAGGCATTGTTGAGCAGGCACGCTTGATTGATATTGCCGATCTGAATCTGACGGATGAGATGACGACCTGGATCGGGACGGGGATCCGGCAACTGAAGGAGTTGAAGGATGATCCTGAGGCACAACGGCAATGGGTAGGGAAACAGGCACCGGGTTTGCGCCTGTTACTTTGTTTGTGGATTATGGATATGGATTTGCTGGATAAGGTACAGACACGGTCGTATTTGTGACGTGTGGAATAAATGGAACAGCATGGGGAAGTTACGGTTAAATTCTCCCCCTGACAGGGGGAGGACAAAGGTGGGGGTTGAATATCCAGATTGCTGATAATTTCCACCCCCACCCTGACCCTCCCCCTCATATGGGGAGGGAATTTTTTTCTCTAGTGTATGCCGGGCTCGCTGTTCCTGTGCATCCTGCATCCACAGCATTAGTGCATCCATTCACGTCAGCCCGGCATGACGGATAAAGATTTGGGTGCTTTTTGTACCTGGGTTTATTGACCGCCAAGGACCTTTTTCACCCGATTATCGATGGTTGTATCTTTATTGATTTGCTTGTTTTTCTCAACATCTTGCTCTTGCCATTTCTTTACCTTGTTCCAGAAACCCTCATTCGGTTCTTCTACAGGCTCTGTGCTTGCGGTTTGTGGTGTTTCAACAACCGGTTCTGCTGTTGGTTCACTCACTGTCTTTTGTTCTGCGCGTTTTGCCTGCAAGGCATCCTGTGCCTTCGCTATTTTTTGCGAATCAGGCGAGATGGCAGATGCCTTTTTCAAATAGGATTCAGCGTTATCCAGCTTGTTTGAATCCATGGCCCCATAGGCCAGGCCGACATACTTATCGGAGATGGACTGGATCCCCAACTTTGCCTCTGCATTATTTTCATCCAGTTGCAGTATCGATAGATACTTGTCAAAGGCATTGTTGTCCCTGGGGCTGGTAAGACGCAGGGCCTTGATATCTTCCTGTGCCAGTCTCAGCAGTTCCTGGATCTGTTGCTGCCGGGTTTCATCCTCTCCCGGTGCTTCCGGTATTGCCTCCTCCGTTGCCAACATTTCAACCGGTTCTGGTGTTGGTGTCTGGCTTTGTATTTCAGGCGCTGGTGCTTCTGTTACAGGTTCTTTCTCATCACCGCTCATCAATACTATTGCACCAATCAGAACAAGTACTGCTGCGGTACCTGCAATCAGTATTTTGCGATTGCCCAAAAGAGAAACTGGTTTTTTCGCAGGCGTCAGTGGCAGTGTTTCTGCCTCACTATCAATCGGTACTGTTTTCACTGTCCCTTCTGTGGAAATTTTGAACGTCGCTGGTTCTGATTGACCAAGCTTTACCGTAGAGGCTTCGTTTGAATCCAACAGAATATCCGGTTTGGCTATCGTCTCGGTTACTTTCTCACCGGACTCGAATTCCTCGCGCCAGCCGGCGATACTCTGCGGACGGTCCTGGGCTTTGAATGCCATGGCATGATCGATCGCCGCCAGGAAATTTTGTGAATACCGGTCTTGATAGGCTTCGGTAACTGCCAGATAGGGATCTTTCATGTCATGTATGATGGCTTCACCGCGATCCACGGCTGCAATCGGCATCAGTCCTGTGACGGCCCGGTATAGTGTAGCGCCGAGACCATAGATGTCTGTCCAGGGCCCTTGCCGGTCGCTCTTTGAGCCATATTGTTCGATAGGGGCAAAGCCCGGTGAGACCAAAGTGGTCAATGTCTGTGGTTCTTCGCCGCCCTCTCTTTCTGGTGACTTTCGCGTCTGCCGGGCTGAACCGAAGTCCAGGAGTACCGGACTGCCATCACCCCGAATGAAGATATTGCCCGGCTTGATGTCTCTGTGCACAAATCCTTTTGCGTGCATCAATTCCAGACCACTCATCAACGGCATCAGGATCTTCCTTAATTCAGATTCACTCAGGGTTTTTCTGCTTTTCAAAATCTGTTGCAGGCTTTTACCCACTTCGTAATTCATGACCATGTAGGCCGTTTTGTTCATCTCAAATACATTGAATACCCGGACCAGATTGAGATGTTCAAATTTGGTCAGGGTCCTGGCTTCGCTGATGAAACGTGTCAACCCCCATTCGAAGTCCTCTTTCTGTTCGTTCGTGGTTGGTCTGACCGTCAAATCAGTGTCTCGTACGGAGAATTGGCCGGGCAGGTATTCCTTGATGGCCACCTGGCGGTCGAGGTTAACATCGTGCGCGAGATAGGTAATGCCGAAGGCCCCCTGCCCCAGGACGCGTTCTATCCGGTACCAGTGCAGTTCATAGCCAGGTTCCAGCGCAAGTAGTGGTGACTGATCATTCATTCGGGGCTTCTTCCATAAAATTCTTTATATTTATTTTAATACATTGATAATGATAGTTGAAAAAAAGATACTAAGGAACCTCTGAATAAGTCTAAAAATTCTTTGAATCGTCATTCTGACGTATGCCAG